>NZ_JBQCWV010000002.1:0-255450 GCF_051957055.1 Neisseria sp. P0020.S005 | reverse complement strand
TTAATCAGGTATCCAAGGGGAATTAAGGGGATATTTGGGTAAAATCAGGAGTAATTAGGAGCGGAAATAGACGAAAACCTATGTTTGGATTTCGGCTGTTGGGGGAAAGGAATTTTGCAAAGGTCTCGGCCTTTCTTTACGGTACGTACAGATCATCTGAAAATAGGGGGATTTAATAATTTATGCCGTCTACTCGTCTGTCGACATTTCAATATCAAGCCGCTTATCTTCAAGAAAATAAAAAAGCACAACATTTCGTTGTGCTTTTTCTTGATGAACCCACATTACTTGTTTTTTTGCGAACGAAGGTAATCCAAAGTTTTCAGCTGGGCAATGGCTGCTGCCAATGCTTTGTGCGCTTCGGCCAAAGATTTTTCGTCTCTAGCTTCATTAACACCTGTTTCGGCTGCTTTTTTAGCTGCTTCAGCACGCGCCTGATCCATTTCGGTACTGCGGACGGCAACGTCTGCCAATACGGTAATCTTATCAGGCTGTACTTCTAAAACGCCACCGGAAACGGCAACCAGCACTTCTTCAGCTTCACCCGGAACAGTCAAACGCAATGCGCCGGGGCGTACCAAACTCATAATCGGCTCGTGTCGTGGATAAATACCAAGCTCACCTTGAACGGTCGGAACCACCACAAAGCTGGCCTCGCCCGAATAGATGTTTTGCTCGCTACTAACCACTTCAACTTGCATGGTGCTCATGCCGGCCTCCTTAGTTTAAGGTTTTCGCTTTCTCAGCCGCTTCTTCGATGCCGCCTACCATATAGAACGCTTGTTCAGGCAGATGGTCGTATTCGCCGTTCAAGATGGCTTTAAAGCCGGCGATGGTGTCACGCAATGAAACGTATTTGCCTGGAGAACCGGTAAATACTTCGGCAACGTGGAACGGTTGAGACAGGAAGCGTTGGATTTTACGGGCACGCATCACAGTCAGTTTGTCTTCGTCAGACAATTCGTCCATACCCAGAATGGCGATAATATCGCGCAATTCTTTGTATTTTTGCAGAGTAGACTGTACACCGCGCGCTACGTCGTAGTGCTCTTGACCCAATACCATCGGATCCAATTGGCGTGAAGTAGAGTCAAGCGGGTCAACTGCCGGGTAAATACCCAAAGATGCAATATCACGGCTCAATACGACGGTCGCGTCCAAGTGGGCGAAAGTTGTCGCTGGAGACGGGTCAGTCAAGTCATCCGCAGGTACATATACGGCTTGGATGGAAGTAATGGAACCGGTTTGGGTAGAGGTAATACGCTCTTGCAAACGACCCATTTCTTCAGCCAATGTCGGTTGGTAACCCACTGCAGAAGGCATACGGCCCAACAGTGCAGATACTTCGGTACCGGCCAGAGTGTAACGGTAGATGTTGTCAACGAAGAACAATACATCGCGACCTTTACCGTTTTCGTCTTTTTCGTCACGGAAGTATTCGGCCATAGTCAAACCGGTCAAAGCAACACGCAGACGGTTGCCTGGAGGTTCGTTCATTTGGCCATACACCATGGCTACTTTATCCAATACGTTGGAATCTTTCATCTCGTGGTAGAAGTCGTTACCTTCACGGGTACGTTCACCTACACCTGCGAACACGGACAGACCGCTGTGCGCTTTGGCGATGTTGTTGATCAATTCCATCATGTTCACGGTTTTACCTACACCGGCACCACCGAACAGACCTACTTTACCGCCCTTAGCAAACGGACACAGCAAGTCGATCACTTTAATACCGGTTTCCAGCAATTCGGTAGTTGAAGACAACTCGTCGAATTTCGGAGCAGTTTGGTGAATGGCACGGCTCTTGTCGGTATCGATCGGACCTGCTTCATCAACAGGTGTACCCAATACGTCGACAATACGACCCAATGTACCTTTACCTACCGGCACAGTGATTGGCGCACCAGTATTGCTTACAGACATACCGCGTTTCAGGCCGTCTGAACTACCCATTGCAATAGTACGGACAACGCCGTCACCCAGAAGCTGTTGAACTTCCAGAGTCAGACCGTTCTCGTCCAATTTCAGGGCATCGTAAACATGCGGGATAGCGTCGCGTGGAAATTCCACGTCAACCACCGCACCAATAACTTGTACGATTTTGCCTTGGCTCATTATCGTATCCTAATTTCCTGTTCAGGCTTCAGACGGCATTAAACTGCCGCTGCACCTGCTACAATTTCTGACAATTCTGTGGTAATCGCGGCTTGACGCGATTTGTTGTACACCAAGCGCAATTCTTTGATGGCATTGCCTGCGTTGTCGGTTGCGGCTTTCATCGCTACCATACGCGCAGCTTGTTCAGATGCCATGTTATCGCTCAATGCCTGATAAACCACAGACTCTAAATAGCGGCGAACCAAATATTCCAATACGGCGATAGGACTCGGCTCGTAGAGGTATTCCCAAGTAAATGAAGAATGACCTGTTCCGTCGTCAATAACGTTTTCACCGATAGGCAGCAAAACTTCCATACGCGGCTCTTGGCGCATTGTATTGACGAAACGTGAGTAAACCATATGGATACGGTCTAATTCATGCTTCTCATAACGTTGGAAGATTTCGGTCAGAGGGCCGAGCAGCAATTCCATTTTTGGGGTATCACCCAAATTGGTTGCACTGGCAATAACATTCAAACCGATACTTTGGCATGCAGCCAAACCTTTACTACCCAGGCACACGACTTCGACTTCGATACCTTGTTCCTGATACTCTTGAACTTGCGCCAAAAACTTTTTCAGTACGTTTGCGTTCAAGCCACCGCACAAACCTTTATCCGAGGTAATCAAAATGAAACCGGCACGACGCACTTCGCGGTGCGGCTCCAACAATTTGATACCATGATCGGCATTAGTCTGTGCAAGATGGCTCATCACTGTACGCACTTTTTCGGCGTACGGACGCGCTAAGCGCATCCGGTCTTGAGTCTTCCGCATTTTAGAGGTCGACACCATTTGCATCGCTTTAGTGATCTTTTGGGTATTTTGAACACTACGGATTTTGGTGAGAATCTCTTTTCCGACTGCCATTTCAGACTCCTTTCATCTCAATACTTATGCTTGGTAAGCGTAAGAAGATTTGAAAGATTTCATGGCTTCGGTCAATGCTTTTTCGCTTTCGTCAGACATTGCGCCTGATGCATTAATCGCTTCCAGAACGTCAGGATGTTGCGTACGTACGAAACTCAAGAATTCTGCTTCGAAAGCCAAGGCTTTGGATACCGGAACATCTGCGTAAGAACCGTTGTTGATCGCCCACAAAGTCAATGCCATTTCGGCAGTGTTCAATGTGCTGAATTGTTTTTGTTTCATCAATTCAGTAACCACTTCACCGTGTTGCAGCTGTTTGCGTGTTGCTTCGTCCAAATCGGAAGCAAATTGCGAGAATGCCGCCAATTCACGGTACTGTGCCAACGCCAAACGGATACCGCCACCCAGTTTTTTGATGACTTTGGTTTGTGCTGCACCACCTACGCGCGATACGGAAATACCGGCATTGATTGCAGGACGGATACCGGCGTTGAACAAGTCGGTTTCCAAGAAGATTTGGCCGTCTGTAATCGAAATTACGTTGGTTGGTACGAATGCTGATACGTCACCGGCTTGGGTTTCAATAATTGGCAACGCAGTCAGAGAACCGGTTTTGCCTTTTACTTCGCCATTGGTCAGTTTTTCAACTTCGTTTTCGCTGACGCGGGCTGCACGTTCCAACAAACGGGAGTGCAGATAGAATACGTCGCCAGGATATGCTTCACGGCCAGGAGGACGGCGTAACAGCAGAGAAATTTGACGGTATGCAACGGCTTGTTTAGACAAGTCATCGTATACGATCAACGCATCTTCACCACGGTCACGGAAGAATTCGCCCATGGTACAACCGGAGTAAGGAGCGATGTATTGCAGTGCAGCGGCTTCAGAAGCAGTTGCAGCAACCACGATAGTATGTTCCATCGCACCATGCTCTTCCAATTTGCGTACTACGTTGGCAATAGAAGATGCTTTTTGACCGATAGCCACATAAATACAGATAACGCCTGTACCTTTTTGGTTAACGATGGCATCCAGTGCTACGGCAGTTTTACCGGTTTGACGGTCACCAATGATCAACTCACGTTGGCCACGACCAACCGGAACCATAGAATCAATGGCTTTCAGGCCAGTTTGCATTGGTTGGTCAACCGATTTACGCGCAATCACACCTGGTGCAATTTTTTCGATTGGAGCAGTCAATGTTGTGTTGATTGGACCTTTACCATCGATAGGACGACCCAATGCATCAACCACGCGGCCAACCAGTTCGCGACCGATCGGCACTTCCAAAATACGGCCGGTACAGGTAACTGTATCGCCTTCTTTAATGTGTTCGTACTCACCCAACACTACGGCACCGACGGAGTCACGCTCCAAGTTCATAGCCAGACCGAAAGTGTTACCGGGGAATTCGAGCATCTCACCTTGCATCGCGTCTGACAAGCCATGAATGCGCACAATGCCGTCTGTAACAGAAACAACGGTACCACGGGTACGCACTTCTGCATTGACGGACAGATTTTCGATTTTGGCTTTAATCAAATCGCTAATTTCAGCAGGATTAAGCTGCATGAAAACTCTCCTAATTCGTCATAGTCGCATACAAAGCATTCAGCTTGCCTTGTACGGACAAATCCAAGACCTGATCACCCACTTCTACTTTGATGCCGCCGATTAATTCAGGGGCAACTTTAGTTACCACATCCAATTTGCTGTTAAAGCGTTTTGTCAGGATATCGGTAACATCGGCCAGCTGCTGATAACTGAGCTCATACGCGCTGTAAATTACTGCCGATTTCGTATTGTTGTGTATCAAGGTCAAATCTTGATATTGGGCATAAATTTCCGGCAATACCAGCAAACGCTTTTGCTCGGCCAAAACGGTAATGAAATTTGCCAATTCGACATTTTTGATACCGACAAGACCTTTGAGCGTTTCTGCTTTTTCGGAAGCTCCCGTTTCCGGTTGCTCGATGAGCGCAATGACTTTCTCATCTTGAACAACCGCTGCGAGTTCTTTCAGTTCGCCCAACCAAGACTCGATTTGGTTTTTTTCCTGAGCCAGACTAAATAATGCTTTCGCATAAGGTCTGGCAATCGTTGCGAACTCTGCCATAAGATTACAGCTCCTGTTTTAAGGTACTGAGCAAATCTGCATGTTTGGAAGCATCAACTTCTTTACGCAAGATAGATTCCGCACCTTTAACAGCCAGTGTAGCAACCTGTTCACGCAACACTTCGCGCGCACGGTTAACTTCTTGCTCCACATCAGCTTTTGCTTGGGCTGCAATGCGTGCTGCTTCATGAGAAGCTTGCTCTTTGGCTTCTTCTACAATTTTTGCAGCACGTTTTTCGGCGTTGGCAACCATTTCGGTTACCTGATTACGCCCTTCGGCCATAAGTTCTGCAACTTTTTTCTCTGCCTGCTCAAAATCGCTCTTACCGCGCTCGGCAGCAGCCAAGCCCTCGGCGATTTTTGCGGCACGCTCATCCAATGCTTTGGCAATCGGAGGCCATACGAATTTCATCGTAAACCAAACCAAGCCAAAGAAAACTAGGATTTGCGCAAATAAGGTTGCATTAATATTCACGTTACTTAACCTTCGTATCTGGGTTAATCAAACAGACCATAAGCCTGTATCTGAACGGATCGCTCCGTCTTGATTACGCAGCACCAAACGGGTTAACGAAGGCGAACAACAGGGCAATAGCCACACCGATCAAGAAGGCCGCGTCGATCAGACCAGCGATCAAGAACAGTTTGGTTTGCAGAGGACCGATCAGCTCAGGTTGGCGAGCAGAAGATTCCAAGTATTTAGAACCAACCATTGCGATACCGATAGAGGCACCCAATGCGCCCAAGGCAACGATCAAACCACATGCGATAGCAATCAAACCCATTTTTAAACTCCTTAAAATAGTAAAGGTTAAACTACAAAAAACAAACTACGAAAAAACTACTTGATTAGTGTGCATCATGCGCTTGTCCGATATATACGAACGCCAACGCCATGAAAATAAATGCCTGCAAGGTGATAACCAAAATATGGAAAATCGCCCAAGCCAAACCGGCAATCAGATGGAACACAAACAAAATTGGATCCAAAGTTTCGATACTGCCGGTTGATGCCCATGCACCACCCAACAAAGCAATCAGCAAGAACACCAGCTCACCGGCATACATATTACCAAACAACCGCATACCGTGGGATACGGTTTTGGACAAAAACTCTACCAAGTTCAGCAGGAAGTTGGCCGGAGCGAGCATCGGACCAAAAGGCGCACTGAACAATTCGTGAATCCAACCGCCAAAGCCTTTGATTTTGATATTGTAATAAATACATACCAGCAATACGCCAATTGCCAAAGCCAAAGTGGTATTCAAGTCAGCAGTCGGTACGACACGCAACAGTGCGTGATGATTACCGGTAATGCCTTGCCATGCCATCGGCAACAAATCAACCGGCAACATATCCATGGCGTTCATCAGGAAAATCCAGACAAACAGGGTCAAACCCAAAGGTGCAACAGCTTTACGCGATTGTTCGTTATGGATAATGCTCTTACACATGTTATCCACGAATTCGAACAGAATTTCAACAGCCGCCTGAAAACGACCGGGTACGCCAGCAGTTGCTTTTTTGGCCCCACGCCACAAAAGGAAGCTGCCGATTACGCCCAACAGAACGGCAAAAAAGATTGCATCAAGGTTAATGAACGAAAAATCAGCGATGTTTTTCAGTCCTTGACCCTGAGTAACATCCGACATACTGGTCAAGCTTTGCAAGTGGTGCTTGATGTAGTCGGCAGCGGTCATAGTTTCACCTGCCATAGTGTTTCACTCTCAACAATACTAAAAAAACCAAATGACTGACGCTAAGAAACGCCAATAAAAATGGGTAAAATACCAGTGATCGATGCCATATCGCAAAAACGACCAACATAGATACCAGCGACAGCACTACTTTTAAAACCTCTCCGCCGATAAACATCGAACTTTGCAGATTGGGATTTCGTCGGGAAAACTTTAAAAGTAAAACTGCAACCAGGGTAGGCAAAATATACGAAAATCCTCCCGCCAAAGCAGAGAGGAAGCCGGGCAATCCGGAAAATAACGCACAAACAACTGAAATTATTAACAATACAATCACTTGCAATGGGACTATCTGATTCATTGTACTTCACACCCCAAAACGCAAGGTAAATTAATATAATCAAGAAGTTTGTTAACGTCAAGCAATATGTTAATCTTTGTGAACCTTTCACAGATAAATGATTAACACATATAAAACAAATCTTTGCAGGAACGGAGTTTAACACAAATTACATGTTGCTACACAGATTTTACAGAAGATTTTGATTTGTATTGTAAACATCTGTACGACCAGTCCTTTTATCAAAAATTCAGGCCGTCTGAAAAACTTTTTTCAGACGGCCTGTTTATCAAACCGTTAAAACTCTTGATTGATGCCTAACTGTTTCAGCAGGTAGTCAAACGTTTCCGGCGTATCAAAATGCAGTACGATTTTGCCTTTTTTCTGATTGCTGGTTTTGACTTCGGCATTGACACCCAAACGCTCAGTCAGGGCATCATTGATACGGCGGATATCCGGGCTGATGGTTTTGGCTGCTTCCGGCTTGGCTTTTTGATGAGCCAACTGGCTGCGCCGCTCTACCTCGCGCACCGACCAACCGTTTTTGACGGCTTTTTGCGCCAACTCCAATTGGTCAACCACATGCAAAGTTAGCAACGCACGGACATGCCCCATTTCCAGACGGCGTTGATAAAGCATTTCCTGAACCGGCTCAGGCAGGCTCAACAGACGCAGGCTGTTGGAGATGGCACTACGGCTTTTACCGACGGCTTTTGCGATGGTTTCATGAGTCAGGCCGAATTCGTCGGCGAGGCGTTTCAAACCTTGCGCTTCTTCAATCGGATTGAGGTTTTCACGTTGCAGGTTTTCAATCAAACCCATGGCCAATGCAGTTTCATCGCTGATGGTTTTGATGACGACGGGAATTTCGGTCAAACCGGCCAACTGGGAAGCGCGCCAACGGCGTTCGCCAGCAATCAATTCATATTGGGACAAACCACGTTCGCGCACAATAACCGGCTGGATAATGCCTTGCGCTTTAATGGAATCGGCCAACTCCTGCAAAGCTTCATCATCAATTTGCACACGCGCCTGATAGCGGCCGGGCTGAATATCGGCGATGGCAACCGTTGTCAGGCGGTCGCTACTGCTGCTGTCCACTGCATTGGAAATCAGCGAATCCAAACCGCGTCCCAATCCACCTTTTGCTTTTGCCATATTGTTTTCCCTTTCAGACGGCCTCATTGTTGAAATGACGTATTCTATCGGATATTGCCGCTTTACGACAATTTGAATCACGATGATTTGACTATTGCCATTTATTTACGGAGCGAAACCGCAAACATGCCCCTTAAAGCGTTACTCAAACGGATTTCTTCCGCATTTTCCAACATCGCGCGCGTTATGTGGGTTTCCTTGATTGTATCCGTACCTAAATATAGCTGCGGCTGCCTCAATACCGCTTGGCGCATTACCCCGTTCAAAATATCCAAATCCAAAGACGGCGTGAGCCATTGTCCTTGATATTTTACGAACACATTGCTTCTTCCACCCTCTAACAAAAGGCCGTCTGAATTGAAAAACAGGCTGTCAAATGCGCCCTGCCCTTCTGCCGTTTTCCATGCTTGGTCAAAAATTTCACGGCGCGTGGTTTTGAAACGGCGTAGATAATCACGTTGGCTTAATGTGTACTCACTCAAGATGACGTATTGTTGCCCATCCAATTCGGAAACAGCCGTATGGCTCAATGCAAGGCCGTCCGAAAACAAAGCGGCTTTGACTCTAAACAACCCACTTGGCAACGCATCTATATAGTGTTGGATTTGCTCTATTGTATTTTCAGGCCAAGACAGGTTGAGCGCTTGTGCCGAAATTTTCAGACGGCCTAAGTGCAAATCGAGCAAACGGCATTGTTTGTCTTCCACGCGCATGGTTTCAAAAATACCGAAATCAGGCCGCAATTCATTGAGAAAACGCGCCTTCCAACCGCACTCGCGATATTCGGCTTCAGGATCGCTATCAATCACAATCCCCGAACCCACACCATAAACACCTTGATAAAGGCCGTCTGAAACCGGTTTCAGGGATAAGGTACGAATCACAACATTAAATACGCCTTCAAACCCCAAACCCGTATCACACGGATGTAAAAAGCCGATGCTGCCTGTGTACAAACCGCGCGGTTCGGATTCAAGGGACTCAATAATCTGCATACTCATGCGTTTGGGCGCACCGGTAATACTGCCGCATGGGAAGGCTGCACGGAGAGTATCGGCAACCGAAACATCAGGCAGCGCCTGCGCCTCGATGGCACTGGTCATCTGCCAAACGCTGCCGAAACGGGAAACTTTAAACGGTTCAGGCACGCGTACTTTGCCTGTTTGCGCGATTTTGCCGAGGTCATTGCGCAACAAATCGACAATCATCACATTTTCGGCGCGGTTTTTCGGGTCGTTTTGCAATTCAACGGCGCGGCGTTCATCTTGTCCATCATGAAGAATCGGTGCGGTGCCTTTCATCGGCTCGGTTGTGATCAGGCCGTCTGAATCAATTTTGAGGAAAAGTTCGGGAGAAAAACACAAAGTCCACGCTTCCTGCCCTGCCCCGTCGGGCAGACAAGACAAAACGGCATACGGCACAGGCTGGCGCAAACGGCGGTAAAGCTGAATCGGATTGCCGTAAGTTTGCATGTGCAGGCGTGCGGTGTAATTGATTTGATAGGTATCGCCGCGGCGGATGGCTTCGTGGATCTGGTTGATATGCTCGAGATAATCGGCTTCGGATACAGAGAATCGGGGAGTGGAGATGCCTGCCTCAAGGCCGTCTGAATGATTGGTCAGCCAGCTTTCGGCATCGATTTCGGAACAATCTGCAAACCAGTGCAAACGCAAATTGCCACTGCGCGCGGATGAAATATCCATCAGTGGCAATCCGAATTCGTAGTCTGCAAACAACACTGCATGCAAACCCTTTTTCCAGCCGGCTTGCAAAATACTTGTTAACGAATCCAGTTCGTTATGATAAAACCGATGGCTTTCCACATGATTTTGATAGAGTTTTGCACGACCGCTTAACGCATCGTCGAACAGGGCGAAATAAGGCATGATGTATGATACAAATAGGCTGATTATACGCTGGTTTTACAAAAATTATCAAACAAACCGGAAAAAATTGCTTATGTGTAATTTTATGTAGGCTAACACAGCATAAAGAGGTAAAATCAAGTCATACCACACCATATCATTTAAAACTTAATCGATAAGGAGACTTTATGGCAGACCACCAATTAGAACCGTTCGAGAATGTTGAACTGGGCGAGAAACAAGACCAGCTGCAAGTATTCGAAAAGGCTGTTTTGGAACACGAAGGACGCGGCACTGACGAAGATTCCAGCAGTGCACCGCTTCCTGCCAATTACCCGTACAAACAACGTATGCGCCGCTCTGTTTACGAAAAAGAAAAACAGAAGCTGCAAATCGAATTGTTGAAAGTACAAAGCTGGGTTAAAGATTCCGGTCAGCGTATCGTCAGCCTGTTTGAAGGCCGCGACGCAGCCGGTAAAGGCGGTACCATCAAACGCTTCATGGAACACCTGAATCCGCGTGGCGCGCGCGTGGTTGCTTTAGAGAAACCAACCACTACCGAACGCGGCCAATGGTATTTCCAACGCTACATCCAAAACCTGCCGACCGCAGGCGAAATGGTATTCTTCGACCGATCATGGTACAACCGTGCCGGCGTAGAACGCGTAATGGGCTTCTGCGAACCTAACGAATACCTGCTCTTCATGCGTCAAACCCCTGAATTGGAACGTATGCTTGTTGCCAGCGGCATCCATCTGTTCAAATTCTGGTTCTCCGTATCCCGTGAAGAACAACTCCGTCGCTTCATCTCCCGTCGTGACGACCCACTGAAACACTGGAAACTATCCCCTGTGGATATCCAGTCGCTCGACCGCTGGGACGACTACACCGAAGCCAAAAACGCCATGTTCTTCCACACCCACACCGGCGACGCGCCTTGGGTCATCATCCGTTCCGATGACAAAAAACGTGCACGTTTGAACTGTATCCGCTACTTCCTGCATCAGCTGGACTATCCGGGCAAAGACGTGAAAGCCATCGGCAAAGTGGACGAGAAAATCGTTTTGGTTCCTGATACACGTTACAAAGACAAAACTGTCGATCTCGGACACGATTAATTTGTAACATTACCAAAGGCCGTCTGAAATTTCATCTTTCAGACGGCCTTTTCTTAATCCTCGCGATTCCAGTACGTTTTTTGTGCGAATACCAATTTATTGTCAGTGAATTTCAAACTGTCCAAATTCAATGCCCAAACATCGCTTTTCATCACTCGAGCAGCAGGATGCGCTTTGTAATACAAAGACTGCGCCGCTTTCAAATCCGCTTCATCCTCAATCAAAGCGGCAGTCGCCGCAAACTGAATGCCGCTGATTTTTGCGATGCTGTCAGGTTGTCCGGCAATGGTACCGGCTACTTTGGCAGAACGACTCATCATTCCGCCATGCTTCGTTTTCAAAGAAGTCAGCACAATCAATCGGGCATTCGCCTCATCAAACACATAAAAACAGCAAGCTGCCCAAACTTCGCCCTCTTCCGCAGCAGCAATACTGACGACATGATGATTGCTCAAAAACTTCACTATATTGGCAGGAATCGTTTGCATGGCTTTTATCTTCCTTCTCAGTCGTAACTTATGCTCAGGCCGTCTGAAACATCAACCTTGCCAGCGCGGCACATCGTTTTGAATGATGCCGAACAAGTCCAAAGCATGAGAGACGCTGTGTGTAATCATATCTTCGATGGATTCGGGCTTCTGATATAAAGCCGGAACGGGAGGAAACACGATACCGCCCATCTCTGTCACGCGGCGCATATTTTCAATGTGCGCCAAGTTTAACGGTGCTTCACGCACCATCAATACCAACTTGCGCCGCTCTTTCAACGTTACATCCGCCGCACGGCTGAGCAAATTATCGGCAAATCCATGGGCAACCGAAGCCAAGGTTTTCATTGAACACGGCGCAATTAACATTCCATCCGTCAAAAACGATCCGCTGGCAATACTTGCCCCGACATTACGGACAGAATGTACGACATCCGCCAAAGCATAAACGTCTTCTTTGGTGTAATCCGTTTCCAAAGCGCGGGTCATCTCCGCCCCTTGCGAAACCACCAAATGTGTTTCTACCTGATGCTCACGCAAAAGCTGCAAAGCCTTCACGCCATACTGAAAACCGCTGGCACCGCTGATGCCGACAACCAAACGCTTCATTGTATTTCCCTGTCTCGGCCTAAAAATAAATGAAAGGCAGATTCTCAAGACGAAAAAATAACCGCTAAAAAGCGGTTAGATTTTCTAATGTGGTGCCGACAGCGAGATTTGAACTCGCACAGCCTACGGCCACTACCCCCTCAAGATAGCGTGTCTACCAATTCCACCATGTCGGCATAAATTAAATTGTCTTACTGCTGCTGAGGATTCGGAGCAACAGGAGTTGTATTGTTTTGTGCAGGCGTTGCAGGCTTAGGAGCTTGCTGGGTCTGCTTCACATCGCTGAAGTCTAAACCGTGCTTACTGGAATGGGTGTGAATATACACCATTGCCATGCAGGTCGCAAAGAAAAATGTTGCAGCAATAGCAGTCGAGCGGCTGAGGAAGTTGGCATTACCAGCAGAACCGAATACGCCTTGCGCGCTACCACTGCCGGAACCGAATGTTGCGCCGGCATCCGCGCCTTTACCGTGTTGCAGCAATACTAACACGATTACAAATAGAGCGGAAATAATATTAATAATCCAGATAAGGGTTTTAAAGGCTTCCATATGTTTTCTACGAGGCTTGTGCTGCGTTGATGATGGCGGTAAAGGAGTCATATGATAATGACGCGCCACCAACCAATGCGCCGTCTACATGAGGTACTGCGAAGATGTCGGCTGCGTTATCCGCTTTCACACTTCCGCCGTAAAGAACGCGGATTTTAACATCGCTTCCGCACAAAGACAAGATTTCTTTGTAGATAAATGCGTGCATGTCGGCGATTTGTTCGACAGTGGCGACTTTGCCTGTACCGATCGCCCAAACCGGCTCGTAGGCAACGGCGATGTTTTTGGTGTTCAAACCTTGCAGGATGGAAAGCTGGTGAGCAATGACTTCGTGTTCTTTACCGGCTTCGCGTTCTTCCAAGCTTTCGCCGACGCACAACAATGGGATCAGGCCGACGTTGAGGACGTTTTCCATTTTGCGGCGTTGGATTTCGTTTTTCTCGCCGAAATAAAGGCTGCGCTCGGAGTGGCCGATGAGGACGATGTCTGTACCGATGTCGGCAAGCATTTCGGCGGACACTTCGCCGGTGTACGCGCCATTATTGGGAAAACGGCTCACGTCTTGCGCACAGGTCAAGATGCGATTGTTCAAAACAATCTGCATGGCGTTGTGCAGTTGCAACAGATAAACGGTCGGAGCGGCCAGGCCGATTAACACGCGTTCTGCGGTTGGCATGACACGGAAGCGGTGCATAAGCGCATTGTTGTTTTGGAGTCGGCCGTTCATTTTCCAGTTGCCGATAACCCATTTTTGGTCCCACATTCCGATTTGGTGATACATCTTTATTGCTCCGTGTGTTGGTTGTTGCTTGTTGTAGCGTCGTGTAATGTGAAAGTTTAGTGGATATATGTGCGCTTGGCAATTATTAACGGGCCTCCGGGGCCGTCTGAAAGATGGCACACTCTCCGACAAGGATTTATAATGTATGCTTCGATAAAATTAAGAATTGAACGGAGCACAAATATGGACTTTGAAAAAGCGCGTTTCAATATGGTTGAACAGCAGATTCGTCCGTGGGATGTCTTGGACTTCGACATTTTGGATGCTTTGGAGGAGATCGAGCGCGAACATTTTGTCGGCGAGGCTTTTCAAGGTTTGGCCTATGCGGATATGGAGCTGCCGCTGGCCAATGGTCATAAGATGTTGGAACCCAAAGTCGTTGCCCGCCTGGCTCAAGGTTTGAAATTGAAAAAAGACGAAACCGTCTTAGAAATCGGTACAGGCTCAGGCTATGCAACCGCCCTGCTGTCCAAACTGGCCGGCAACGTCGTGACCGACGACATCGATGTCGAGCAGCAGCAACGCGCCAAAAAAGTTTTGGACGAATTGGGCTTTACCAACGTCAATTATGTGCAAAACAACGGCCTGACCGAAGCATCGCAAGGCGCGCCTTTCGATGCGATTTATGTGGGCGGCGCAGTAGACAGCGTACCTGAAATTCTGAAAGAGCAACTGAAAGACGGCGGCCGTATGGTGGTCATCATCGGCCGCAAACCGGTACAACACGCGCTTTTGCTGACGCGTAACGGCAATGAGTTTTCCGAAAAGGTATTGTTCGACACCGTCGTAGCACACTTGGAAGACAAATCGGCCAATCCGTTTGGCGATTTCGATTTTTAAACAACAGGCCGTCTGAAAATTCAGACGGCCTCATGCTTTTACCCAACCCTATGACCGACATCATCCAACTCTCGCCCACCGAATTGAAACAATGGCAGGACGAAGGCCGCGCATTTCATCTGCTCGACGTCCGCACCGATGAAGAATACGCCATCTGCACCCTACCCGCCGCCATTCATATCCCGATGAACCTCATCCCCCTGCGCCAAAACGAGCTGCCCGACGACGATTTGCCCATCGTCATTTACTGCCACCACGGCATCCGCAGCCTGCACACGGCAATATATTTGGAAGACGCCGGATTTGAAAACCTCTACAACCTGCAGGGCGGTATTGATGCTTGGGCAATGCAGGTTGACAGCAAAATGATGCGGTATTGAATCGGTTTTATCAATAAAAGGCCGTCTGAAGCAGGATTTCAGACGGCCTTTGCAATTATTTCACAAACCGTGCATCTGCCATAAACGGCCGTGTAGCGGCTGGTTTGGCGGAATAGAAGCGGGAGAAAGTGCTGTCGATTTTGGTCTGTATCGGCTTATCGTCCAATGTTGCCGATGCTTCCAATTTCACGCCACCGCCACTGGTTTCGCCTAATTTCATATTTGGCAACGTCAGTTTGGCAATATTGAGTTTCACATTTCCCACTTTGGTATCGGGAGACATCAGCTGTTTGCCGACCGGACGGATTTTTTCACCCTCATCATGAGGCGCGGCACCACCGTTATCGTCAACCACACCGATATTAATCAATCTGGCAGACGCCAAATCCATCTTGCCGTTTTTGACCGGAATACCGACAAACAGTTTTACGCCGCGATGAATGAACGTATTGTCCCGCCACTGAGTTTGGCCCTCTTTCGGCGGTTTGGTTTCTGCCGCCACCGAATAAGTGCGGCCCATAATCATCAATTTATAACCTGGAATTTTTTTCGAACCGAATCCATCAGTGATATCTTCGACCAGTTGCGGCGCAGTCAGGGTTTCGTTTGCCAAAATACGGGCTGAAGTTTCTGCCAGATGGGCAGGCTTGCCGTCTATGGTCAATGCCTGTTCATGGCCGAAATCAGACGCAAATGCGGGCACGGCGGCCAGTGCAGCGGCCAATGCTAGAATACGGATAGTTTTCATTGCAGACTCCTGATAAAAATGTAATTGGGTTGATTACCCGATAAAATCCGGGCGATATTGATAGGAATCGGTATTTTTATACAAATGATACAGATTATCAAGAATATTTGGATTTTAAAATAAAAAAGGCCGTCTGAAAACCAAGTTTCAGACGGCCTTTTAATCTACTTAAAACCTTCTATCAGCCTGTGAAGCGTTTGAATACCAATGTGCCGTTGGTACCGCCAAAGCCGAAGGAATTGGAGATGGCAACGTCGATTTTCGCATCGCGTGCTTCGTTGGCGCAGTAGTCCAAATCGCAACCGGCTTCAACGTCTTGTTCAAAGATGTTGATGGTCGGTGGAGATTTTTGCTCGTGTACTGCCAACACGCTGTACAACGCTTCCACGCCGCCGGCCGCGCCGAGCAAGTGGCCGGTCATAGATTTGGTAGAGTTAACAATGACTTTGCGCGCATGATCGCCCAAAGCGCATTTGAGGGCTTTGGTTTCGTTGGCATCGCCCAGCGGAGTGGACGTACCGTGTGCGTTGACGTAATCCACGTCTTCAGGATTCAGGCCGGCATCTTTCAGCGCACGAGTAACCGCCAATGCAGGGCCTTCTTCGTTAGGCGCGGTAATGTGGTAGGCATCTGAGCTCATACCGAAGCCGACGATTTCGGCGTAAATTTTCGCACCGCGTTTTTTCGCGTGTTCCAATTCTTCCAACACCAGCACGCCAGCGCCTTCGCCGATAACGAAACCGTCACGGCCTTTGTCCCACGGACGGGAAGCGGTAGCAGGGTCATCGTTTCGGGTGGAAAGTGCCTTCATGGCAGCAAAACCGCCAACGCCCAAAGTGCTGATTGCGCCTTCCGCACCACCGGCAATCATCACATCCGCGTCGCCGTATTTAATCAGTCGTGCAGAATCACCGATGGAGTGTGCACCGGTCGTACAGGCAGAAACCATGCCGTAGCTTGGGCCGCGGTAGCCTTTAAGGATGGTAACATGGCCGGAAATCAGGTTAATCAGCGAGCCTGGGATAAAGAAAGGATTGATTTTGCGCGCGCCGCCTTCGATAACGGCTTTACCGGTCGCTTCAATGCTCGGCAGGCCGCCGATACCGGAACCGATGTTGACACCGACGCGGTCTTTGTCGAGGGTTTCCAAATCGTCCAAGCCTGAATCATTGATGGCTTGCAGGGCGGCGGCGATACCGTAGTGGATGAACACGTCCATGCGGCGCGCTTCTTTTGCGCTGATGTATTGGCCGATGTCGAAATCGCGAACTTCGCCGGCGATTTGGCTGTTGATGTCGGATGCGTCAAAGCGGGTAATCCGTCCGATGCCGCTTTTGCCTGCGAGCAGATTGCTCCATGCGGTGGCGACGTCGTTGCCGACCGGTGATACTTGGCCAAGACCTGTGATGACTACTCTTCTCTGACTCATGATAATCTCGCTGTTGGTTGTCGGGATTTTCGCGGCAGCCTTGCTCTTTTTCTTCGTGAAAACAGGCAAAACTCATGCCGTCTGAAATTTCAGGGGTTTAATAATAAGGTAAAAGCCTCTATTGCGATGGCGCAGCAGAGGCTGGATGTTTGGTGCGACCGATTAGCCTTGGTGGGCGTTGATGTAGTCGATAGCCAATTGTACGGTAGTGATTTTTTCAGCGTCTTCGTCAGGGATTTCGCAGCCGAAAGCTTCTTCCAAAGCCATCACCAGTTCTACGGTGTCCAGAGAGTCAGCACCCAAATCGTCTTGGAAAGAAGATTCGTTTTTCACTTCGGCTTCGTTTACGCCCAGTTGTTCAGCAACAATTTTTTTAACTTGTTGTTCGATGTTTGACATGTCAGTCGTTCCTTTTCGCCTTGCGGCAGGTTGTTTAAGGGAAATAATTCGTCGGTATTGTACCGAATTCGGATAGAGTTTTCCATCTAATCCTGCATTTTAGCACAGATTATTCAGTAAAAACCTGTTGTTGTGCATATTAGCATAGCCTGATTTTAACCTACAAGCGGGAATTTGTTTTGTTACGTATTAACATTAACATTATTAAAAAAAGGGGCTGTACTAGATTAGCAGATATGTTACCCTCGAAATATGAAGATAACACACTGCAAATTAAAGAAAAAAAGTACAGAAAGAACTGCTTCGTTTTTTTGTACTCGAAGTTACCGCCCGTTCCGCTGCCGATATTTTGGGCATTCAGCCCAACTCCGCTATTCTGTTCTACTGCAAAATTCGTATGGTTATCCGCCATTATCTGGCCTTGGTTGCCGATGAGGTTTTTGAGGGCCCTGTCGAGTTGGACGAAAGCTATTTCGGCGGACGGCGTAAAGGCAGACGTGGTCGCGGTGCGGCAGGAAAAGTGGTTGTCTTCGGCATTCTGAAACGCAACGGACGGGTCTCTACCGTTGTGGTGGATAATGCCAAGTCTGAAACGTTACTCCCTGTCATTAAAAAGAAAATCATGCCGGACAGCATTGTTTACACGGATAGCCTGAGCAGCTACGACAAGTTGGACGTGAGCGGTTTCATCCATTACCGCATCAACCATTCCAAGGAATTTGCCGACCGTCAGAACCACATTAACGGCATTGAGAATTTTTGGAATCAGGCAAAACGCGTCTTGCGCAAATACAACGGAATCGATCGCAAATCTTTCCCACTGTTCTTGAAAGAATGCGAATTTCGATTTAACTTCGGCACACCGTCTCAACAGCTTAAAATCCTGCGGGATTGGTGTGGAATTTAGAGCTAATCTACTAGTACAGCCCCTTAAAAAATTTTGATGGCGGTTGCTGCTGAAAAAGTAGGAATTGGATTTGAGAGAAGGTTTTTGCATATGCTGGTTTCGTGAAGGCCTACGCAGGATCAGCGTTGTCAGCGTTTTCATGTGTATGCTAACCTTCTGCAAGGTATCTGCTTAATCATATTTGAAATCAGTATTAAAGCATAATTATCAGTATCCGAAATTCCAGTTAATTAAATATTCAGAGACAATCGTTAAGATTGATTTAAGGATGAAAATGCAAGACCAAGAAAACATTAAAAACCAAGAAGAACAAGAAAATCAGCCAAAAGAAGACAATGGTGCCATGACCAAGTTGCAAGATGTGTTCAATCTTGCGCATGACCAGGCCCATCCCGATAAAATTGATGCCGTCATCCGCGCCAATACTCGGGTGTCCGGAACCAATATGTGGGTATTGATGTTTGCCATTGCCGTGGCGAGTATCGGTCTGAATGTAAACAGCACGGCGGTAGTGATCGGCGCGATGTTGATTTCGCCGTTGATGGGGCCGATTGTAGGTATGGGTTACGGTTTGGCGGTAGGGGATACTGCGCTGATCCGTCAAGCCGTGCGCAATATTATTATATTCGTCGTCATCAGCTTGATTACCGCTACGTTGTATTTCCTGTTAACCCCGCTTAAAGAGGCGCAAAGCGAGCTTTTGGCGCGTACTCAGCCGACCCTTTGGGATGTGTTGATTGCCTTCTTCGGTGGTAGTGCGGGTATTGTGGCGCTGACTCGAAAAGAAGGAGGCAATGCCATACCGGGTGTGGCGATTGCTACCGCATTGATGCCGCCCCTGTGTACTGCGGGCTACGGACTGGCACATGGCAACTGGCACTACTTTCTCGGTGCTTCATATCTTTTTGCCATCAACTGCGTGTTCATCGCTTTTTCGACCTTGTTGTTTTCTAAGCTGCTCAAGCTGCCGCGCAGGGGGTTGGTAACGGAATCCAAACGCCGGTTGCAAAGCATCATTATTACTGCCGTCGTGTTGGCTGTGATGATTCCGAGCGGCTATATGGCATCAGGGCTGGTGCGTCAGGAGATCTTCAACACCAGAGCCAATGCCGCCATTGCCACTGCGCAGCAACAGGAAGGTTTTTTCGTGCTGCGTAAGATGTTGAACCACAGAGAAAATAAAGTCGGTCTGATTGTCAATGGAACGGGCAATGCCGAGAAAATTTCCGCCTTGCTGGTGAAAAGCCTTAACGCGTCGGGGGTGAAAGAGCCGAAGGTCAACGTGGTCTATGCGGGAGGGAACGATGCCAAAATCGAAGAATTGCTGGCAAGCCGAAACAACCCGGTTCAGCAGCAAAATGAGCTGAAAGAGCAGCAGGCCTATATCGATACCATACTGGCAGGCAAAGCCTCCGATATCGACGATGCAGCGGTACTCAAGGAATTAAAAGCCCAATATCCGGAAGCGGAAAAAATCGTTGTCGGACGCGGCTTGGCTTGGGATAAAGCGCAAACAACGCCTGTTTCCGAACAGTCTGAAAGCCAAAAAAACGCAGAACCGAAGACAGATACATATGACGATATCGTCGTTGTCTCTCTCGAATTGGAGCAGCCACTACCTGCCAAAGATCACGAGCGGATACAGGCGTGGTTAAGCCAGCGTTATGAGGGTAAGGTAGTGCGCATATTGCAAACGCACAAGTCTCAGACAGATAAACCGTCTAACGAATAATCGCCTTCAGGCTTTATCCATTTCCGAGAAATCATTGATTGTTCCTAGTACACCAAATCCGCCTCAAACACGCCTCTCAAGGCGTTGGAGAGGCGGATTTTTTCTGCGCGTTCGAGCATGTCGCGGGTGATGTGCGTTTCGATGATGGTGTCCGCGCCCAAGTAGGTTTGCAGCTGCTGCAACACGGCTTGGCGCATGATGCCGTTGAGGATATCCAAATCCAGAGACGGGGTGAGACAGGTGTTTTTGTGCATGTTCATGTTTCAGTATTCTCCTGGAAATACTGTAAACAACGCTACTAGTTTCTACAGCATCGAGTTGATAACGTTCGCCCACACCGGCAAGGTTTTCTGCACCAAGGACGAGTTTGAGTTTCTCAAAGTCGATTTGGTCTTCGCAAAAGACTTCGGGAAAGATTTGTTTGAGTTTTAATATATTGTTTTGTTTGAAATTATTTTCTAAATCGTGCATAATTTTTCGGTTCGGTTGCCATAATTGCGTCTTCCATCAATGATCACTTACAAAGTGTCCATTTTATCGGGATATGTTGAAAGTTAAAAGAAAAGAAGGCCGTCTGAAAAACTTTAATATTCGTTTTTCAGACGGCCTTCTTTTCACTTGCCGAAACAAGAGTATTTTGTTTCTCAACTTTACGAAACAGTCAGTCCTGCTGCTTACTTCTACCCTAAAAACTCTTTCAAAAACAGCAAGACGCAGGCAAGTTCGTCGGTGGATTCGCGTTGCGTGCCGTTGCCGGTATGGCCACCGCCGTCAGGCGAGTAGAGCCAAGATTGCGGCGAGATTTCGCGCAGTTTGGCGTAGAACTTGAGCGCGTGGGCAGGATGGACGCGATCGTCGCTGAGGCTGGTGGTGATGAGCGCTGGCGGATAATCGATGCCGTCTGAAAGATTGTGATACGGCGACAATTCGCCCAGCCAGCGTTTGCAGACTTCGTATTTCTGCGGATTGCCGTATTCATCCGTCCAGCTTGAACCAGCGGAGAGCAGCGGATAGCGGATCATGTCGGTCAGCGGCACTTCGCACACCAGCGCGCCTATGCTTTGCGGTTCACGCACGAAGGCGGCGGCGGTAATCAGGCCGCCGTTGCTGCCGCCCTGCAAACCTATGTGTTCGGGCGAACTCATGCCGCGTTCGGACAAAT
This sequence comes from Neisseria sp. P0020.S005, assembly GCF_051957055.1. Taxonomy (NCBI): domain Bacteria; kingdom Pseudomonadati; phylum Pseudomonadota; class Betaproteobacteria; order Neisseriales; family Neisseriaceae; genus Neisseria; species Neisseria sp. P0020.S005. The sequence goes on along the minus strand of NZ_JBQCWV010000002.1, from coordinate 234,097 downwards.
CACGCACGACGGCCAGCAAATCATCGACGCTTTTGTGTTTGCTGATTCCCTGCGCCGCCTGATGCCAGCGTGGGCCAAATTCGCCGCCGCCGCGGATGTTTGCCAACACAAAGGCATTGCCCTCTTCCAGCCAATATTTACCGACGCTGCCGAGATAATGCGGCAATTCGGGAATGCCGAAACCGCCGTAGGCATAAACCAAAGTCGGCGTGTCGGGGGAGGCGTTTTTACCGACACGGAAATAAGGAATGCGCTCGCCGTCGGCCGAAGTCGTCCAAAACTGCTGCACATTGATGTCGTCTGAATCGAACTGCTGCGGCTGACGGCGCATGACGGTCAGTTCCATCACGTTCAAATCCAATGCAAACAGCGTCAGCGGCGTAGTGAAATCACTGGCAGCAAGGTAAACCACGTCGCCACCCCACGGTTGGTCAGTCATTTCCAACGCACCCGAAGGCAGGCGCGGCAATTCGACTTCCTGCCATTTACCGCCGCTAAAGTGCCATGCTTTCAGACGGCCTTGTACGTTTTCCAGCAGGTTTGCCACGACAAAACGCTTGGTCGTTTCCACGCTTTCCAATGCCTGCGTTTCATCGGGCGCAAACAAAAGCTGCGCCGCGCCCAATTCACCACGGTTTAATTTTACTGCCACCAATGCTCCGCTCGGATAGCTTTGGTTCGCACGGTTCCAGTCTTTGCGTAACGTCAGTAAAAGATGTCCGGCCAGATAGCCGACCACGTCGCAATCATTGGGTAGGTTTAACGGTTTCACCTCACCTTCGGCCGACACCTGCAAATAGGTTTTGGTGTAAAAACCGTCCGACGCTTCAATCAAATCAATCGGCGAACCCTGCGGATCGAGATAGCGCCAAGCGTTCACCATCATGCCGTCTTCAGCAATTTGATACACCGGCAGGCTTTCCTCGAAACTTTTGCCGCGCTCCACCAGCCACACTTCGCGCGGATAGCCCGATTCGGTCAACTGGCGTTCGTCCCAAGCCGGACACACCCACACGCTATTTTCATCGCGCCACGACACATGGTTTTTGCCTGCCGGAAAGTGAAAACCGCCTTCTACCAACTCCCCTGCTTCCAAATCCACTTCCAGCGTGTACGCCGTATCGCCGCCCGATTTGCTCAGTGTTAACAACGCGCGGTTGGGCTTTTCCACCAAGTGCGACACGCCGCCCAAATACACATCGTCGCCAAGCAATTCGTCGAAATCCGCCACTGAAAACAGGATTTTCCACTCAGGATAGCCGGAACGGTACGTCGCCGCGGTACACACGCGGTACACGCCCTTCGGATATTCCGCGTCCTGATGGAAATGGTACATCCGCGCGCGGTGTTCCTGACAAAACGGAATCTGCCGCGTGTCCTGCAACTGCGCCAAAATGCCGTCAGACAATTCGCGCGCCTTGTCGTTTTCTAAAAAACGGGCGCGCGTTTCGGCATCCGCCGCAGCGGCAAAATTTTGCGTTTCGGGAGATTCGAGGTTTTCAAAATGGAGATAGGAATCGGGGTAAGATTTCATAGGAAAAGGCCGTCTGAAAGATTGGGAAACGGAATTATAACGGCAAAATCAAAAAAGGCCGTCTGAAACCTGCATTTCAGACGGCCTGAGACATTATTCAACTCAACGTCCGTATATTTTCCACAAACCTTCCTGCAAACCAAACGCAGGCTCGCCGTCTTGCGGCTGGGTGCGGATGTAGCTGCCGTCAGGTTGCATCAGCCAAGCCTGGGTATTGTCTTCCAAAGCCATTTCCAAACCTTCGCGAATCACGCGTTCTTTGAGTTCGGGCGTGGTAATCGGCGTGGCGACTTCAATACGGCGGAAGAAGTTGCGCCCCATCCAGTCGGCACTGGAGATAAAGGTATCGTCTGCGCCGTTGTTATGGAAGCAATACACGCGCGAGTGTTCGAGTTGGCGACCGATGATGGAGCGGACGCGAATGTTTTCGGACAAGCCTTTTACACCCGGGCGCAAAGTACACATACCGCGCACAATCAGGTCGATTTGCACGCCTGCCGCGCTGGCTTGATACAGCGCATCAATTACGCTCGGCTCGATGAGGGAGTTCATCTTGGCGGTAATCCGCGCCGGTTTGCCGACTTTGGCGTGTTCGGTTTCCTGCTTGATGCGGTCGATGACCATTTTGTGTAGGGTAAACGGGCTTTGATAGAGCTTGTTCAGACGGCCCGGCTTGCCCAAGCCTGTGATTTCCATAAACAACGTGTTCACATCGGCAGTGATTTGTTCGTCGGCGGTAATGATGCCAAAGTCGGTGTAAATGCGCGATGTGCCTTGGTGGTAGTTGCCGGTACCGAGGTGGGCATAACGCTTAAGCACGCCGTCTTCGCGACGGATAACCAAAGCCATTTTGGCATGAACTTTGTAGCCGAATACGCCGTACACGACGTGCGCGCCTGCCTCTTCCAGCTGCTTTGCCCAGTTAACGTTGTTGGCTTCGTCAAAACGCGCCATCAGTTCAACCACGACGGTAACCTGCTTGCCCGCCAGCGCGGCCTTCATCAATGCGCGCACAAGCTCGGAATTGCTGCCGGTGCGGTAGATGGTCATTTTGACGGCCAACACATCCGGATCGGCTGCGGCTTCGCGTATCATTTGGACAACCGGATCGAAAGACTGATACGGGTGATGCAGCAAAATCGGTGACTGTTTGACCAGTTTGAATACGGAACCGTTTTTGCGCAAAGCTTTCAGACGGCCTGCATTGCGCGGTGGGAACTTCAAATCCGGCCTGTCCACCAAATCGGGGACGGCATTGAGGCGCACTAAATTGACCGGCCCTTTGACCTGATACAGCTCGGCAGAAGTCAACTTGAACTGGGCAAGCAGGAAGTCGTGAATATGCGCCGGACAAGTGTCTGCCACTTCCAAGCGCACGCCGTCGCCGTATTCGCGGTCGTGCAATTCGTTTTGAATCGCAGCACGCAGGTTTTTCAAATCTTCTTCATCAACCGTCAAATCGCTGTCGCGCGTGAGGCGGAACTGATGGCAGTCTTTAACCTTCATGCCGGGAAAGAGTTTGCCGACATGGGCGTGCAAAATCGAAGACAAGAACACAAAGCCTGCATCGCCGCCGCAAATTTCAGACGGCATGGGGACGACGCGCGGCAAAATGCGCGGAGCCTGCACAATCGCCATCCCGGACGGACGGCCGAACGCATCCGTGCCTTCGAGTTCGACGGCAAAGTTGAGCGATTTGTTTAACGGACGCGGGAATGGGTGTGACGGATCAAGGCCGATGGGTGTGAGAATGGGCAACAGCTCGTTGTCAAAATAGTTTTCAATCCATTTTTTCTGCGCGGCCGTCCATTTGTGGCGGCGATAGAAATGAATGCCGGCGCGGCTGAGTGCAGGCTGCAATACTTTGTTAAACAGATCGTACTGCTCGCGAATCAAGGCCTGCGCCTCTTTCGCCACCGCTTCGATGGTTTCGGCCGCGGTTTTGCCGTTGTCAAGCAACTGATGCGGACGCAGTTTGTTTTCGCGTTTCAACCACGCCATGCGCACTTCAAAAAATTCGTCCAAATTGGAAGACACGATGCACAAAAAACGCAAACGCTCCAACAAAGGAACTTTCGTATCCTGCGCCTGAGCCAGTACACGGCGGTTAAACGCCAACAGGCTGAGTTCTCGGCAAAGAATGCGGTTTTGCTCGGGCATGGTTCACTCCTGAAACATCGGTCATTAAGACTATAAAGTATAACGTTTTGCCGCCGTTCCGTCAGGTTTCAGACGGCCTTAGCAGAAAACCTTATCCCTATTTGAGGCAAGACAAAGGGTTATCCGTTTTTTTCTATGCCGAAACAGCGGTTTTTGCTATAATGCGCAGTTTAATGCAACCGCAATACCACTGCTAAAGGATAAGAAAATGGGCTTTTTGCAAGGCAAAAAAATTCTGATTACCGGCATGATCTCCGAGCGTTCCATCGCTTACGGTATCGCCAAAGCCTGCCGCGAACAAGGCGCGGAATTGGCATTTACTTATGTTGTCGACAAACTGGAAGAGCGCGTCCGTAAAATGGCTGCCGAACTCGGCTCCGAACTCGTGTTCCGCTGCGACGTTGCCAGCGACGACGAAATCAACCAAGTTTTCGTTGACTTGGGCAAACACTGGGACGGCTTGGACGGCCTCGTTCACTCCATCGGCTTCGCCCCTAAAGAAGCTTTGAGCGGCGACTTCCTCGACAGCATCAGCCGCGAAGCGTTCAACACCGCTCACGAAATCTCCGCATACAGCCTGCCTGCGCTGGCAAAAGCCGCCCGTCCGATGATGCAGGGCCGCAACGCCGCAATCGTCGCCCTGAGCTACTTGGGCGCCGTTCGTGCCATTCCTAACTACAACGTTATGGGCATGGCCAAAGCCAGCCTCGAAGCCGGCATCCGCTTCACCGCCGCCTGCCTGGGCAAAGAAGGCATCCGCTGCAACGGTATCTCCGCAGGCCCGATCAAAACCCTGGCTGCTTCCGGCATTGCCGATTTAAGCAAACTCTTAGGCCACGTCGCTTCCCACAACCCATTGGGTCGCAACGTTACCACTGAAGAAGTCGGCAACACCGCCGCCTTCCTCTTGTCCGACCTCGCTTCCGGCATCACCGGCGAGATTACCTACGTTGACGGCGGTTACAGCATCAACGCGCTGAACGACGAAGAGAACTAAACAGTTTTCACGCCAAACGCACTTTCTTCATGAAAGTGCGTTTTTTATGGCCATTACATTATGGTTTGAATAACTGCATAACCGATAAGGCCGTCTGAAAGTCAAATACGGATACGAAACATTACCTTTACAGGCTTTCAATGATTATGTTTTCAACATTATTATATTATCATTCTACCCCAATCTGAAATTCCGATAGAGCATTGATTCTAAAGATAACATTCATGTTATCTGATACTTAGCCGCTGATAAAAAGTGGTGCAAAAAAGTAACAAAAAAAATTCAGACGGCCTGTTTTTCATACAGAAGGCATAGAAGCAGGGCACTTTTAGCATGAAATACAAAATTTAACATTATTGAATTCTTCTTAACTAATAAAGCGTTAAGATGCCTGCCGATTAACTGAATCACATCTGATTTTGACTCAAACACATACAGGAGATTAATTATGTCAATCGCTTCAGAATTTAAAGAATTTATTATGCGTGGCAACGTGATCGACCTCGCAGTCGGTATGGTTGTCGGTACAGCATTCAGCGGCATCGTCAAATCATTGGTTGACGATGTAATCATGCCTCCTATCGGTCTGTTGATCGGCGGCGTTGATTTCTCCAACCTGTTCATTACCCTGAAAGACGGCGCACAAGCCGCTCCTGCTGAAGGTTACGCCAACCTGGCAGCCGCTCAAGCAGCCGGTGCCGTTACCCTGAACATCGGTCTGTTCATCAACACTGTAATCAGCTTCCTGATCATCGCCGCTGCCATCTTCTGCGTGGTTAAAGCCATCAACTCTGTGAAAAAAGCCGAAGCTCCTGCTGAAGAAGCACCAGCAGAGCCTAGCGAAGAAGTTCTGTTGTTGCGCGAAATCCGTGACTCTCTGAACAAAAACTAATCACAATACCTAAACATACACACACAAACCAAGGCCGTCTGAAACCATTTCAGACGGCCTTTTCTCATACCAATCTATTTCGTTAAGTCCTTCCCATTGAAAGAATCACGCCCTTCCCTTTCTCAGCAAGCTATCCTGCTTTTTTAACCATGAAGCAACCCTCATGGCAAACACAAAGCAAATGAGCAGTGCATCTCCTTACCAATAAAAAAGCCCGATGCGTTCAACATCGGGCTTTTAACTGGAAAACCAATCTTAATCTTTGCGTGTTTCCACCAAAATCATTTCGACTGCTACGTCTTCCACTTCTACTTTAGGCACATCCGAACGGCGTGTTTTGGCAACCGGTTCAGGTTGTGGCTGCGCGGCAAAAGCGGCAACGGCTTGCGGATCGGTTTCAACGAAGATCAAATCGCCCAAGCTCTCAGGTACAACGATTGCGACAGGCGCTGCTTCAGCTACGGCTTCAGTTTGTGTGGCAACAGTTTCGGCTGGTGCTTCAACCGGTGCAACAGTAGCCGTTGCATTCGGAGACAATACCGCAGAAATGGCTTCTTTGACATTGTTGACCGCAGATGCAAGCAGGGCTTGTTCGGCATCGGCTCCTTCAGTTTGCGCTACGGCAGGCTCGTCTTCGCTTTCAATTGCAAATACGAATGGCTCTGCGCTGGTAACTTCAGGCTCGGATACCACAATCACCAGCGGCTCGGCTTGATCGCTTTCAGAAGACAATGTCGCATTTGCAGCTTCAACCGTTTCATTCAAACCCAAAACATGCGCTACGGCAAAGAGGACTTTGTCGGCGGTGTCGGTAATGTTCAGGTATTGCTCGATTTTTGCTGAAGACGGAATATTGCGTTTTTTGCTGTTGGAACGGCGGTCGTTGCGATTGTTGCGCTGACGGTTGTTGCGGTCGCGTCCTTGACGGCCGTTGTTTTTCACACCCTCTTCGCTGCGGGCGTTGTCGTCCGCTTCAACTTGCGCCTGTTCGCCATCGGCTTGAACGTTCACGTCCTCAACACGGTTTTCCGCAGATTGATTACGGTTGCGCTCGTTGCGACTGTTGTTGCGGCGGCGTTTATTGCCGTTTTGTTCCGCTTGGTTTTCAGACGGCATCTCAGCCAGTGCAGCTACTTCTTGAACGTTTACGTCTTCAACCGTTTCCTCAACACGGTTGCGCTCGTTGTTGCGATCATCGCGGCGGTTGTTGTTACGGTTACGGTTGCGGCGCGTGTCTTTACGCTCGTCGTTGCGGCTTTCGTTTGATTTGCTTTCTTCAAACTTGCTGTCGGCAGCTTCGGCATTCACTTCGCGCACTTCGACTTTGCTGCCGTCGTGTTTGTTGTTGCGGCGTGGATTTTGACGGCGGCTGTTTGAACGGCGGTTACTGTTTTGGCTGCGGTTGTTTGTAGTGCGTTTTTCAGCAGACTCTTGAGCAACTGCGGCAGGTGCAGGTGCAGGCTCACCGCCGAAAATGCGTTTCAACCAAGCTTTGAAGCTGTCCCACCAAGAGGCTTTTTTCTCAGGGGCGACAGTCGGTGCAGGCTGGGTATGGCGCACGCCTTTGACAGCTGGCTCAGGACGGGAAGCTTTGGCTCTTTCGCTGCCGAAAGGTTTGGCGGATTCGTCTTCTTCCGGCTCGGCAACGCGTTTGTAGCTCGGTTCGCCGTCTTCTTCTACGTCGTCGATGCGGATGCGGTTGATTTCGTAGTGCGGATTTTCCAAGTGGATATTCGGAATCAGGACGACGTTGACGTCCAAACGCTCTTCCATCGCAAACAGCTCGGCGCGTTTTTCGTTCAACAGGAAGGTGGCGACATCGACGGGCACTTGGGCGTGTACTTCGCCGGTGTTGTCTTTCATCGCTTCTTCTTGAATGATGCGCAAAACGTGCAGGGCGGTCGATTCGATGCCGCGGATGACGCCGGTACCGGCGCAGCGCGGACAAGCGACGTGGCTGCTTTCGCCCAAAGCGGGTTTCAGGCGTTGGCGGCTCAATTCCAAGAGGCCGAAGCGGGAGAGTTTTCCCATTTGCACGCGGGCGCGGTCTTTTTTGAGCGCGTCGCGCAGGACGTTTTCAACATCGCGCTGGTGCTTGGGGTTTTCCATGTCGATGAAGTCGATGACGACCAAACCGCCCAAGTCGCGCAGGCGCATTTGGCGGGCGACTTCTTCAGCGGCTTCCATATTGGTTTTGAACGCGGTGTCTTCGATGTCCGAGCCGCGGGTGGCGCGGGCGGAGTTGACGTCGATGGAAACCAGGGCTTCGGTGTGGTCGATCACAATCGCGCCGCCTGAAGGCAGGCTGACGCTGCGAGCGAACGCGCTTTCGATTTGGTGTTCGATTTGGAAGCGGGAGAACAGCGGCGTGTGGTCTTGATAGAGTTTCAGACGACCTACGTTGCTCGGCATGACGTAGCTCATAAACTCGGCAACTTGATCGTAAACTTCTTGATTGTCTACCAGAATTTCGCCGATGTCGGGACGGAAATAGTCGCGGATGGCGCGGATGAGCAGCGAGCTTTCCATGAAAAGCAGATAAGGGTCATGATGCGCTTTTCCTGCTTCTTCGATCGCCTGCCAGAGTTGTTTGAGGTAGTTCAAATCCCATTCCAACTCTTCCGCACTGCGACCGATACCGGCGGTACGGGCGATGATGCTCATGCCGTTCGGAATGTCGAGTTCTGCCATAGCGGCTTTGAGTTCTTGACGCTCTTCGCCTTCGATACGGCGGGATACGCCGCCGCCGCGCGGGTTGTTTGGCATCAATACCAGATAACGTCCGGCTAGGCTGATGAAGGTGGTCAGCGCCGCGCCTTTGTTGCCGCGTTCGTCTTTTTCGACTTGAACGATGACTTCCATGCCTTCTTTGAGCACGTCTTGAATACGCGCCCTGCCGCCTTCGTAATCGCGGAAATACGAACGCGATACTTCCTTAAACGGCAAAAAGCCGTGGCGGTCGGTTCCGTAATCCACGAAACACGCTTCCAGCGACGGCTCGATACGGGTAATGATACCTTTGTAGATATTGCCTTTACGCTGTTCTTTACCCAGCGTTTCGATGTCCAAGTCCAAAAGGTTTTGTCCATCGACAATGGCAACGCGCAGCTCTTCGGCCTGCGTTGCGTTGAATAACATTCTTTTCATAGTCACCTCGTGAACAGCGGCCGTTTGATTTGTGAATATCTTTTTCAGACGGCCTGTCTGTCCGGTTGGCACTCTTCAAAGGCAAGATGGGAAAAATCCCCGTGTAACCAGTATTTGATTTGAAATCCGCAAGGTTGCATGCTTGAACTCAAGCCATGTGCGGACGGATTCGGATAAAGAAGGAAATAAAGAACAATGCGGCGGAAAGGTTGATGGTTCCGCTGCCGTCCGAATGCTGATGCTTCGGACAAAATAAGGCAGCCTACATCTTCTTATTATCGTAGCGCCGGTAATTTCGGACGGTGCTGCGCGGATTGCGTCTTACGCCCGGCCGGACGGCAGGTTCAATTCAAACTTAATTACGGGATTGCGTTTGCCGGCTTTGAACAAACACAAGGAAATGCTTTGCGGAGTGCGTTTTTAATATAAAATCTCGTTTTAACAATAAATCCGTTTCAGACGGCCTGCGACCGCAGGTTCGGGTCCCGAAACGGACGTTTGGGATTATAGAGAAAATGCACGCAATACGCAAAGATTCAGTCAGCCTGATTGCCGTTGCCGAACACGAGGAAGGCCAACGCCTTGATAACTATCTGATAAAAATCCTCAAAGGCGTCCCGAAAAGCCATATCCACCGCATTATCCGCGCCGGCGAAGTGCGGCTGAACAAAAAACGCTGCAAACCCGACAACCGTATTCAGGCAGGCGATACCGTCCGCATTCCGCCGATACGCATCGCTGAAAAACAAAGGTCGTCTGAAAGCCAGGCCGCGCCTGCGCGCGAGTTTGACATCGTTTACGAAGACGATGCGCTTTTGGTCATCAACAAACCATCCGGCGTTGCCGTCCACGGCGGCAGCGGCGTGAGCTTCGGCGTCATCGAACAAATCCGCCGCGCCCGTCCCGAAGCGCGTTATCTCGAACTCGTCCACCGCCTCGACAAAGACACCAGCGGCCTTTTGATGATTGCCAAAAAACGCAGCGCCTTGGTGAAACTGCACGAAGCCATCCGCAACGACCATCCAAAAAAAATCTATCTCGCGCTGGGTGTCGGCAGGCTGCCGAACGACCGCTTCCACGTCAAGCTCCCCTTGTTCAAATACACCGGCGCACAAGGCGAAAAAATGGTGCGCGTCAGCGAAGACGGCCAATCCGCCCACACCATCTTCCGCGTGTTAAACCGTTTTTCAGACGGCCTTTTGCACCAAGTCGGCCTATCCGACCTGACCTTTGTCGAAGCCACCCTGAAAACCGGTCGCACCCACCAAATCCGCGTCCATCTGCAATCGCAAGACTGCCCCATTGCCGGCGACGAACGCTACGGCGACTATCAGGCCAACAAACGCCTGCAAAAACTCGGTTTGAAAAGAATGTTCCTGCACGCTTCCGAGCTGCACCTCGCCCATCCGCTGACCGGCGAAAAACTGATCCTGAAAGCCCCCCTGCCGCAAGAATTGGCGCAATTCGTTTTAATGTTGGAAAATCAGGAAAAGGCCGTCTGAAAGGAAACCCATGAAACCCAAACTCATTATTTTCGACTGGGACGGCACGCTTGCCGACACCACCAACCCCATCATCCACACCTTCCAACAAAGCTTTGCCGATTGCGGCCTGCCCGTTCCCGAAGCCGACCAAATCCGCCCGCTCATCGGATACAGCCTCTCCGGTATCATCCGCTGCCTTGCCCAAAACGTCAGCGAACACGTTCAGGAAACCCTGATCGAGACCTATGCCGCGCACCACCTCAATCCCAACAATCACAACATGACCCTGTTCCCCGAAGCCCTGCCCTGCCTGCAACGCTTGAAACAACAAGGCTATTGGCTTGCCGTCGCCACCGGCAAAGGCCGAAGCGGCTTAGACAAAGCCATCGCACAAACCGACACCCAAGCCTTTTGGCTGGAAACCGCCTGCGCCGGCGAATATCCGTCCAAACCTGCGCCCGATATGGTACTCGCCCTCTGCGACCGACTGGGTGTTGAACCGGAAGAGGCCGTCGTCGTCGGCGACACCACCCACGACCTAGAAATGGCCACCAATGCCAAAATCCGCGCCATCGCAGTTACCACCGGCGCACATACTGCCCAACAGCTTTCCTCCATGCCCCATGTCGCCATGCTCAATAGCTTGGCCGAATTGCCTGATATATTGGAACCCTTATAAAAGGCTATGCAACATCTATATTAAAGGCCGTCTGAAACCTATTTTCAGACGGCCTTTAATTTGTTTTATCGATCCGAGCGCACCCTGACAAATGTTGCAAATTTCGGCGTTCCCTTTTGCGTAAAACCACGATAACGGTAAGTAATCAGCGCACCGATTTTCGGCGGATGGTCGCGGTCTTTATCCTTAAAACCGCTGCCGATACGAAACTCGCCATATTGGTTTTTGCATCCTACCGCACCCAAACGCCCGACATTGCGCCCTTTGCCCTCATAATGACGCGTTACCGTACATTCATCATCATATTCACTTTTCAGCTTCAACAGCTGCCCATTTCTACCGCTTGCATAACGGGCTTCAGGTTGACGCAGCATCACCCCTTCCCCACCCAGCGCTTCAACTTGTTTCAAAAAATCCAAAGCATGCTGTTTGTCGCGCACCTTGACTTGCGGAATAACCGTAAACCGTGCCGACGGGTGTGATTTCAGCCATTTCGAAGCCGTTTCCAGACGCTGATACAGATTACCCTGCGCCTGTGGCACATCAAAAACATGCAAGCGGATGCCGTCCCAAGTTCCCGAGGCAGAACGCACCGTCGCGGAAATTTGCTCAAACCGCCCTCGTCCGCTGTACAACTCACCATCCATCGGAAACGGCGGAAAACCTGCTGTAAAACCTTTGGGCGGTGTAAACGCATAACCCTGACGACTGACCAGCTGCCTGCCGTCCCAATACGCGCGTACGCCATCCAACTTTTCACTCATGGCCCAACCGGCAATATCTTGATTTTTATATTCCTGCGCCAACAACAAATCTGCACCAAACGCCGCAGAGATGAAAGAAGCCGCAAAAATCGGTATCATGGTTCGCATTACATTATTCATAAGACATTTTTCCAGACTTGCTTTTTATTATATATACATAATAGCAAAAGGCCGTCTGAAACGTAAACAACATTAAATAAGCATTTCCTAGGAACACCCATGGCACTCCAATTTGAAATCAACGCCGTTACCCCTTTCCGTCAAAACTGCACGCTGATTTGGGATGACGAAACCAAAGAAGCCGTTTTGACCGATGTCGGCGGCGACGTTCCCTATTTATTGCAACAAGTCCAAAACAAAGGCCTCAAGCTGACGGCCATTTGGCTGACCCACGGCCATCTTGACCACGCAGGCGGCGTGGTTGAACTTTTGAAAACCTGCGACGTACCCGTTCTCGGCCCGCACAAAGACGACGAATTCCTGCTCCAAGCCCTTCCGCAAACGACGGCGCAATACGGCTTCCCCGTTTCTCCGTCATTCACGCCGACACGCTGGTTGGAAGAAGGAGAAGCGCTCAAGGTCGGCAATCACAGCTTCCAAGTCCTCCACATTCCCGGCCACACTCCCGGCCAAGTCGTTTTTTACAACGCCGAAAATGAACTTTTAGTCGCAGGCGATGTTTTATTTTATGAGACTGTCGGTCGCACAGATTTTCCACGCGGCAATCATGATGACCTCATAAACAATATCTGCGCTAAACTATTAACCCTGCCCGAAACCACGCAAGTTATAGCCGGACACGGCCGTATGACCAGTATCGGGCATGAGAAAAGGTACAATCCGTTTCTGGTTCGTTAATATGAATGTTGTATAAAGCCAACATTTTGGCATACTCAGATTATACGTATAAAAGAAAACTGGCATACAATTTGCAGGGATAACACCCGAAAGATTAAGTACCTAATCTCCGGCAAATGCCAAAAAGAACTAAAGCACAAAGATAACAAGGTATTACGCAATACAACCTGATTTATCGAAAACCGGACATCTCTAAACCCCAAGCCTTACTCGAAGTGAAATTGTTACAAAGTGACAATAAATGTCAGTCAGGCCGTCTGAACGGTTCTGCCGATTCAGGCGGATACAACGGAGATGAGGCGTAATGCCCTGCCGGAATGTGCCGATGTTCTGTTTGTCAAACCGTCGGGTACATCTTTAAGAAGCACAACATTATTTGGGTAAACCGGCAAACTCGCTGCCGGCACTAACAGGCCGTCTGAAAAGTTCGGCCGGTAAAATCAATAAAAGGATTATCAAATGAAAAAAATCGCAAAAGTAGGCTTCGTCCTGCTGGCTACCGGCCTGCTGGCCGCCTGTGCTACTAAGAGCAAAATCACTCCTGAAGGCACTACAGACGAGCCACGCTTCCCTAAACCTTACTCCCTGACCTTCAACAAAGACCGCGGTACATTCCCGACTTTTGACGAGCTGGATCAAATGCGTCCTGGTCTGACCAAAGACGACATCTACAAAATCCTCGGCCGTCCTCACTACGACGAAGGCATGGTTGGCGTGCGTGAATGGGACTACCTGTTCCACTTCTACACCCCAGGCGTAGGCGTTGACCCTGAAAACACTTCTGGCGTTGAAGGCATCACTACTTGCCAATACAAAGTGATCTACGACAAAGACAAATTTGCACGCAGCTTCTTCTGGAATCCAGTATTCCCTAAAGATGCCGTATGTCCTCCTCCAGCACCTACACCTAAACAAGAGCCTCAAGTGATCATCCGCGAGATCATTAAAGAAGCTCCTCAACGCATCCGTCAATAAGGACAAATTTGAAACGGATCCTATTGGGTATAGCCTTGGCAGCAGGTCTGAATTCTTTGGCCGCTGCCGATGCTGTCAGCGACTATATCCAGCGTAAAAAAGTTGTGGTCAATACAGCTAAGGCGGAGCTTTGCTTTGCCGACGATGGTCAGTGCCATCCGGTACTGATTGGCAAGACCACGCCGAAAGGCAAATTCAATATGACGCCGATGATGACCAGCAAACCGGGTTACGGTGGCGAGGTTATCGGCTTCAAAGAAGAAAATGACTTTCTGTTTGCGTTACACAGGGTATGGACGCTCAAGCCACAGGAAAGACGCATGGAACGCATCGTCTCCCCTCATGTGGCCGACCGCATCATAACCAATGGTTGTATCAACGTACAAAATAATGTGTACGAAAAACTGCGTCAGTATTTCATTTTAGAAGTCATCTGATGTAGGCTTTAGTTTAAATAAAGGCCGTCTGAATATTTTTCAGACGGCCTTTTCTTTTTTATTGGCAAAAACCTTTATTGCTGGATATGCTAATACGGTCTTGGACAGCGCGGCAACTTTGTTGAAGCTGCTGATTCAGGAAAAGAAAACTCTATCAACCTAACGCGTATCTAAAAAAAGCTGCCTAAAAGTTCAGGCAGCCTTTATTGTTTATAAACAAATAATATGTTAACCTATTGTTATCGAATAGATTTAATTATTCGTAATATCATTTCACCAAGCAAAAAGGACTCTATCTTATGAACCGTCGTCAATTTATCGGCAGCGCCGCTGCTGTTTCCCTTACCGCCGCCGCTTCTTTTGCCCGTGCTCACGACCATGCAGGCCATGCACACTACGCCGGTCATGCCGGTCACGCGCATTCTGCACCGCGCGCCTACGAAGCTGCGCGCAAAGCAGCCGCACATTGCGTTGAAGCCGGTCAAATCTGCCTGACTCACTGCATCACTCTGTTGAGCTCCGGTGATACTTCCATGAAAGACTGCTCAACCGGCGTTAACCAAATGTTGGCACTGTGCGGCACATTGCAAAACCTCGCTGCCCAAAATTCACGCCTGACCCCATCTTTGGCAAAAGTGTGCATCGAAGCCTGCAAACAATGTGCTGCCGCCTGCAAAGAACACGCCGGCCACCACGCTGAATGCAAAGCCTGCTACGAATCTTGCTTGGCTTGCATTAAAGAATGCGAAAAAATTGCCGCTTAAGCACTATTGAAAAAAGGCCGTCTGAAATTCAGACGGCCTTTTATTTTGCTATTTTGTTTACGCTATTCGGCTGCAAGCTCTTGCTCATCCAGCAGTTTTTTCCGAACAATCGCAGGGTTGCCCGCAGCCACGCAATAAGGCGGCACATCTTTGGTAACCACCGAACCTGCACCGATTACCGCGCCCTTACCGATGGTAACGCCGCCCATGATAATCGCACGCCGACCAATCCAGACATCATCTTCAATCACAATCGGGCTGATGTCCGTATAGCCTTCAAAGCGGCGGGTTTCAGGGTTGAATTTGTGGTTGGTCGAATAAAACAGGCATTCCGGCCCCATCATCACGTTCTTGCCGAGGGTCAAACCGCGGCAGATTTCGCAATTTACGCCGATACCCGAATTGTCGCCGACTACCGTATCCGGAAAGACGTATCCGCCTTTTTCAATATTGACGTTTTTACCGATGTTTGGAGAAATACACGCAGCCAAAGCAACACGGAATTTTTGCGCAATTCTGCCGAATGGTTTGCAATAAGACGGGGGCAACACTCCTCCCAAAACACGCAAAATGCACGTCAATATCTTTTTCCACATTGATTCCGTCTCCTGTTCGTACAAGCGTAAATATTATTCAGACTATTATTCTTCTTAAAGTTTCACATCTAGAGGAGGTTTTACATCCTCTTTTCAGTTAGATTACAATCTGATCGCATAATATTTGGTTCGATATTCTATTCTAAACTGTTCTCTTCTGTTGCGAAACTACCCTGCATACAAAATATCCTCTTGACGAAACAGCCAAAAATAGCGAAAATTCCACGCTTAACTGAAGTACAGGCAAAACCCCTGTGCCCGCTTAATCGAAAGGAAATCAAATGAAACAAGGTATTCACCCGAACTACCACGAAATCAACGTTACCTGCTCTTGCGGCAACAAATTCGTGACCAAATCCGCAATGGAAAAAGACAGCTTCAACGTTGAGGTTTGCTCTCTGTGCCACCCTTTCTACACCGGTACTCAAAAAATCGTCGACACTACCGGTCGTGTGGACAAATTCAACAACAAATTCGGCAACCTGTTCAAACGCTAATTGCCGCTTTGTCAAAAAGACTGCTTCGTGCAGTCTTTTTTGCATTCAGGCCGTCTGAAACATTTCTTTCAGACGGCCTGAGCTTTTTGTCGTCAACCGAATGCCATATCCTTCCAAACACCCGATAAAAACGAGCCGTAAGCATTCTTTTACAAAGCTCTCCGGTCCGGCATATCGCGCAAACCCGTCAAACCCTGTACCATTGCTATTCAAACCAACCGTTTTTTGACCTTCCATGCTGACTTACACACCGCCCGATCCGCGCCGCCCCCAAAAAACCCATGAAAAACCATGGCTTCTGCTGCTGATGGCCTTTGCCTGGCTGTGGCCGGGCGTGTTCTCGCATGACTTGTGGAATCCTGCCGAACCCTCCCTCTTTACTGCCTCCGAATCCATGAAAAACGGCGGCAGCCTGCTGGTTGCGCAAATCTTCGGCCAACCCGATTTCACCATCTCCCCTGCTTTTTTGTGGGCGGCAACCGCATTCCAAACCCTGTTTTCGCCTTGGGCGGCCGATGCCTATGATGCCGCACGTTTTGCCGGCGTGGTATTTACCGCCATCGGACTGACCGCCTGCGGTTTTGCCGGGTTCAACTTTCTCGGCAGACACCATGGCCGCAGCGTTGTCTTAATCCTTATCGGCAGCATTGGTTTGCTGCCCATCGCCCACTTCCTCAATCCCATGTCGGCAGCTTTTGCCGCGTTTGGATTGATTCTGTGCGGCTTTTCACTGGCACGTCGCCGCGTCATTATTGCCATTTTGCTGTTGTGCAGCGGCTGGGTTTTACTCTCCCTCTCATCAGGCTATCTGCTGACCGCAACAATGATGTTTTTGGCACTTGCCCTATCGTTCCATTCCACTTGGCAAAGCAAACGTTATCTGCTGACTCTGATTGGCGCCATCGTCGTTTCCCTGCCCCTGCTGATTCTGTACCCTCTGGTTTTATCCAGAACTCATCCCGAATGGTTTGATATTTGGTTCAACCATTATTCCTTAGGCGTATTCGGCGGCTTAAATCAAATTCAGACGGCCTTCAACCTGCCCTATTATCTGAAAAACCTGCTGTGGTTTGTCTTACCTGCTTGGCCGCTGGCGGTATGGACACTCAGCCGCACACGTATCCACGATAAAAACTGGGGTATTCTGAGCCTGTCGTGGCTGGTTATCATGACAGCCCTACTTGCCATCAACCCGCAACGCCTGCAAGACAACCTCGTTTGGCTGTTGCCGCCGCTCGCCCTGCTCGGCGCGGCACAACTGGACGGCCTGCGTCGCGGTGCAGTGGCATTTATCAACTGGTTCGGCATCATGGCATTCGGTTTGATTGCCGTGTTCCTGTGGCTGGGCTTCTTCGCCATGAACTACGGCTGGCCTGCCAAACTAGCCGAGCGCGCTGCCTATTTCAGCCCGTATTACATCCCCGACATCGACCCGATTCCGATGGCAGTCGCCCTGCTGTTTACCCCGTTGTGGCTCTGGGCGATTACGCGTAAAAACATCCGCGGCCGCCAAGCCGTAACCAACTGGGCGGCCGGCGTTACCTTGGCTTGGGCTTTGCTGATGACCCTGTTTTTACCGTGGCTCAACGCCGCCAAAAGCCATGCGCCGGTTGTACACCAAATGGAAGCCGCGCTTTCTGCCGAATTGAAACAGAAACTTTCAGACGGCCTCGAATGTATCAGCATCGACAGCCAAGACCAGCGCACACGCATTGCGTGGACACAATACAGCCATATTAAAACCACGACCGACAACGCCTCCTGCCGCTACCGCCTCATCCGCCAAGCTGCCAACATCGGCGCACCTTCGGGCTGGCAAACCTTGTGGCAAGGCGCAAGACCGCGCAACAAAGCCGAAACTTTCTTGTTGCTGGAAAAAACTGCGGCGCAGTAAGCCATACCAGCCTCAAAACTGAATATTCCCACCCCAACAAAGGCCGTCTGAAAGAACTTTTATCCTTTCAGACGGCCTTTGACTCACTTTAACACCGCTTCCCGTACAATGGCCCTTTTCCCTTATCTGCCTAAAAATATGAAACCCAACCGCCTTTTGCCCCTCTTCCTCTTATTGACCGCCCTCTCCGCCCATGCCAAAGATTTCATCATCTACGACCTCATGGACTACGTCGGCAAACCCGACCTTACTGCCGACAAACTCTCCAAAGTGTTTTTGGTTTACGAAAGCGAGCTGGTCAAACCCGATCCGACGGGCAAACGCAAACACGGTGTACTCAACGAAGCGCGTATCCGCGAATTGGCCAAACAATCGCGCCGCGAAGGCTACCGCACCATTTCTACCGACATCGAAAGCTGGTTTGCCGAAAAAGACGGTCAACTGCTAACCCCTGACGAATTGAGAACCGACTTCGTGCGGATGTACCAAATCTTTAGAGAAGAAAACCCGCGCGCCTTCATCAGCAACTACGGCATGCCTTCCGAACACCTGCACGGCATCCGCCACTACCGCCCCAACGTTGACAACGAAGCCATCTTGGACAAATGGCGGCAAGTTAGCAAACGCCGTGCGCCCACCGCCGCCATCAGCGACTATGCTAACCCTGTGTTCTACATCACTTCCCCCGATTTGGTGCAATGGGAAAAAGACGTGAAAACCGCTGTTGACGACATCCATCAACGCTTTCCCAACAAAAAAATCATCGGCTACATCTGGCCGCAATATTATTCGGCCACCAACAGTCCTTATTTCAAACAATTCATCGATCCCGTCCGTTGGCGCAAAATGCTCGAAATCAGCAAAAAATACACCGACGGCGTGATTATCTGGTCGGACAAGCGTGATGAAAACAACCAAATCGTGCGCTGGAACGATCCGCGCATCCAAGCCACGATGAAGGCGACCCAAGCCTTCATAAATGCCAATGCCAAAGAAATCAAGGTAGAAGGTTTGCAGAAATATTAAAAACAAGGCGGGCATATTTGCCCGCCTCTTTATAATATGCAGTTAATTCCTAATAGTATTCATAAAGCTGTTAGGCATACTGGTCAAAAATCGTTAAAGAAAGGTCAGTAAAAATGAGAAAACTATCAATATTATCAGATGAGGGATTGGTTCCAATAAGAACAATTCAACAATTTGCTGAAGATGTAGGGGTCGTTTTTCCTGTTTCATATGTATCACTTCTTGGCAAACATGATCATTTATACCCTAAAGAAAATATTCTCAATTTTATCAATCAATACGGTGAAAATGATGAAAGGGACATTTCATTTTTAGGGTATAAGCAAAATTTAGGCTATGAGGATATTTATAGCTATTCATGTATCGATGATGAATATGGATATGCAAAAAAAGTGATTGCTTTTGGGATTTCAGCTAATGGAGATTATATCTGTTTTGATTACAGAAAATGCAATGAAAATCCATGTATCATTCTGATGTATCATGATGATTTTTATGAAGATGAGAATGGAGATACGAAAATGGTAACTAACCATATTGCAGATAGTTTTGATGCCTTTTTGGATATGCTATATGAACTTTCAGATTAAGTGTGTAGGTTGAGTTGAAAACCTAACTAAATTAAAAAAAATCGTCTGAAATCAGCAAGCCGTAGCCCATATGAAACCTAAACTCAATAAGTAGCATGTGTGCGGAACGCACGCATGCGGTTTTCAAGGTTTGAGCTAAGAGGCCGTCTGAAAACAGAAAAACCGTTTCAGACGGCCTTTGTTTAACGCCATCGATCCAGCAGGCCATAAAGCACAATTATCCAAAAAGGTATATTGATAGGCAAATACAAAAAGGAGGAGAAGTCAATTTTACTATCTTCAAACATTTTTAATTTGGAGTATTTCCATGGTAATTACTTATCAAGAAGCAAAGAAAATCGCAGTATCTTTTTTAAGTCAAATAGAGCAAGAAATGGGAATTTCATTGTTAATAGTCGAATCTCATGTACGAGAAAATGATGGTGGGTGGGTTTTCCCATATCAGTCAAAAGAATATTTAGAAACAATGGATATAAACAAATCTATTATTGGAAATTGGCCTATATTTGTTTCTAAAAATGGAGGAGTTCCTTCTATTCGTTGATTTAAGCCCATTAGCTAAGTCCGTATCCCACTAAATTTGAAACTATATGGATGAAAACAGACTCATAACGGGGGAAATGTATGGACCAACAGGACGCTTTAGGCACAGAGCAAAATAATGAGATTAAAGAAATATCCTTATAACTCTATAAGAGAGAGAAAAGGAAATTTATCGATGTTTTATTCTTTCTTTTCACAAAGAATTCAATATAGATATTGGATTAGCTGTTTCCTGTCTAAGCTCCCCCCAAAAAAAGTATTGATTTTTGATGATAAAAATATTTTTATTGGATTTGATTCAGTTGTTTTTTGTATTTCTATACAAATATACCTACACAGCTGTCTGTATGTTTAACACAACACGCAACAAAACGACCGTACCACCAACGCTTCTGCATTCTTTCACACGTTTTTACCCGTTATTCCTACGCTCAGGCCGTCTGAAAATTGCCCGAATATCCAATACCCTTTACAATACCCGTAATTAAAATACATTTTTTGACACCCCTCTCCTGCATGAGTTCCACACCCTTCATCGAAATGAAAGACGTTGCCTTCGCATATGGCGACCGTCCTATTCTGAACAACATCAACTTCAGCATTCCACAAGGCAATTTCGCCGCCGTAATGGGTGGTTCGGGCAGCGGGAAAACCACGCTGATGCGCCTGATTACGGGGCAAATTCACCCGCAATCGGGAAAAGTGCTGATTGAAGGGCGCGATTTGGCCGCATTTTCGGCGCAAGAGCTGTACGAACACCGCCGCCGCATGGGTGTTTTGTTCCAACACGGCGCATTGTTCACCGACTTATCCGTCTTCGACAACATCGCCTTCCCCATGCGCGAGCTGACGGATTTGCCCGAGGCGGTCATTCGCGATTTAGTATTGCTGAAACTGAATGCAGTCGGTTTGCGGGGTGTTGAAAACCTGATGCCTTCCGAGCTTTCCGGCGGTATGTCGCGCCGCGTCGCCCTCGCGCGTACGATTGCGCTCGACCCTGAAATCATGTTGTACGACGAGCCTTTCACCGGCCTCGACCCGATTTCGCTGGGCGTCATCGCCCACCTCATCAGCCGTGCCAACAAAGCCCTGCGCTCAACCAGCGTGATGGTAACGCACGACATCGAAAAATCGCTGGAAATCGTCGATCAAGTGATTTTCTTGGCACACGGCGAAATCATGTTCTCCGGCTCGCCCGAAGAAATGCGCAAACTCGACTCGCCTTGGGTACGCCAGTTTGTCGGCGGTTTGGCAGACGGCCCTGTCGCATACCGCTATCCGGCGCAAACGACTTTAAAACAAGACTTGCTGGGCTGATGTTCAGACGGCCTGAAACTTAAATAAGGCCGTCTGAAAACCATTTAACCAATCAACTGAAACCTATGAATTTTATCCGTTCCGTCGGGGCAAAAACCCTCGGCTTCATCCAATCGCTGGGCAGCATTACGCTGTTTTTCCTGCACATCCTGGCTAAATCAGGTACGGCATTTGCCCGTCCGCGCCTGAGCATCCGCCAGGTTTACTTTGCAGGCGTGTTGTCTGTCCTGATTGTTGCCGTGTCCGGCCTGTTTGTCGGCATGGTATTGGGCTTGCAGGGCTATACGCAGCTGGCAAAATTCAAATCCGCCGATATTTTGGGCTATATGGTTGCCGCTTCCCTGTTGCGCGAATTAGGTCCCGTATTGGCGGCTATTCTGTTTGCCAGCAGCGCGGGCGGTGCCATGACCAGCGAAATCGGTTTAATGAAAACCACCGAGCAGCTTGAAGCAATGAACGTGATGGCGGTCGACCCTGTGGCACGTGTGGTTGCGCCGCGCTTTTGGGCGGGCGTGTTTTCCATGCCTTTACTGGCTTCGATTTTCAACGTTGCCGGTATTTACGGCGCGTATTTGGTCGGCGTCGAATGGCTGGGTTTGGATGGTGGTATTTTCTGGTCGCAAATGCAAAACAACATTACCTTCCATTACGACGTACTCAACGGTTTAATCAAATCCGCCGCTTTCGGCGTAGCCGTTACGCTGATCGCCGTACATCAGGGTTTCCACTGCGTACCGACCTCCGAAGGTATTTTGCGCGCCAGTACACGCACCGTAGTGTCTTCCGCCCTGACCATCCTCGCCGTCGACTTCATGTTGACCGCGTGGATGTTTACCGACTAAAGGCCGTATGAAACGACACTTAAAAAGAATGAAACAAGGACAATAGCACATGAAAAAAAATGCTTTGGAATTTTGGGTAGGACTGTTTGTCTTACTGGGCGCGGCCGCTATCGGCTTTCTTGCCTTCCGCGCCGCCGGCGGACAATCGTTCGGCAAATCCTCTCAAACCTACACCGTCTATGCCGATTTCAGCGACATCGGCGGCTTGAAAACCAACGCTCCGGTCAAATCCGCAGGCGTACTGGTGGGCCGCGTTGCCTCTATTCAGCTCGACCCTAAATCCTATCAGGCAAAAGTCGCCCTCAATCTGGACAGCCAATATCAGTTCAGCAGCGACGTTTCCGCACAAATCCTGACTTCAGGCCTGTTGGGCGAACAATACATCGGCCTGCAACAAGGCGGCGATACTGATTCTTTGGCGGCAGGCGACACCATTACCGTCACCAGCTCCGCCATGGTTTTGGAAAACCTTATCGGCAAATTCATGACCAGCTTTGCCGAGAAAAACGCAGACAGTGAATCTGCAGGTCAAAACGAACAATAAACACATATCAACCCAATATTCAGGACACTCCCATGAAAAAAACATCCTTCATCAGCGCATTGAGCATCGGCGTATTGAGTATCAGCATGGCATTTGCCTCTCCTGCCGACGCAGTCAACCAAGTCCGTGAAAACTCCGTTCAAGTGCTGAAAATCCTCAACAGCGGCGACGCCAACACCGCACGCCAAAAAGCCGAAGCCTATGCCATCCCTTACTTCGACTTCCAACGCATGACCGCTTTGGCCGTCGGCAACCCATGGCGCACTGCGACTGACGCACAAAAACAAGCGTTGACCAAAGAGTTCCAAACCCTGCTGATCCGCACCTACTCCGGCACCATGCTGAAATTCAAAAACGCCAAGGTCAACATCAAAGATAACCCTGTCGTAAACAAAGGCGGTAAAGAAATCGTTGTCCGCGCCGAAATCAACGTTTCCGGCCAAAAACCGGTCAACATGGACTTCACCACCTACCAAAGCGGCAACAAATACCGCGCATACAATGTCGCAGTAGAAGGCGCAAGCTTGGTTACCGTATATCGCAACCAATTCGGCGAAACCATCAAAGCCAAAGGCATTGACGGCCTGATTGCCGACTTGAAAGCCAAAAACGGCGGTAAATAATCCACCCCGCACCATGCCGCCTGATGTTCAGACGGCATGGTGCCTTACATCATAAAGACACCATGCAAACAGAAATCCGCAACGGCACGCTCTACATCAGCGGCGACGTTACCGTCAAAACCCTGACTGCCTCCGCCTTTGCGCGCTACGAACAGCAATGCTGTCTGAAAGAAACAGACAGCATAGACTTCAGCCAAGTAGGCAAAGCAGATTCAGCCTGCGTTTCCCTGCTGCTCAACGCTCTGCGCCGGATAGACAAAAAACCGACCATTCAAAACATTCCTGATTCCGTCCGCGCACTGGCCGAACTTTACGAAATCAAAGACTGGTTGCAATCATGAAAAAAACCACCGCTTCACTCTGCCTCCTCATCAGCATAGCCTCCGCTCCCGCACTTGCCGAACGCAATCCGGCCGATCCTTACGAAGGATACAACCGTACCGTTTCCAAGTTCAACGACAAAGCAGACAAATACGTCCTTTCCCCTGTCGCACGCGGCTATCGCAAAGTAACGCCCAAACCGGTGCGTACCGGCGTGATCAACTTCTTCAACAACCTGCGCGACGTCGTCAGCTTCGGCAGCAACGTTCTGCGCCTTGACGTCAAACGCGCCAGCGAAGACCTCGTCCGCGTCGGCATCAACACCACCTTCGGCCTGGGCGGTTTAATCGACGTAGCCGGTGCAGGCGGCGTACCCAGCAATAAAAATACCCTCGGCGACACCTTCGCCTCATGGGGCTGGAAAAACAGCAACTACTTCGTTGTCCCCCTGTTCGGCCCATCTACCGTACGCGATACCATTGGCAACGCCGTTACCACCGTCTACCCAGTTAAAAACGCCGTCTTCCACACCAGAGCAGGACGCTGGGGCACAATCGGCCTGCAGGCCATCAACACCCGTGAAGAACTGCTCGACCTGACCGACAGCCTCGAAGGCGCAGCCATCGACAAATACAGCTACACACGCGACCTTTACATGAAAGTCCGCAGCCAACAAACCGGCGGCACGCTCCCTCAAAGCGAAGACGACAACATCGACATTGATGACTTAGTGGACAGCAATGCCACTTCCGAGCCGGTAGCAGCACCCCAAACCGCTCCGGCAGAAATTCCCGATACAGCCAATCCCCAAACCCTGTATCAAACACCATCAGAAAACCTCTGATTGTTTCCAAAAATAAAGGCCGTCTGAAATTCAGACGGCCTTTATCCCCCAAAAGATAGCCAGTCCACCACCTTTGCTATATCATTCAACTATACAGAAACCAAGGAAAACACCATGTACGAAGTCAACCGCAGCGTCTTCCTGCTTATCCCCCTCGATCCTTTTTGGAACTGGCTGAAATCCCTGCCCGGCAATCACTTGGATGGCCTGACGCTTGAAGATATCCAAGCCGATGCAAACTCCTACCTCGTTCGCCCGTGCGAAACTGCCGACGAAGTATGGGACGAGATCGAAGCGCGTTTTGAAGACATTTTTGCTGCCGAATTGGCCGACTGGTGCGAAGACGAAAGCGAATGGCCGGATTTGGACGCCGACATTTTCAACGAATGGTTCGATATCCAACTCTCCACCGTGATTACCGACCTCGAACACGAACCCATCGCACGCGAAGAGTTCCAACCCATCAATCTCAACTGATGAAACTGACCGTCCGCAACTACCACCTCGACGGCTACGGCCACGTCAACAATGCGCGCTATCTCGAATTTCTAGAAGAAGCGCGCTGGACGTTTTTCCAAGAGCATGACCTTCTGTCCGAACTCAAAGGCATCATGCTCGTTGTTGCACGTGTCGATATCCGCTACCGCCGCCCGTCGCTTGAAGGCGATGTTTTAACCTTTACAGGCCGTCTGAAAGACATCGGCACACGCCACATCATCCTCAGCCAAACCGCGACCCTGCCCAACGGCAAAGCCGCCATCGAAGCCGAAGTTACCCTTATGCCCGTTAGCAGCGAAAGCGGCCGTAGTATCAGCGTTCCCCCAACCTTAGCACACGCAATTCAAAACCTCACATCATGAAAAAAATACTCACACTCCTTGTCGTTGCCACGATCGGCGCACTTCTTGCCTTCGTCCTTATCC
Organism: Neisseria sp. P0020.S005; assembly: GCF_051957055.1. NCBI lineage: Bacteria > Pseudomonadati > Pseudomonadota > Betaproteobacteria > Neisseriales > Neisseriaceae > Neisseria > Neisseria sp. P0020.S005. The sequence goes on along the minus strand of NZ_JBQCWV010000002.1, from coordinate 208,846 downwards.
CCAGCAACAAAGCCGCCCCTGATTTCGCCCTGCCCGACCTGCAAGGCAAAACCATTACCAACGCCGATTTAAAAGACAAAGTTACCCTCATTAACTTCTGGTTTCCCTCCTGTCCCGGCTGCGTGAGCGAGATGCCTAAAATCATCAAAACCGCCCAAGACTATCAAGGCAAAAATTTCCAAGTCCTCGGCATTGCCCAGCCCATCGACCCCATTGAAAGCGTCCATCAGTACGTCAAAGAATACGGCCTGCCTTTCACCGTCATGTACGATGCCGACAAAACTGCCGCAAAAGCCTTTGGCACACAGGTTTACCCGACTTCCGTCCTGATCGACAAAAACGGCAACATCCTCAAAACCTACGTTGGCGAACCCAATTTCACCCAACTCTATCAAGAAATCGACCAAGCCCTCGCCCAATAAAACCAAGGCCGTCTGAAACCATATTTCAGACGGCCTAAAACCGAAATATCCTTTATAATAAGCAACATTTTATCCGTTCAGACACCAAGCTCCTCTATTAACAAAGGCCGTCTGAAACAACCGAATACCCATAAGAGAACATCATGAAATTTATCGACGAAGCAAAAATCGAAGTCGCCGCAGGCAAAGGCGGTAATGGCGCAACCAGTTTCCGCCGCGAAAAATTCGTACCGCGCGGCGGCCCCGACGGCGGCGACGGCGGCAAAGGCGGCAGCGTCTGGGCAGAAGCCGACGAAAACACCAACACCCTCGTCGAATACCGCTTCGTCAAACGCTACCAAGCCAAAAACGGCGAAAAAGGCCACGGCTCCGACCGCTACGGCGCAGGTGCGGACGACATCGTCCTCAAAATGCCCGTCGGCACCCTCATCCGCGACCTCGACACCGACGAAATCGTTGCCGACCTCACTTATCACGGCCAGCGCGTCTGCCTCGCCAAAGGCGGCAAAGGCGGCTTGGGCAACATCCACTTTAAATCGTCCGTCAACCGCGCGCCCAAACAATCCACCTCCGGCGAAGAAGGCGAAACCCGCTCCCTGCAACTTGAGCTTAAAGTCCTCGCCGATGTCGGCTTGTTAGGCATGCCCAACGCCGGCAAATCCACCCTGATTACCGCCGTCTCCGCCGCACGTCCCAAAATCGCCAACTACCCCTTCACCACCTTGCATCCAAACTTGGGCGTCGTGCGCATCGACGAAAACCACAGCTTCGTCATGGCCGACATCCCCGGCCTGATTGAAGGCGCAGCAGAAGGCGCAGGCCTTGGCCACCGCTTCCTCAAACACTTATCGCGCACCGGCCTGCTGCTGCACGTCGTCGATTTGGCCCCATTCGACGAAACCGTCAACCCCGCCGAAGAAGCCCTTGCCATCATCAACGAATTGCGCAAATACGACGAAGAACTCTACGACAAACCGCGCTGGCTGGTACTGAACAAACTCGATATGCTCGATGAAGAAGAAGCCCAAGCGCGTAGCGCCGCCTTCCTCGAAGCCATCGGCTGGGATTACCCCAAACCCGATGACCGCTTCCAATTCGACATGGAAACCCCGCGCCTCTTCCAAATCAGCGCACTAACCCACCAAGGTACGCAGGAATTGGTACACCAAATCAACCAATACCTAACCGAGAAAAAACGCATCGAAGCCGAAAAAGCAGAAGCGGAACAGGCAGTGGCAAAAGCCGAAATTGCCGAGCAGCAGCCTAAAACGGATACTGGCGTGTTTAAACCGGAGTGAAAAAACAAGGTCGTCTGAAAATTTTCAGACGACTCATTCTTCAGATATTTGCTATGTACAAAACAATAGATTTATTCTCAGGTATTGGCGGAATACGCCTAGGTTTTGAAAGACACGGTTGCACCAATGTATTCTCATCGGAATGGGACAGATATGCCCGACAAATGTATGAAGTAAACTTTGGAGAAAAACCTTTTGGCGACATTAACGACATTGATCCTTCAGATATTCCCGATCATGATATTCTGCTTGCGGGATTTCCGTGTCAACCTTTCAGTATCGCAGGTAAGGGATTAGGATTTGAAGATACACGCGGAACATTGTTTTTCAATATTGCTGAAATTCTGAAAAACAAACAGCCAAAGGCTTTTCTTCTGGAAAACGTTAAGCGGCTAACTACGCACGATTCAGGTAGAACTTTCCGTATTATTTTAGAAACCCTTAAACAGCTTGGTTATACGGTTTATTTTAAAGTTTTAAATACTTTGGATTTTGGATTACCACAAAAACGCGAAAGAATTTATATTGTGGGTTTTTCAGACAACATCCCTTTTTACTTCCCCGAACCCATAAACAAATATCGATCATTGAGTGAGCTGCTGGAAAATGATCAAGACGTCGAACCAAGCTATTTTTTATCAGATGTCTTGAAACAAAAACGTTTGGCAGCTTTAAAAAAAGCCCCTCCTACTCCATCAATTTGGCATGAAAATATTGGTGGAAATGTTTCTGCACTTCCATATTCCTGTGCCTTAAGAGCTGGGGGAAGTTACAATTATTTAGTGGTAAACGGAGTAAGAAGATTAACAGGAAGAGAAATGTTAAGATTACAAGGTTTTCCTGATGATTTTAAAATCAATATTCCCTACTCACAAGTCAGAAAAGTAGCCGGAAATTCCGTATCTGTCCCTGTAATAGAAGCTATCGCAGAAAATATGCTCGCTTCTCTTTCTGGCAAGGTTGAACAAAAAGGACAATTGAATTTATTGGAGGCAATATGACACTCGAAGAAAAACAAGCCAAAGAAGCATTGGACAGTATTATCAAAAAATCCCGTGTCCACCTTTATAAACCCATTCAAATTGCAGAAATTTTATATCATGATCGCTGCATCAAACAGTTGGATTTTCTAAATTTAGATACTTACCGCAATCAATCAAAACGTTGGAGAGATGAAATTTGTCGTCAATTTTTAGGACGAATTTCTACTTCATCGGCAAAATTTCAAGATAATTTGTTTGAAAAAAATGCAATGCCACCTGAAAAACTAGCGGTTTTGGGAATCTTAAATCGACAGTTGGATGGTGGTGTGGAATCATATATTTATAAACAGTTTTTTAACCGCTTTTCTCAAATGAGTGAGGCATTGGCTTATGTTGGCAATACAGACAGATACTCCTTCCAATTGTCTGAATTTCTAAATTTATTTTGGCTTGAGCCAGGATTGAAAAGAAGTATAGACAAGATATATGAAATCGTTGTTTATGCATTATTTGATGCATTGGTTTCAGAATTAGGTATAACGGTTTCAATAGATTTTCCTAAGGAAAACCTGTTTTTATGGGAGGAATATCAAGATTTTGCCGAAAAAATCATCCCTATGCCCAAAAATGGGCATTTAAAACTTCCTGCAAAAATCCACCGTGTAGGCGTAACCAATGCTGCCGATAGAGGGTTAGATATGTGGTCTAACTTCGGATTGGCTATACAAGTCAAGCATCTCTCTTTAGACGAAGAGTTGGCTGAAGATATTGTATCCTCCATCAGCGCAGACAAAATTGTCATTGTCTGCAAAAAAGCAGAACAATCAGTCATTGTTTCATTACTGACACAGATAGGCTGGAAAAGCCGAATTCAAAACATCGTAACCGAGGATGATTTGATACGTTGGTACGAAAAAGCATTGAGAGGTCAATATCCAATTGCAGAAGCGTTGTTGGAAAATATTAAAACTGAAATTATGCGTGAATTTCCTGCCGTTAATGAAGCCAATGAATTTTTAGATTTCGTCAAAAATCGCGGATATGACATTACTGTTACTAATTTCTAAACTTACTTAATTAATATGACCACCATCTACAACACCCTGACCCGCCAAAAAGAACCCTTCACCCCCATCGATCCGAAAAACGTGCGTATGTACGTTTGCGGTATGACTGTTTACGACTACTGCCACTTAGGCCATGCCCGCGTGATGGTTGTGTTCGACATGATTGCCCGCTGGCTGCGCGAGTGCGGTTATCCGCTCACTTATGTGCGCAACATCACCGACATCGACGACAAAATCATCGCCCGGGCGGCTGAAAACGGCGAAACCATCGGCGAACTGACCGCGCGTTTCATTCAGGCTATGCACGAAGATGCCGATGCTTTGGGCGTGTTGCGTCCGGATATTGAGCCGAAGGCGACGGAAAACATTCCGCAAATGATTGCCATGATTGAAACCCTGATTCAAAACGGCAAGGCATACCCTGCCGCAAACGGCGACGTTTACTACGCCGTGCGCGAGTTTTCCGCTTACGGGCAATTATCGGGCAAATCGTTGGACGATCTGCGCGCAGGCGAGCGCGTGGAAGTGGACGGTTTCAAACGCGATCCGCTTGATTTTGTGTTGTGGAAAGCGGCCAAAGCAGGCGAGCCGGCATGGGAAAGCCCGTGGGGCAACGGACGTCCGGGTTGGCATATCGAATGCTCCGCCATGAGTGAAAACCTGTTCGGCGATACTTTCGACATTCACGGCGGCGGTGCGGATTTGCAGTTCCCGCACCATGAAAACGAAATCGCCCAAAGCGTCGGCGCGACGGGGCATACCTGCGGCCATGACCACGCGCAAACCCACCACGGGCAAAGCATTGCCAGCCACGTCAAATACTGGCTGCACAACGGCTTCATCCGCGTGGACGGCGAAAAAATGTCCAAATCGCTGGGCAACTTTTTCACCATCCGCGAAGTGTTGAAACAATACGACCCCGAAGTCGTGCGCTTCTTCATCCTGCGCGCCCACTACCGCAGCCCGCTGAACTACTCCGACGCGCATCTGGACGACGCAAAAGGCGCACTGACACGCCTGTACACCACCTTGAAAAACACTCCTGCGGCTGAGTTTGATTTGTCCGAAAACGCCAACGATTACACCCGCCGCTTCTACGCCGCCATGAACGACGATTTCGGTACGGTCGAAGCCGTTGCCGTGTTGTTTGAACTGGCAGGCGAAGTGAACAAAACCAACGATGCGCACCTCGCTGGCTGCCTGAAAGCCTTGGGCGGTATCATCGGCCTGCTGCAACGCGACCCGACCGAGTTTCTGCAAGGCGGCGCGGTTTCAGACGGCCTGTCCAACGAGGAAATCGACGATTTGATCGCCCGCCGCAAACAGGCACGTGCGGATAAAAACTGGGCGGAATCCGACCGTATCCGCGACCTTCTGAACGAACACAAAATCATTCTGGAAGACAACGCCGGCGGTACGACTTGGCGCCGCGGTTGATTTTATGGCATAGATAAAAGGCCGTCTGAAACTGTTTTCAGACGGCCTTTTTAATTTTGTTATTTCAAAAAGGGCGCAAACATCGCGCCCTTTGTTTAACACATCATTTCACTTATGCGCCAAATACTTTCAGACGGCCTTCGATTGGTTGGAAGGCTTTTTCACCGGCTGAAGCCGCGATACCGCCAATCACCATTTGCGCACGCAACAACCAGCTTTCCGGCAAGTTCCATTCTTTGGCAATGGCCGCATCAGGCAGTGGATTGTAGTGTTGTAGATTGGCGCCAATACCGGCAGCCGCCAATGTTGTCCACACAGCATATTGAACCATGGCATTTGCCTGATCCGCCCAGATCGGGAAGTTGGCCGCATAAGATGGGAACTGCTCTTGCAAGCCTTTGACAACATCTTGATCTTCAAAGAACAAAACTGTCGCCGCGCCTGCTTTAAACAAGTTCAGTTTTTGTGCAGTGGCTTCAAACTGCTCGGCAGGAACAATTGCACGCAAAGCCTCTTCGACAAAATGCCACACTTTGGCATGTTCTTCGCCGAACAATACGACCACTCGGGCAGATTGCGAATTAAAAGAAGACGGCGTATGCAAAACGGCGTGTTCGATGATTTTGGTTACTTCCTCATTGGACAGAGGCAGGGTGTTGTTCAATGCATAGATAGAACGACGGGTTTCAGCAGCTTGTTGCAAAACAGAATAAGTCATGATCTTTTCCTTAAACTTAAATTAATCTTTATCTTTACCAAAAACGTTATCCAAAGCCCACGCTCCGCCACCGGCTACTGCCAGGTACAAAAACACGAAACAGAACAAAACGGCAGATTCACCCTGATTGGCCAATGGGAACAAAACATTACCAGAAGACGCGTGTGCCATAAAGTAGGCGGCTGCCATCTGACCGGACAAAACAAACGCGGCCGGACGGGTGAACAGACCTAATATCAATAAGATACCGCCGACAATTTCCAAAATACCGGCCACCAGCATCAAACCTTCAGGCGCGCCGCCCATGGACATCGGAAAACTGAAAAACTTGGCCGTACCATGCAGCAAAAACAGATACGCCGTAACAATACGCAAGACGGATAATACAACCGGTTGGACTGATTTGAGAGCTGACATCTTAATATTCCTTATTTTAATGGCTACCTGAAAGAGGTAGGGCGCAATTTCAATAAGTACAGTATAGATAATTCCCAGTAAGAGATATATACTCGAATTATTGATACAACGTTTCCTAATAAGAAATCATGGATACCCTATTTAGCCTAAAAGTTTTCCGCCAAGTGGTTCAAAGCGGCAGTTTTACCCGTGCTGCCGATCAGCTCAACATCTCCACCGCCATGGCCAGCAAACACGTCAGCCATCTGGAAAACACCATTCAAGCCAAGCTCTTACACCGCAACAGCCGCAACCTCCACCTGACCGAAGCAGGCGAAGAATACTACCGCCAATGCAGCTACGCGCTGGATACCTTGGACACCGCCGCCCAAAAAGCGACAGGCGGCGCCGACACGCCGCAAGGTATGTTGCGCGTTACCATGCCCCTGTGGTTTACAGGTGGTAATATGAGCGCATGGTTGGCAGAATACCGCCAGCGTTATCCCAAAGTCACGCTCGACCTCGTCCTCGACAACTGCCATATCGACCTCATCGCCGAAGGCTTCGACCTCGCCTTGCGCGTTTCCAAAACCCCCTCCCCTTCGCTGATCGTCAAACCACTGGCCAAAATCGAGTTCGTCCTGCTTGCCGCCCCCGACTATCTTGCCCGACACGGCACACCCGATACACCCGAAGCCGTCATGCAGCACCAAGCTATTCTGCCTTCCTATACCAGTCAACAAGACTGGGAAATTACCCACCGCACCACAGGAGAAAAAGCCATCCTCCACCTCTCCCCCGTTATCCGCAGCGACAACACGCTGATGATCCGCGAGCTGATTAAATCAGGTGCGGGCATAGGCTATCAGCCCCTTTGGGCAGTTCAGCAGGAATTGAAGGACGGCACATTGGTCCAACTCCTGCCCGATTACACCATCTGGACAGACCAACTGAACGCCACCTATGTCGACAGAGCCTTTCTCAGCGCGAAAGTGCGCAGCTTTATCGACTTTCTCAATGAAAAAATATCGGAAGGATAAACATCAAGGCCGTCTGAAACACTTTTCAGACGGCCTTTAATCAAAGCAACAATCCAATCAATAATTGGTCGAGCAGAACTGTTCGCGTTTGTCCGCATCGGCGGCATAGCATGTCAAACCCATGCCTGACGCATTGCTGTTGTTCGCTTTCGCACCCGGTTTCTTGTTCACCAAAACCTTACCGTTTTTTCCGATTTCAACGGTTACGCCTTTGCCGTTTTTCAGCTTCCATTTCAACACTTGCGCCTCGGCACTTTGGCACTTGCTGACCGTACAGCCGCCTTCTGTCGCGACGTTGCCGTTTTTATAAATCACGCACTGCTGCTGGCTGTCGGTACAGGCCGCATACGCAGCAACGGAGAAACAGGAAATCAGCGCGGCAAACAAAACAGGTTTCATGGTTTGAACTCCTAAAGTTGTGATGATGGGTTTGTGATATTTGGAACTATACGCTTATTTATATCGGCAAGCCATCAAGTATGATGGTAAATAATATATTAATTTAATATTGTATAAATTCAAATATTATCAATTGGTTGGTAGTAAGATACTCATCAGCGCAATATTGATATAGTAGTTGCTTCTGCCTATTTTTTCTTTGTGAAGGAACCCGCCTTCTGTCAGTTCGTCCAGATATTTGGCGGCACTGGGACGAGAAACGTTCAGCGTTTTCATCAGGAAATCGATTTTTGTGTAGGGATGGTTGAATAGGTGGTTAATCAGGTCTTGACTGTAGAAGCTGAATTTTTGCCTGATACGATGTTTGTAGTCCAGCATCGCCTGATGGATGTGTTGCACGGTATCGATGCCGTCCTTGGCGGTTTGTTCCACGGCTTCCAACATATACAACAGCCAATCCTCCCATTCACCCGTATCGCGTACATATTGTAACAGTCGGTAATATTCGCTTTTGTTCCGTACCAAATAGCGGCTGAGGTATAAAACGGGAATATCCAGCAACCCGGTTAAAACCAGATACAGCACATTAATAATCCTACCTGTTCTGCCATTGCCGTCGTAAAACGGGTGAATGCTTTCAAACTGGTGATGGAGCAACGCCATACGGATAAGCGGATCAATAGGTTTTTCCGTGTTGTCATTGTTGATAAATGCTTCCAATCTGCTCATCAAGCAAATGATGTCGTCTATATGTTGCGGCGGCGTATAGACGGTTTCGCCTGTACGGTCGTTTTTCAGCATCGTCCCCGACTGTTTACGGAATCCGGCACGGTTCTTTTCCAACTCGGCCTGTATCGTCAAAATATGATTGTTGGTCAGCATTCCGTGTTTTTGGATAAGGTCGAAGCCACAAAGAAGTGCTGAAGCATAATTCTGCACTTCTTTGATGGCAGGACTAGATGAGCTTGCCGATATTCCTGCGCGGAACAGTTCGTCATGGGTAGTAATGATATTTTCGATTTCGGAACTATCTTTGGCTTCCTGCAAAGACAGCGTGTTAATCAGAATGCCTTGGTTGGGAATACTGCGGCAGATGCCTTTTAATTCGGCTAGATAACGATGGGCGGAAGCCAGTTTTTTCAAGACGGCAACAGAGTCGAAATCTATTTCAGGAGGGAATTGTTCGATCGAGTACATTTTAGGATTTCGGTTAAATAATAAAAAATTCCGATTTTTTTTGCTATATTGTTTCGTTATGATAAAAAAACGGCATTTTTTTTACAATTTAATTTTATTTATTTGTTTCCAAAAGATTTTGTTTTAAATTGCACTTCAGACTATCGTTACCGCTTCAACTTCGCAAACGCATCTGCCATTGCTGAATTGGTTGGGACACGCTCATTGCGTTGGGGTTTGCGGTCGCGGCGTTCTTGATGTCGGGTTACAGACGGCCTGTTGCCTTTGTCTGAGCCGCCCGCCTCGTCATCCAAGCGCATGGTCAGCGCGATGCGTTTTCTGGCGGCGTCGACTTCCAGCACTTTCACTTTCACCACGTCGCCGGCTTTCACCACTTCGCGCGGGTCTTGGACGAATTTATTGGACAGGGCGGAGATGTGCACCAAGCCGTCCTGATGGACGCCGATGTCCACGAATGCGCCGAAGTTGGCGACGTTAGAAACCACGCCTTCGAGTATCATGCCGACTTGCAAGTCGTTGATTTCGTGAATGCCTTCGGCAAAGGAGGCCGTCTGAAACTCGCCGCGCGGGTCGCGGCCGGGTTTTTCCAGCTCAGACAGGATGTCCAGAATGGTCGGCAGACCGAAGCGTTCGTCGGTGAAGTCGGACGCTTTGATTTGCTTCACGCGCTCGCGGTTGCCGATGAGTTCGGCGGCGGTAATGCCTTGTTGCGCCAGCATTTTGGCGACGACGGGATAGGCTTCGGGGTGGACGGCGCTCGCGTCCAGCGGCTCTTTGCCGCCGTTAATCCGCAAAAAGCCTGCCGCCTGTTCGAAGGTTTTTTCGCCCAAACGCGGCACTTTCAGCAATTTTTTGCGGCTGTCGAACGCGCCGTTTTCATCGCGGTAGGCGACGATATTTTGGGCAAGGGTTTGATTCAAACCGGAAATCCGTGCCAAGAGCGGGGCAGAGGCGGTATTCACGTCCACGCCGACGGCGTTCACGCAGTCTTCGACCACCGCGTCCAGCGATTTGGCGAGCTGGCTTTGGTTCACGTCGTGCTGATACTGACCCACGCCGATGGATTTGGGATCGATTTTAACCAACTCGGCGAGCGGGTCTTGCAGCCTGCGGGCAATGGACACCGCGCCGCGCAGGGAAACGTCCAAGTCGGGGAACTCGCGCGCCGCCAGTTCGGACGCGGAATAAATCGATGCTCCGGCTTCGGAAACGACGATTTTGTGTAGCCCCATTTCCGGCATCCCACGCACCAGTTCCCCCGCGATTTTGTCGGTTTCGCGGCTGGCGGTGCCGTTACCGATGGCGATGAGCTTCACGCCGTGCTGCTTAATCAGGCGCGACAACGTTGCCAACATATTGTTTTCTTGATGCAAATAGACAATAACAGTATCCAGCAGCTTGCCTGTGTCGTCCACCACGGCGCATTTCACACCGTTCTTGTAGCCCGGGTCGAGACCCAAAGTCGTCAGCCGTCCGGCGGGCGCGGCGAGCAGCAAGTCTTTGAGATTGCGGGCGAACACGGTAATCGCGTCAGTGTCGGCAGCTTCTTTCAAACGATTGAGAGCTTCGAGTTCCAACGACAAAAAGATTTTCGCGCGCCAAGTCAGGCGCACGGTGTCGCGCAGCCATTTATGGCCGTCTGAAACCTTGAAGCGGCGGGCGATGAGTTGCTCGTATTCGCTTTGCTGGGTAATCGGCGTGTCGTCGGGCTGGTATTTGAGCGCGATGTTCAACATGCCTTCGTTGCGACCACGCAAAACCGCCAGCGCGCGGTGGCTGGGCATGGTGCGAATAGGTTCGCGATGGTCGAAATAATCGCTGAATTTTTCGCCTTCGGTTTCTTTGCCTTCAACGACTTGCGCGTGAATTTCGGCTTCGTTCCACAACTTATCGCGCAGTGTGCCGATGAGTTCCGCGTCTTCGGCAAACTGTTCCATCAGAATCGCGCGTGCGCCGTCCAGCGCGGCTTTGGCGTCGGGGATGTTTTCGTTCAGGTAGCCTTGCGCGGCGGCTTCTACATCTTGCGGCTGCCCGGCAAGCAACACGTCCGCCAGCGGCTGCAAACCGTGTTCACGCGCGATTTGCGCTTTGGTGCGGCGTTTGGGCTTGTAGGGCAGATACAGGTCTTCCAGCGCGGTTTTGTTGTCGGCGGCTTCGATTTGCGCTTTGAGGTCGTCTGAAAGCTTACCTTGCTCTTCAATGCTTTTTAAAACAACGGCTTTGCGCTCCTCCAACTCGCGCAGATATTGCAACCGCTCGGCAAGCTGACGCAGCTGCGTATCATCCAGCCCGCCTGTGGCTTCTTTACGGTAACGCGCGATAAACGGCACGGTCGCGCCGTCGTCTAAAAGCTCAATAGCGGCATTAATTTGCGCGGCCGTAGCCGAAAGTTCTTGGGAAAGAATTTGAGTAATGTTCATCAATAGAATTCCAACGGACAGGCCGTCTGAAATTTCAGACGGCCTGATTTAAAAAACAATCGCTTTAAGGCAGCGAATTATAATATTCGTAGGCTTTGTCCATGTCTTCAAACTGGTGCATATGTCCTTTTTCCAGCACCATCGCATTATCGCAATATTGCTTCATGGCGCTGTGGCTGTGTGACACCAAGATGATGGAACGGTCTTTGCGCTTTTCAAACAACTCGTACTTACATTTATCGGCAAAGCGCGAGTCGCCAACTGCAATCACTTCGTCAATCAGATAGCAGTCAAACTCTACCGCCAACGACAAAGCAAATGCCAAACGTGCCTTCATACCTGAAGAATAACGCTTGACCGGCTCATAAAGATATTGACCCAGCTCGGAAAACTCTTCGGTAAAGTTCTTCACATAATCGATGTCGACGTTGTAAATCCGACAGATGAAACGCAAATTGTCCATACCGGTCAGACTGCCTTGAAACGCACCGGAGAATGCCAAAGGCCAAGAAATACTCATCGTCCGCTTGATTTCGCCCGTGGTTGGCGGCTCAACGCCACTGATCAAACGGATGAGCGTCGATTTACCTGCACCGTTGCGGCCGAGAATACCGATTTTCTCGCCCTTCTCCATTTTGAAGTTGATATCGTGCAAGACTGTCCGCCAACCTTGGCGGGTCAGATAGCGCTTGGAAACGTGTTCAACTGAAATCATTGCGGCTCAACCCCTTTGCTGAATCTCGCCACCATCGCCAAACCAAGCAGCAGCAAAACTAAATTACACAACAAAATATACCAAGGATTTTCGTAAGTCGTAACGCTGTTACCAAAATATCCGGCACGGAACATTTCTGTACCATGCACCATCGGAAGCATCAGCACATAGTGTTGCAACTGCTGAGGCAGGTTGTGTACGAAGAAAAACACGCCGGACAAAGGCATCATCACAAAACTGATGGTACTCCAAACCTTGCCAAACGGCTCAAAGTGAAATGCCACCGAACAGATGACCAGCCCCAATCCAACGGCAAACATAGCCATCAAAAGCCAAGCCAACAACATATAGAAAATATCTGCCGGTACATCAATCCAGCCGATGACGACCAATGCGAACATAATCACAACCTGCGCAATGGTGGCACCGGCAATCTCCAACAACATACGCGCAAAAATGGTATCTAAAACACGTACATTTCGGTGATACAGCAGGCTTGTATTGGCCGCAATCGAACCGATGGCGCGATTAGAGGCATTACGCCACATCATCATCATCGGATAGCCTGTCAGCGTGAAAGCCACGATATTCAAAGCCGACACGTTGTGCATGCGGAAAAACTTCCACATCAACACCATAACCAAAGTCAGCAGCAAAGGTTCGACAAATAACCACAAAAAACCAATGTTATTACGACCGTAGCGAGTAATAATTTCACGCATTAAGAGTGCGCCGATTACCCTTTTTTGGATAAGCAGCGACTCCAAAAACGATGTTTTATGTAGCTCTTTCATCAGTTTTTATGCTCACGGATACTTGCAGACAGCAACACAGCAATGCCATAGACAATCAAACCGATGACAAACGTTGCCACAATGTTGTACAGACGGTTTGGCTCATGCGCCAAGTCAGGTTTGTTCGGTTGGGAAATCACTTCCAAATACAATTGCTGACGATCTGCTTCCGCTTTTGCACTTTCCAAAGAAGTCATCGCTGCAGCCAATTGTTTCTCGGCCAATTCGTTTTCCAGATACACGCGCTGATATTCCGCCGCCTGATTGGACAACGAACCCTCGCCACCGCCGGAAATCGCTTTCATTTGTTGCGAGATTTCTTTACGCAAGCTCTTCTCGCGCGCAATCAAACCTGGAATTTGCGGGTTTTCAGGCGTAACAGCTTTTACCTGGTCAAGCTGGGTTTGAATGACAATCAACTCGTCCTGCAATTTAGACACCAAACCCATTTGCACATCGGATTGCGCCTTCAAGTCGAAAATACCGTTGGACACACGGAATTTTGTCAATTGGGCAGAAGCCTCTTTAACTTGTTCTTCAGCCGAATTGACCACTTCCTGAGCATAACGAATCGTATCCTGACGCGCACGTTCGTTCAGCTGGTTGATCAATACCTCACCCTGTTTGAGCAAAGCATCATTAATCTTTTGAGATTCACCGGCATTGAACGATGTAACGCTCAAATTGGAAATGCCTGAGACAGAGTCAAAATGGATGGATACCTTATCGCGGTAGTATTGATAAAACGCTTCATCCTCGCCACGCAGGCCAAAACCATTAAAACGGCTGAAGATGTCGCCTTCTTTTTCATAAAAATCACGAACGGGCATTTTCTTACGCAACGCGTCCAAAGCTGAACGCGACTGCATATATTCCTGCACGGTATAAATATCGTCTTGCGCACGAGAGAAACCAGACCCCTGCAAAATAGCGCCCAGGCCGTTCAAAGACGATTGGCTCTTAGGAGAACGCACCACAAAGCTGGACTGAGATGTGAACTGATCAGAAGCAAATAGTCCGTAATACACACCGGAACACAAAGTCGGCACGATAACCGTTACCCAAAGCAACGGATTAATCTTACGCAACCAAGACTTTTTGGCCTTTTTCTTTTCGGGAGCCGGTTGTTCCGGTTTCACATCCACATTTGCAGAAACTTGCTCAGACATTATTTTCCCCATCAGTTCACTAAATTATTAATACTGTTCGCACCGCTAACCACAGGCGAGAACACAAATGACAAGAACTTGCGTACTTCGGCCATCGGTGCATTCGATACGTACACCACGTCCTTATCCTTCACAGGGAAACGCTGCATCCAAAACATAGAATTCGCATCTGCCAGGTTCAAACGGTAGACCACAGGAATCTCCGCACGATCGCCATAACCCTTTTCAACCCATTTAGATTGTTTCTCAGGAGGCAGCTCGGACAAAGGCGCATAACGGAATACAAATACGCCGCGCGCATCTGCACTATAATCCTGCAGACCGCCCATACGTCCCACAGCCTCAGCCAAAGATAAGCCCTTCACAGAGAAACCAATCTGCTGCGTATGACCGACCGCACCCATAGACGTAAACGTGCTTGGATTAGTAATCATTGTGACTACATCACCGCGGCGCAACAAAATATTTTGACGCGGATGCGCCACCAAGTCTTCCAAAGCAATCGTTCTGACAACATTGCCACGTGTCAGCTGTACGTTCGTATCCTGAACATTCGCAGTCGAACCGCCCACGGCAGCCACCGCATCCAACACACGCTCGCCTGCAGCCGTCAAAGGCATACGCACACTGTTACCCGCGCGGATAACCGATACATTCGCCGCATTGTTTTGAACCATGCGCACCATTACCTGCGGCTGGTTCGCCATTTTTTTCAGACGGCCTTTAATAATGTTTTGCACCTGAACCGGTGTTTTACCAAGGACAGACACATCGCCGATAAACGGCACAGAAATCGTACCTGAAGAGCTGACCATCTGTTCAGGCAGCTTCGTTTGCTGCGCATTACCCGAACCGGTAGACGACAAAGCTCCACCGAACAACACAGCCGGAGGAGCTTCCCAAATCGTAATGTCCAGCACATCGCCTATATTGATAGCCCCTATTGATGATGTACCATCGCCCAACTGAGCAAATGACTGATTAACTTGCGCTTGATATAGCGACTGAGCTACCGCACCATTCACATCAATCAATTCCACCTCCGGCACTTCGGCTGTAGCCGACTGTTGCCCCAAAGCAACAACATTTCGCGTACTCGGACCAGAATTAGGAAGAGAAGAGCATGCAGCCAACAGACTGACGCACAACAATAACATGCCCCTGCGGGTAAGACATTCTGCTTTCAACATTGATTAAATCTCACTATACTTTTAATTACGCACAGCCATTATAACACCTGATGAAATATTAGGCCGTCTGAAAACCTGACATAAGCATCAAAAACATCACATTACAGTGAATACCGTCATGAGAAAACTTAAAAAACTGATTCGACAACCAGGTGTATTCTTCCGCGACTATCTCAACAAAAGATACCCTGTCCGCAACGCCGAACAGCGTACAACAGAGTCTGACGAACCGGTCATTATCGACAACACCCTGTATTTAGCCGAACTTGAAAATAGTATCAACCTTCCACCTATTAAAATTGATGTCGTTTTCACATGGGTAAATAACCAAGATCCCCAATGGCAGCAGCGTCGCCGCCAATATAGCCCTACCGCCGAACAAAACGCACTTCACAATAATGACGAAGCCCGTTTCAGCAACCACAACGAACTTTACTATTCACTTCACAGCGTGCGTACCTTCCTGCCGTGGGTCAACCATATCTACATCATTACCGACAACCAACGCCCCGACTGGCTCAATCCTGCCGACTATCCCAACGTCAGCATAATAGATCACAGTCAAATCATTGACTCGCAATACCTGCCCACCTTCAATTCGCATGTAATCGAAGCACACTTGCACAACATTCCTAATCTAAATGAACACTTCATCTATTTTAACGATGATGTATTTGTTGCCCGACCATTACCGAAGGAACATTTTTTTCACGCCAACGGGATTGCTTCACTTTTTATTGCAGACAAAAGCCTAAAACAAATGTCCGAAAGAGGAACCGACACACCCACTCTTTCCGCCTCAAAAAACTGCATCACACTATTACAACAGCACTACGACTGCCACATCGACCGTCCGTTAGTACACACCTATATTCCACTGCATAAAAGCAGCTTTCAATTTGCTTGGCAGCACTACCGTACTGAGATTGAAGCCTTTTTATCCAACCGTTTCCGTTCTAACCACGATCTCAACCTTGCCACCTTCCTCGTACCTTGGCTGATGTTTTTAAACAGGAAATCTACAGTAGGTAATGAAATATGTTATTATTTTAATATCCGCTCCAACAAAGCGCCTGCCCAATATATCAAGCTCTTGGAAAATAAAAAAAATGGGCGGCAGCCACACTCTTTTTGTGCCAACGATTTTCACAGCCAGCAACAGATTGAAAACTACCAGGACAAACTGATTCAAATGCTGGAAAATTACTTCAAAACCAAATAAAAATAAAAGGTCAAAAAAATGAACAATAAAAAATTTCGGAAGCTCTTACGAGACCCTAAACTCTTTTTCCGCGACATGTACGCCAAACGCGTAATGAAACTCAAAAAATACCTTCCCTTAAAATACGAAGGTAATAATCAATTTACAATCGTTTCAGCTGTTTATAACGTCGAAAAATACCTTGATGAATACTTTGACAGTATCGTCAAACAAAGCTTGAATTTCAAAAAACACATTCAAATCATTCTAGTAGATGATGGGTCAACCGACCATTCGGCAGAAATCATCAAACGATGGCAAGCCAAGTTTCCCCAAAATATCCATTATTTTTACAAAGAAAATGGCGGTCAAGCCTCGGCACGCAATCTGGGTTTGCAACATGTTGAAACCGAATGGGTAACATTCATAGATCCAGATGACTTTGTTTCTTCTGATTACTTCTACAAAACAGATAACTTCTTAAGTAATAATGCCAACATTAGCATAGTAGGTTGCCCATTAGTATTCTACTTTGAAGATAAAGACATGGTGAAAGATACACACCCCTTAAAATACCGTTTTGCTAAAGGGGATATTGTCCTTCCATTATCTAATCTAAAAGATCACCTACAATTATCTGCAAGTACTGCTTTTTTCAAAATTGATAATATCCGTAATGCACATATTTATTTTGATGAGGCAATGAAACCTAGCTTTGAAGATGCAAAATTTGTTACCGATTATATTCTAAATACTGATGCCTCAACTAATGCTGCTTTTCTGTCAAAAATCAGTTATTTTTATCGGAAACGTTCTGATGGTTCGTCCACGTTAGATGGAGCATGGAACAATCCATTACTATTTTCTAGGGTAATTGAAAAAGGCTGTATTGAAATTTTGAAAACAGCCAAAATGAAATTTGGAAAAGTCCCTGAGCATATTCAAAGAATCGTCCTATACCATATCATCTGGTATTTTGGTCGTATCGTAAATAAACCTGCAGCATTGTCACACCTAAGTGAAGAGCAAAAAAAACATTTCGTTGCCTTATTACATGAAATGTTTTCATATATTGATGAAGCAACAATTCTTCGCTTTAATTTAGCAGGGACATGGTTTTTCCAAAAAGTAGCTCTGCTCGGTTTATTTAAAAATACAGCACCTAAGAATCAAATTTCTTATATTGAAGATTTTGATTTGAAAAAGAAACAGATTTTGGTGAAATATTTTTCAAATTTTCCAATTGTTGAACAATGGGTAATCAATGGTAAGGAAATATTCCCTAAATACCAAAAAGAAGTTGTCTATGACTTTCTAGGCAGTTTATACACTAAAGAATACCGCACATGGCTTCCTTGTCAAGACATGGGCGATTTAGAACTTTTTTTAGCCGGTAAAAGAGCCAAATTAACATTCTCAGGAAAACAATTTGACAAACTACCAATCGAAGCAGTATTCACTTCATTCAAACAAAAATCCACGGTTAAATCGAATGCCTGGATTTTAATGGATAGGGACAATCAGGCCGATGATAATGCAGAACACTTATATCGTTATATTAGTGAAAATCATCCAGAACAAGATATTTATTTTGCCCTGAAAAAAACCTCCTCTGATTGGAAAAGGCTCGAACAAGATGGGTTTAATTTACTTGAATTTGGCTCATCTGCATTTGAGAGTAAATTAAAAGACTGCGCAAAAATCATCAGTAGTCATGTTGATGGATATATCACACATTATTTCAAAGATAATTCCCTATTAGATAAAGACTACGTCTTTTTACAACATGGCATTACGAAAGATGATTTATCAGGTTGGTTAAATACCAAAAAAATTGCTTGTTTCGTTACAGCGACAAATCCAGAATACCATTCTATTGTGGACAATACGACTGCTTATAAATTTGGTAAAAAAGAAGTTAAACTGACAGGTTTCCCTCGTTATGACCGTTTACTCATCAATAACAATACCGAATCTAAACAGATTTTAATTATGCCAACATGGCGTAGCTCCATTGTAGGTACATATATCTCAGGTACAGAACGAACAAGAAACCCTGATTTCATGAAAACTAACTATGCCAGACATTGGCATGGCTTCATGAATCATGCCATATTAAAAGAACTGAATGATCAAGGTTATCAAATCGTCTTTGCACCACATCCAAGTATTCAGGAATACATGGATGAGTTCACTGTGCCTGACTTTATTAAAATCTATAGCTATTCAGAAGGTAACATCCAATCCGTCTTCCAAAATACTAGCGTCTTGATTACAGACTATTCATCTGTTGCATTTGATGTAGCCTACTTGAATAAAGCTATTTTGTATTATCAATTTGATTATGATGAAGTATTCTCGAGTGGAAATCACACCTATCAAAAAGGTTATTTTGACTATAACCGAGATGGTTTTGGTGCAGTTGCTTATAATGAAACAGAACTTCTGGCAGCATTAAAAGATCTAGTAGACAATCAAGCTAAAGTACCTGATTTATATCAAAAACGTATCGATAAAACATTCCAATTTAGGGATTCGAATAATTGTGAGCGTGTCTATCAGTCTATTACAGCACTTGACCAACCTGACACTACAGATGATCTGCCTATTATTCAGAATATGATTGCCCAAGCTGAAAAACTTCATGCATGGGACTTGGCTGCAAGCCGTATCCAAACTCTGCTTGGTACAGGCCGTCTGAATGCGGAAGAAACAGCTGATTATCGCCATCGTTATCTGAACGCTTTATTTGAAAGCAACCAGTTTGACACTTTGCAAAACCTGTTACCTGATTATCCCGATACCGCTGATTACTGGCATGCGAAAATGGATTTATATATCGGTAATGCCGTTAAAGGGGCGGAATTTTTTGCTGAAAACGAGCATATAGGAACGCAAAATGATTTACTTGTAGCATTGCTTGCAGCCTCATTTCACCAAGCAAAAAGGCCGTCTGAAAAACTGTTTGCCCGGATAGGTACAGACTTACCCGACTCATATCAACCTTTGTTAGCCGTAGCACAAAAGCTATCGGAGCAGAATTATTTTGTAGCATTGGCTTTACTGAAAACGTATATTGATAGCTTGGACGATCGCGAAAAAGGCTATCTCAAACCCGAGCTA
The DNA here is from genome assembly GCF_051957055.1 of Neisseria sp. P0020.S005. Lineage (NCBI taxonomy): Bacteria > Pseudomonadati > Pseudomonadota > Betaproteobacteria > Neisseriales > Neisseriaceae > Neisseria > Neisseria sp. P0020.S005. The sequence continues at coordinate 189,277 of NZ_JBQCWV010000002.1, read as the reverse complement.
TTGGCTTCTTACCTCTGTATGAAACTTGGTAACTTACAAGGCGCGCATCAGTTTTTGGTTGCTTTTGAAAACCATACTCAGAATGATCCAAGTTGCCGTATCGCGATTGCAAGACTGGCAAAATTACGCGGTGATTCTGAAAAACTATTTACCCAGCTTAACCGTGCCTTTGAAGAAAATCTGCTCTTAATTCCTGAAGATTTAACAGTCGATTATCTGAAAAAAATGTACGCTACCGGCAACACTGACGGCGAAGGATATCTATTGGCTCAACTGCGCCAAAAATATCCTGAGAATCCGTCTTTGGCCTTGTATGAAGCTGAAAAACTTGCCCAAAACCAAGATTGGGAGTCTGTCACCAAAATATTGGCTGATTTTGCACAAACCTCACCGGAAACGATGTATCTTTATACAACTGCTTTATGCCGTCTGAAAAACCATCAAGCAGCACAACGTTATTTTGACAGTCTCTCTCTACAAGACACAGCAGCATATTGGAAACTGGCAGCTGAAATAGCCGAAGCTAAAGGTGACAAGGTATTACAGGCTGAGTGTCTGAAAAAACAATTGGCTTGTTTAGAGTAATCTCTGTCTTATCTTAAAAAAGGCCGTCTGAAAACTTTTATGTTTTCAGACGGCCTTTACTAGTTAGATGTACTAATCAAGTTCTACTGTTGAATTGATATAGGTGACATGATTCATTTCTGCCAAATCCTTACCTTCATCTATATCTGTATATAAAACATTATTGCGTTCCCAAAATACATCTTTACGTATGACTTTAGCCGGCACGCCTGCAATAACGCAGTTATTAGGAAAATGTTTTTTCACTACCGAAAATGCACCAACAATACTACCGCTACCAATCTTTGTACCACCCCAAATTGTTGCGCCATAGGCTACCCACACTCTGTCTCCAATGGTAACGTCTTTAGAAACATTTAAACGTTTGCCAGTATGAACATCATAAATCGGGTGTGCATCATCAGTACGGATTTGATTATTAGTGGCAAACATACAATCTTCACCAATGGACAAGGTTGTATGTTCGGCAACAGTAATATAAACCGGATTGGTACTGGTAGTTTTACTGCCGATATTAATCGTACAGCCTACTCCCAAACACCATTGGCCTTGCATAGAAACATTTTCTCCAATATAGACTTTGCTGTCCTTGCCTAAAAATTCCAAAAATACATTACGCAAGTTTGCATTAGGGTGGATAACAACTTCATTCCCACCTCCTCCTAGAAATTGGAAATGACAGTTTCGCAGATTATCAGGTGCAGTAATTTTATTTCCGGAGGTGTCGATATAATTACCTGACATCACCTCTTTTTTGCGGCCGTTAACTACTGGCCGTTCAGAAAAATATTGTTCCGCACGCTCGGCCAATTTGATAAAGACCGCACAGGTTTGGGCAAAATCCAAAGTACTGACATCATAAATGTATACATTATCCCCATCCTGCTTAGATAAGCTGAAGTTTGGAAACATTTCTCCGATATTATCTATCTCACTTTTATTACGATAAAACAGGAAAATCTTCTGCCAATCTAAATTTAAGCTGACAGAAAATGGTGTTTCACGGTCAGATTTGAAATTGCAGTACACATTCTGCTGATAATAAATATCAACAGACGTATTTTTTAATTTGATATTTTTAAGAATTTCTTGCTGAAATTCTTCAGTCGTTTTATCTACCATTACATTCCCCAAACATGATAAATATGATTCAAATATTAAAAAAATAGACAGTAAATTTTAAACTTACTGTCTATTTACTTCACATTTAGTTCAGATTAATGTCCGAATCAGTAATATGGATGTCCAACAGCAAATTATTGATAATGGTATTGGACAAGAATACTGTGTTGCCTGAAAAATCTATGTGCTTTTGAATTTTTTCAAAGTCAAACTCACATAATACAACTGTAGGCAATGCTTCTTTCAGCTCTTTAATATCCGGGTAAAACTCTGATACCTTAGCCGATGAAATGACCACTTGATTTTCAAGGTTATGATCAATTACATCTGGTAGCTTTTTGAAAGTCTCCAAAATCGGCGTACGGATAGAGTGCAGATACAATGGATCTTTGCCACCATAGTATTTATGGTTGCCCAAAAATGGGTCGATTGCAAAGGTTTTGTACCCACCAATTAAGCCGTGATATACCGCCCCTGTACCGCCTGATGATGCACCGCAAATGACTACGTTTTTCTTATCTACGCCATAAATACTCATCAGGCTCTTAATGAAACGCTGGATATTGTCTTCGATATTTTCATCAAACTTTGTATTCAACCCGTGACTGCCAAACGCGTCTGATACATCAGCCATACGGATGATGTAAGTATTTGGCATAATGCTGTTGCTGATAAATGGAAATGGGTGGCTATAATAACGGTCAACCATATTCTCATTACTCTTATTGGTATAAGAGAACAACACCAATAGGTTTTTCTTGTTGGCACTCAATACTTTCGGTGCTTCAACAGTATAAATGACATTTTCCAACTCATGGAAAGAGTCTGGGAAATAAGCCAAAAGATCTTTATAACTGTGCTTGTTCACGCGACGGAACACACTTACACCCATTTTGTGTTCAACAGCTAAAAAGCCTCTATTATTTAGCTCATAAACATAATCACTTAGACCATGATTCCGAGCATAGCTTAGGAAAAACTCATTACTGTCGCCTTTAACACCAATGTATTCAACTTCCGGCTTATCCAAGTACTCGGCTAAATTAATGCCCTTATTTTTTTCAACATTCAGGATGTAGCACAGTTCGCTGCCAAGATAAATGGAAGTGACTTCTAAAATCTCACTAAATTTATCCTCGATTTTTGCCCAATCGGTTTCAGCAAATTTAAAAGACAATACTGTCTTTTCTTGATTAACCGATTGTGGGTAACTTCCATAAATTTCTGAAATATATTTCAGAAATTTATGGAAGCCGGAAATCTTAGAAATTTTGCTCTTATTACGCTCAATAAAGTTAAAGGTTTGTCCTACTGCCGTATAACTGACACTGACAAAATAGTCGTTCAACAGAAAATCAAACACTATACTTTGATTGTTATAAATCCAAGCGTTAACCTTTTGAGGATCAATCTTGGCTTTTCGTAAGATGTTTTGCTGAATTTGATATAAATCCATTTTATAAACCCTGCTGATATTTTTCCAACAATGCTTTTTTGTCGGTTTTGTGGTTGGTGCTGACTGGAATTTCATCGATGTGAATAAATTCAGACGGCATCATGTAAGACGGTAAATTTTGTACTAATGTGTCTTTGATCGCCTGAGTATCTGCACTTTGCTTGGCTGTATAGAAACACACCAAACGCAATACTGCACCTGTGTTGCGTTTCAAAGCCACTACTGCCACATTATCAAAGGCAAATTCCTTAAGGTTAAGGATTTTTTCTTCAATTTCTGAAAGTTCGATACGGTAGCCATTGAGCTTAATCTGCTCGTCTTTACGGCCTTGTACATAGAACAATCCATTTCTTTCAAAACCGTAGTCACCTGTTTTATAAGTGCGGTTATCTGCACTGTGTACTACCAAGCGTTTAGCATTTTCAGTTTCGTTGTTCAGATAGCCACGCATCACATGGTTGCCACTAATCCAAATCTCTTCGTCAACAATCTCTAATTTGGAATTAAGCACGGCAACGCCTACAGGCAACTCTTCTTCTGCCGCCAGCATATCAGGTGTAATATCAACGTAAGTTGTTGCTACAGTAGCCTCAGTCGGACCATAGGTATTGATAACACGGACACCGGGAAATTTTTGAAAAATCATATTTACTACTGGTTTGCCAAGTTTTTCGCCACAGAACAAAAATTCTTTCAAACTCGGTAAAGTAGCCTGACTGCATTTAGGGTTAAGCAGCTGCTGCATGGCAAAAGAAGGCGTGGAAACCCAGGTAGTAATTTGTTGTTTGGCCAAAAAATCAATCCAGGTGGCAGGATTAGAAATAGCATCACGACTGTTCATGACAATGCAACCGCCGTAAGCCAAGTTGCCAAAGATTTCGTACATTGACAAATCAAACGCAAACGGAGCCTGATTCATAAACACATTAGGTGCGGCTAAATTAAGCTGCTCTTTCATCCATTTCATCAGGTTAAACACGGCTTCACGACCGATTTGCACACCCTTAGGTGCGCCGGTTGTTCCTGAAGTAAACATGATGTAAGCCAAATCTTTTTCAGCCAACTCTACTTCTTCATCAGTCTGCTTTTCAAAAGTTTGCGTTGCCGAACGGTATACAAAGCGTGCTTTCGACAGTTGGCAGATATTGTTCAGACGGCTTTCAGGATAAATACTATCCACCGGAATAAAAGGGATTTTGTTTAATAAGCAGGCATAAATTGCCACTGCAAAATCAATTTCTTTATGGCCGTGCAACACTAAAGGAATGTTTTTGGTAATATCTGCTATGCTTTTGTAAGCCTCGATAAATGCGGCTATTTTTACGCGCAACTCTTCCCAAGAACATTCCTGAGTATCATTAACTAACGCTTTTCCCGAAGTTTGGCTGAAACGGTATTCCAAAAAATCATCAAGATTTTGGAATTCATTTAATTGTTTCATGATTTAGCCTTTGTAATTATTTTCAACATATTGAATGATATTGGCCGAGTTTGCCAAAATATCAACCAGTTGCTCAAACGGCAAATCAACATCAAATTTTTGTTTGATGGCCATAACCAAATCCATTGCGCTCACAGAATCAATAAGTCCTGTAGACAACAATTCTTCATTTGCTGACACTTGTTTTTGTGCAACTTGTGAAATCAACGCCAAAACTTCGTTAGATACTGACATGGTAAGATCCTTTTATTAAAATTGAAATGATAACGCTTTGCACCCTGTGCATAACACTGTGATTATCCCATATTTTTTTACTTTTCAGGTAACTAAATATACAATAACCAAATAAAGCAATCCCTCTTTGACAACACTTACACCAGGCCATCTGAAAGCGTTTGTATTTTCAGCCAACCGGTTTCACGACTTCCAAACACAATTTTAATTAAGGAAAACCAATGACTATTCTTATCACCGGCGGTACCGGCTTTATCGGTTCTCATACCGTTGTTTCCCTGTTGAAATCAGGCTTTAGTGCCGTGATTTTGGACAATTTGTGCAATTCGTCCGCCAACATCCTCCCGCGCTTGGAAAAGATTACCGGCAAATCTGTGCCTTTTTACCAAGGGGATATCCGTGATCGTGAAGTGTTGCGTCAAATCTTTGCAGAACACGATATTGATGCTGTCATCCATTTTGCCGGCTTGAAGGCAGTCGGTGAAAGCGTGGCCGAACCAATGAAATACTATGACAACAATGTCTCCGGTAGCTTGGTTTTGGCTGAAGAAATGGCACGTGCCGGTGTATTTAAGATTGTGTTCAGTTCATCGGCTACGGTTTACGGCGATCCGGGTAAAGTGCCTTATACGGAAGATATGCAACCCGGAGATACGACCAGCCCTTACGGCACGTCTAAGTCTATGGTGGAGCGCATTTTGACGGATATCCAAAAGGCCGATCCGCGTTGGAGCGTGATTTTGTTGCGCTATTTCAACCCTATCGGTGCGCATGAAAGCGGTTTGATCGGCGAGCAGCCAAACGGTATCCCAAACAATCTGCTGCCTTATATCTGCCAAGTGGCTTCAGGCAAGCTGCCGCAGTTGTCAGTTTTCGGCGATGACTACCCTACCCCAGACGGTACGGGTATGCGCGACTATATCCATGTGATGGATTTGGCGGAAGGCCATGTGGCGGCGATGCAGGCGAAAAGCGATGTTTCGGGCGTACACCTGTTTAATTTGGGTTCGGGACGTGCTTATTCGGTATTGGAAATCATCCGTGCCTTTGAGGCAGCCTCCGGTTTGACCATTCCGTTCCAAATCAAACCGCGTCGTGATGGCGATTTGGCCTGTTTCTACGCCGATCCCGCCTACACCAAAGCGCAGACCGGTTGGGAAACCAAGCGTAATTTGGCGCAGATGATGGAAGACTCATGGCGTTGGGTCAGCAACAACCCAAATGGCTACGAAGATTAAGTTAACCTGATACAGGCCGTCTGAAAGAGATGTTTTCAGACGGCCTCTTTATCTGAAAAACACACATTCTGTCTGCTATAATCCGTTTATATTATTTTGACTATCCTCTGAAACTTATGAAAAAAATCCTTGTTACCGGCGGCGCGGGCTTTATCGGTTCTGCCGTTGTCCGTCATATTATCCAAAACACCCAAGACTCTGTCGTCAATGTCGATAAGCTGACTTATGCCGGCAATTTGGAATCTTTGACTGAGGTAGCAGGCAACCCTCGCTATGCTTTTGAGCAAGTGGATATTTGCGACCGCGCCGAACTCGACCGCATATTCGCACAACACCAGCCTGATGCCGTGATGCACTTGGCTGCGGAAAGCCATGTCGACCGCTCTATCGATTCGGCAGGCGAGTTTATCCAAACCAATATCGTCGGCACATTCAATCTGCTTGAAGCGGCCCGCGCCTACTGGCAACAAATGCCGTCTGAAAAGCGCGAAGCCTTCCGCTTCCACCATATTTCTACCGATGAAGTCTATGGCGATTTGCACGGTACGGACGATTTGTTCACCGAAACCACGCCATACGCGCCGTCCAGCCCCTACTCTGCTTCTAAAGCGTCCAGCGACCATCTCGTCCGCGCATGGTTGCGTACTTACGGTTTGCCGACCATCGTAACCAACTGCTCCAATAACTACGGCCCTTACCATTTCCCGGAAAAACTCATTCCATTGATGATTCTGAACGCGCTCGACGGCAAACCGCTGCCTGTGTACGGCGACGGTATGCAAATCCGCGACTGGCTGTTTGTCGAAGACCACGCGCGCGCGCTGTATCAGGTTGTTACCGAAGGTGTTGTCGGCGAAACCTACAATATCGGCGGCCACAATGAAAAAGCCAATATTGAAGTCGTCAAAACCATCTGCACCCTGCTGGAAGAGCTTGTTCCTGAAAAACCGGCCGGCGTGGCGCGTTATGAAGATTTGATTACTTTCGTACAAGACCGCCCCGGCCATGACGTGCGCTACGCCATCGACGCTGCCAAAATCGGCAGGGAGCTGGGCTGGAAACCGCAGGAAACATTCGAATCCGGTATCCGCAAAACAGTGCAATGGTATTTGGACAACAAAACCTGGTGGCAAAACGTATTGAACGGTAGCTACCGTTTGGAACGTTTAGGCACCGGAAAATAAGTTTTCAGACGGCCTATTCCCATATTAGGCCGTCTGAAAATCATGCAAACACACACTACTCAGGAGAAAACCCATGAAAGGCATCATCCTTGCCGGCGGCAGCGGCACGCGCCTCTACCCCATCACGCGCGGCGTATCCAAACAACTGCTGCCCGTATATGACAAGCCCATGATTTACTATCCCCTGTCCGTATTGATGCTGGCAGGAATCCGCGATATTTTGGTGATTACCACGCCCGAAGACAACGCCTCTTTCAAACGCCTGCTCGGCGACGGCAGCGATTTCGGCATTTCCATCAGCTATGCCGTTCAACCCAGTCCGGACGGCTTGGCACAGGCATTTATCATCGGCGAAGAATTTATCGGCAACGACAATGTTTGCTTGGTTTTGGGCGACAATATTTTCTACGGCCAATCGTTTACGCAAACATTAAAACAGGCCGCCGCCAAGACCCACGGCGCAACCGTATTCGGTTATCAGGTCAAAGATCCCGAGCGTTTCGGCGTGGTTGAATTTGACGAAAACTTCAACGCCCTGTCTATCGAAGAGAAACCGCAACAGCCCAAATCCGATTGGGCGGTAACCGGCTTGTACTTCTACGACCAACGCGTCGTCGAGTTCGCCAAACAAATCAAACCGTCCGCCCGCGGCGAATTGGAAATTTCCGACCTCAACCAAATGTATTTGGAAGACGGTTCATTGTCGGTGCAACTTTTGGGACGCGGTTTCGCATGGCTGGACACCGGCACCCACGAGAGCCTGCACGAAGCCGCTTCATTCGTCCAAACCGTGCAAAACATCCAAGACCTGCAAATCGCCTGCCTGGAAGAAATTGCTTGGCGCAACGGTTGGCTTTCCGATGAAAAACTGGAAGAGCTGGCGCGCCCGATGGCGAAAAACCAATACGGCCAATATTTGCTGCGCCTGTTGAAAAAATAATGTTTGAGGCCGTCTGAAACTTTTCAGACGGCCTTTAGATGAAAGATAAAACGATGAACATCATTGATACCGCCATTCCTGACGTAAAACTGCTTGAACCCCAAGTCTTCGGCGATGCGCGCGGCTTTTTTATGGAAACCTTCCGCGACGAGTGGTTCAAGACCCAAGTCTGCGAACGCACCTTCGTGCAGGAAAACCACTCCAAATCCAGCAAAGGTGTATTGCGCGGCCTGCACTATCAAACTGAAAACACACAAGGCAAACTCGTGCGCGTGGTTGTCGGCGAAGTATTTGACGTGGCTGTTGACATGCGTAAAGACTCCCCCACTTTCGGCAAATGGGTGGGCGAGATTCTGTCCGCAGAAAACAAACGCCAACTGTGGGTACCCGAAGGTTTCGCACATGGCTTCTATGTACTGAGCGATGAAGCCGAATTCGTCTATAAATGTACAGACTATTACAACCCCAAAGCTGAACACTCGCTGATTTGGAATGATCCGACCGTCGGCATCGACTGGCCGTTGCAAGGCGAGCCAAACCTGTCGCCTAAAGACTTGGCAGGCAAAGTATTGGCCGAAGCGGTAACGTTTGAATAACTTCAAAACATAACAGAATCAACTGTTTATATTTTGTAGTATTAGAAAGTTTCAAATGAATTTAAATAAAATTAGAAAATTTTTTAGAGAACCCCATATCTTCTTTAGGGATTTTCTAAATAAACGCTTTCCTCCTTATAATGTAGAACAGCCTATTCCTGAAACTGAAGAATTCACTCTGATCAATGCAGATGCAAATCTTGCATCACTCACAGAAAACGTTTTGCCAAACTTCCCCATCGATGTTGTTTTTACTTGGGTCGACAATACCGATAAAGCATGGCAAGAACAGTATTACCGTACCCTGCAACCCATTGATCAAGAAGATATCGGTCTGTATGCAACCGACCCTGCCCGCTTTTCCAACCATAATGAACTTTTTTATTCAGTACAGGCCGTACAGAAGTTTATGCCGTGGGTCCGCAATATTTTTATTGTAACGGCGGATCAAAAACCTAAATGGTTAGATGAAAACACCCATTCTAAAATTAAATTAATCAATCATTCAAAAATTATTGATGCCAAATACTTACCAACGTTTAATTCCCACGTCATTGAAGCAAACTTATATAAAATTCCAGATTTAAGTGAACATTTTATTTATTTCAATGATGATGTTTTCGTTGCAAGACCACTGACACCTAACCACTTTTTTGAAAATAATGGCTTGGCTTCCCTATTTGTTGCCAATAAAAGTTTTCAAAAAATGCGTCAACGAGGTCTAATCACACCGACATTGACCGCATCAGAACACGCATTAAAGCTCTTAAAAAGACATTATCCGACAATTAATATCAATACACCGTTGGTACATACTTACGTTCCACTACGGAAAACATCCTTTCAAAAAGCATGGTCATTATTTGAAGATGAAATAAATTCTTTTCTAAATAACAAGGTACGCCATAATTCTGAACTTAATATGGCCAGTTTTTTAGTACCTTGGTTGATGTACCTTGACGGATATGCCACACCGAAACGTGAAATTTGCTACTATTTCAATATACGCAGTTCACACGCCCAGACTCAATATAAGAAATTGTTATTCAAGAAGAAATACCTTCATATGCCCCACTCCTTCTGCATTAACGATTCAAGCAGTAATAATGCGGATAAAAACTATGCCCTACATTTCCGTAATTTTATGGACACTTACTTTGAAATAGAGGCAGAATAAATTCTTACATTAATGATATTTTATAGATAAAATAATAATTTAAAATGATTTTTTCAACATTCGGCCTATTTAAACAACGTCTCTTGCTAACCAAATTTTTAGACAAAATTTCAACGGATAAGACCGCAGTATTTTGGGGCAAGAAACATCCCAAACGCAGAAAATTAGCACATATCTTAAGATTGCCCCTGCTCAATCTTGAGGACGGTTTTTTACGCTCAGTCGGACTGGGCGTCTCCGGTTATCCGCCCTATTCCATCGTCTATGACGACATCGGCATCTACTACGACACCACCCGTCCTTCACGTTTGGAACAACTGATTCTTGCCGCCGAGACCATGCCGTCTGAAACCTTGGCTCAGGCGCGGCAGGCGATGAATTTCATCCTGCAACACCACCTGTCCAAATACAACCACGCGCCCGAGCTTTCAGACGATCATCCTTTACGTTCCCCATCCAAGCCTGAAACTGTCCTCATCATCGACCAAACCTTCGGCGATATGGCCATCCAATATGGCGGCGCAGACGCCTCTACGTTTGAACTGATGTTTCAGACGGCCTTGAATGAAAACCCACAAGCCGATATCTGGGTCAAAACCCATCCCGATGTTTTGTGCGGCAAAAAACAAGGCTATCTGACCCAACTGGCGCAGCAACACCGCGTCCATCTTTTGGCAGAAGACATCAATCCAATTTCTTTGTTGCAAAACGTCGATAAGGTTTATTGCGTTACCTCGCAAATGGGTTTTGAGGCGCTTTTATGCGGCAAACCGCTGACCACTTTCGGCCTGCCGTGGTATGCCGGATGGGGCGTAAGCGACGACCGCCACCCACAAATCGACAACCTTGTTCAAACCCAACGCCGCGCCCCCCGCAACTTGCTGCAGCTCTTCGCCGCAGCCTATCTGCAATACAGCCGCTACCTCAACCCCAATACCGGCGAAACAGGCAGCCTCTTTGATGTCATCGACTATCTGGCGACGGTCAAACGCAAAAACGACAAATTGCGTGGTGAGTTATATTGCGTCGGCATGTCTTTGTGGAAACGCGCGGTTGCCAAACCATTCTTTAACGTACCCTCATGCCGTCTGAAATTTATCTCCTCCACCCAAAAACTGGCAGGGGTCAAACTGTCCGACGATGCACGCATCCTTGCTTGGGGCAATGGCAAAGAGGCCATCGTCCGTTTTGCCGAACAACACCATATCCCCCTGCTGCGCATGGAAGACGGATTTATCCGCTCGGTCGGACTCGGTTCTAATTTAGTGCCGCCGCTGTCGCTCGTTACCGACGATATGGGCATTTATTTCAATGCCGAAACCCCGTCCCGTCTTGAACACATCCTGCAAAACCAAAACTTCGACGACCAAGACTTTCAGACGGCCTTGAAGCTGCAAAAAATGCTGACCGAAAACCACATCAGCAAATACAACGTCGGCAGCTCAGACTTCACCGTCCCGTCAACCGACAAAACCGTAATCCTCGTTCCCGGCCAGGTTGAAGATGATGCGTCTATCCGCTACGGTTCGCCCCAAATCTATCGCAATCTGGATCTGCTCCGTACCGTACGCGAACGCAATCCCGATGCCTATATCATCTACAAACCGCATCCCGATGTAGTCAGCGGTAACCGTATAGGCCATATTTCCCTTGAAGATGCTGCACAATATGCCGACCAAACCGCCGAACAAGCCGATATCCTGACCTGTCTCCAATACGCAGACGAAATACATACCATGACTTCGCTGACAGGTTTTGAAGCCTTGTTGCGCGGCAAAAAAGTCAGCTGCTACGGCCTGCCTTTCTATGCAGGCTGGGGGCTTACCCAAGATCTGCTCCCCATTCCGCGCCGCAGCCGCAGGCTTGAGCTTTGGCAGCTGATTGCCGGCACGCTCATCCACTACCCCGACTATATCCACCCCGAAACCCATCAGGCCATCAATGCGGAAACCGCTGCCCAAATCCTGATACGACAAAAAAATATGCAAAAAAACAACAACGGATTACATCGCGGGTACTTTGCTAAAAAATTAGGTAAAATCAAACAACTATATCGATCTTTCAAATAAACACCATCTAAATTAACGACACGTCATAAACTTGCCTCTATTGAGGCATCATTGCCTTTGCATCGTTAATACGCTTGGCGTATGCTTGAAAGTTCAACCTAAAACTATTACATAAAAAACAAAACCACATTGCGACATGAAACAGACCGTCCTCCAAAACAACCTGCAAAACCTGCTCGAAAGCACAGAAAATATCCTGCTACTTCAAGGTCCTGTCGGCAATTTTTTTCTGCGTCTTGCCGACTGGCTAACTGCAAACGGCAAAACCGTACATAAATTCAACTTTAATGCAGGCGACGACTATTTTTATCCGCCCACTCAAGCGCATACCGTTGTTTTTAACGACAGCTACGATGCCTTTCCTGAATTTTTGCAAGAATACATCGCTCAACATCACATCCAGGCCGTTGTCTGCTTTGGCGACACACGCCCTTATCACATCATCGCAAAACGCATTGCAAACGAAAACCAAGCCAGTTTCTGGGCGTTTGAAGAAGGCTATTTCCGCCCCTACTACATCACCTTAGAAAAAGACGGCGTCAACGCATTTTCCCCTCTGCCACGCCGTGCCGACTTTTTTCTTGAACAATTCCCTAAGCTTGCCCGGCAAGAATATGAAGCGCCAACGCCGGTACGCGGCGGGTTTACGCCCATGGCAAAAAACGCCATCCGTTACTATATCGAATTGTTCCGCAATCCACGCAAATACCCCGACTACATCCACCACCGCGCGCCCAATGCCGGCCATTACCTCAAACTGTGGTCGCTCTCCATCCTCAAGCGTTTGAACTACTATATTGAAGACATCCAAATCGCCAAACGTGTGGAAGCAGGCAAATACGGCAAGTTTTTTATTGTTCCTCTGCAGGTATTCAACGACAGCCAAGTCCGTATCCATTGCGACTTTCCCAGCGTCCGCAGCTTCCTGCTCCATGTTTTGAGTTCATTTGCCGAGCACGCGCCTGCCGGTACCAACATCATCATCAAACATCATCCGATGGATCGTGGCTTTATCGACTACTGGCGCGACATTAAACGCTTTATCAAAGAACACCCCGAACTCAAAGGCCGCGTGACTTACGTCCATGATGTCCCCCTGCCCGCTTTCCTGCGCCATGGCCTCGGCATGGTCACCATCAACAGCACCAGCGGCCTGTCCGGACTGATACACAATATGCCTGTCAAAGTGCTCGGCCGTGCCTATTATGATATTCCCGGCATTACTGACCAAAATACCTTGGCAGAATTTTGGAATCATCCGACACCGCCTGACAAAGAGCTGTTCCATGCCTACCGAATGTACCACCTCAACGTGACCCAAATTAACGGTAACTTCTACAGTCAGGTCTTTTTTCCTCACAAAAACACATCCGACTCTTCCACACCGACAACCTGACTTAGTGAAGGAAAAGTTCAGGCCGTCTGAAAAACATTTCAGACGGCCTGAAGCAAACAATATCTTAGCTACTACCATGTAAATAAAACATAAAAACTGCATTTATCATTAACAATAAATTACAAAGACAGTATAATAACTAAGCTGTCATAAAAGCATACCAACTCAAGCTGAGGCCTTAATAACACACAAAATATGGATGTACTCCCAGGCAAAACAATATAACAAGCCAAACATCCTAAAGATAAGCCAGCAAGGCAATACACTTTACAAAACTGTGGCGAGCAATATTTTTACAAAACCCTCAACCGGTATCGTCGCCCATATGCCACAGCATCCGTCTTCCACTTTATATCCGCCCGCAAACCATGACCGCCGCTCCTGATATCCTCTGCCGGCAAGCCGCCGCCCTTTTGGAACAATCCAATACCGCCCAAGCCCTGCCACTGCTGCAACAGGCCGCAGAGCAGGGTTATACGGAAGCTGCTTTTGTATTGGGCAATCATCTGCTGCAAAATGGTCATCCGGAGCAGGCACTTCCATGGCTGGAAGCCGCCGCGGCCCAACGCCATCCCAAGGCACTCTTTATCCTGCTGCAACAACGCCAACACAACGGCACTCCAACCGGACAGCTTCTTAACGACTACACCTGGCTGGGTGAGCAAGGTCATCTTGAAGCCCAATTAATCCTCATGCGTTACCACGCGCAGCGCAACGATCCACAATCCCTTTACTGGGCGGAACTTGCTGCCGCCCGATATGCCGCGCCTGCATATTACCATCTGGCACGCCATCATCAACGCCAAGGCGACGTTACAATAGCCATCGAACAATACGAAAAAGCGGCCGCGCTCGGCGTAACTGCTGCCTGCTGGCAACTCGGTCAAATCTACTTCTACGGCACAGGTATCAACCCAAACCACGCACAAGCCGAACAATACCTCGAACAAGCCGCACAAGCCGGCCACATCGCCGCACAAACCCTGCTGGCCGACCTTCTTGCCGCCCAACGCAAACCCGAAGCCTTTGAATGGTATCGTCGTGCCGCCGATAAGGAACACGCGGAAGCACAGGCCAAGCTGGCCCAATACGCCCTGAACGGCGAACTTTCCGAACGCGATCCGTTCCAAGCGGCGCACTATGCCAAAGCCGCTGCCGAGAAAGACTATCCTGAAGCCCTAAAAATCATGGGCGACCTCTACCGCTACGGCCTCGGCATCAAAGCCGACAACCATATCGCGCATGATTACTACCACCGGGCCGCCGCGCTAGGTTCCGCCGCCGCGGCACAAAAACTCATCAGCGACGCCGCTCTTTACCATCCGCAACAATACGAACAAATCAAAACTGCCGCCCTACAACAGCAACAAACCGAAACCATCTACCGTTTGGCGGAAGCACAAGCCCACGCCATCGGCCGTCCCGCCGACTACAATGCCGCGCGCAAAAATTACATGGAAGCTGCCGAGTTCCACCATAAAAACGCGGCGGCAGCCTTAGGCCGCATCTACCATTACGGCCTCGGCACAACGCAAGACCCTCGGGCGGCTGCACACTGGTACGCCATCGCTGCCGAACAGAACCACCCTTCCGCCCAATACCACCTCGCCTGTTTTTACTATCACGGGCAAGGTGTCGGCTGTCATGTTCCGACCGCCTGCTACTGGTTGCAGGCCGCCATCAGCAACGGCCTCACTTCGGCCGAATCTTTAACATCCCTATTAGAACAATGGCGCCGCGAAGCACATCATGCCATCGGACAAAAGGCCGTCTGAAAAGATTTACACTCGCATTTTTTGACAATCTTTAACTATTCCCCTAATATTTGCCAGTTATTTTTCACGGACACGTCATTGTTTTCATTTCTTTCTGAAAACACCTTGTCCGCGCATCAATACCATGACACTCGGCGGATAACGCCAAGCGTTGAAACACACTACATCCGGAACAAAAACGGATGCTCGGAAAAACATTTCTAGGAGGTGAAACAACATGGAATGGGAATTCAACAGTTATTACACACTGATTGCCGCCACGCTCGTGTTGCTGGTTGGTAAATTTCTGGTTCAAAAAATCAAATTCTTAAGAGACTTCAATATTCCCGAGCCGGTCGCCGGCGGTTTGATTGCCGCTATCGTCCTGTTCGCCCTGCACGAAGCCTACGGCGTCAGCTTCAAATTTGAAAAACCGCTGCAAGATGCGTTCATGCTCATCTTCTTCACATCCATCGGTTTGAGCGCCGACTTCTCCCGTTTGAAAGCGGGCGGTTTGCCTTTGGTTATCTTTACCGCCGTGGTGGGTGCATTCATCATCGTCCAAAACTTCGTCGGTGTCGGCTTGGCGAGCGCATTGGGCTTGGATCCGCTGATTGGCCTGATTACCGGTTCGATTACCCTGACCGGCGGTCACGGTACTGCCGGTGCATGGGGTCCTGACTTTGAAAGCAAATTCGGCCTGACCGGCGCAACCGGCTTAGGTATGGCTTCTGCAACATTCGGCCTGGTATTCGGCGGTTTGATCGGTGGTCCTGTTGCACGCCGTCTGATCAACAAATTGGGCCGTAAACCTGTCGTCAAAACTGCCAAATCCGACGACAACGATGCTGCCGACGACATCTTCGAACAAGCACAGCGTACCCGCCTGATTACTGCGGAATCTGCTGTCGAAACCCTGGCTATGTTTGCCGGCTGTTTGGCATTTGCCGAAATCGTGGATGGCTACGACAAAGCCTTCTTCGACTTGCCTAAATTCGTATGGTGTCTGTTTGCAGGTGTGGTCATCCGCAATGTCCTGACCTCAGCCTTCAAAGTCAATATGTTTGACCGCGCCATCGACGTATTCGGTAACGCTTCCCTGTCACTCTTCCTTGCCATGGCTCTTCTGAATCTGAAACTGTGGGAGTTGACCGGTCTGGCAGGTCCTGTGACCATCATCTTGGCCGTACAAACCGTTGTGATGATTCTGTACGCCACTTTCGTTACCTACGTCTTCATGGGTCGCGATTACGACTCTGCCGTATTGGCGGCAGGCCACTGTGGCTTCGGTTTGGGTGCCACCCCGACCGCCGTTGCCAACATGCAGTCCCTGACCCAAACCTTCGGCCCGTCGCACAAAGCCTTCCTGATTGTACCTATGGTCGGTGCGTTCTTCGTTGACTTGCTCAACGCCGCCATCCTCTCCGGCTTTGTCAGCGTCATCAAAGGCTGATACATCTGACATAGAAAAGCACTTGCCGCATTTACTTGCTGCAAGTGCTTTTGTTATGATAGGCACGTCAGGCCGTCTGAAAGGCCGTCATCTTCAGGAGTACCTATGTACAAAAAAACCGCTTCCGTATTGATTTTAAGCACGATTCTTCTTGCCGCATGCAGCAAAGAAGAGCCGAAAGCCGCGCTTGATTGCGCCCAACCGGCCACCCTGCAAAACATCCGTACCACCATCGAAGACACCCTCAAACAACAAGCGCGCTCCTTCGCCCGCAACGACAACCGCCAATTCGTTGATGCCGACAAAATCATCGCTGCCGGCCTCGAATTAGAAACCCTGCTTGAAGACCCAAAAGAAACCGAAGACAACGGTAAAGCCATCTGCCGCGCCAACCTCAAAATCCGCATTCCCGACACCATCCTCAAAACAGCCATAGACAACAGCCCGCTGATTTACGGCAACACCCCGTTGTCCGACATGCTCGAACAAAAACTGATGGGCAGCAACCTGACTTTTGAAAACAACACGTTCAGCACCACCCTGCTCTACACACCAGACAAAGACGGCAAACTGGTTCTCGAAGACAACACCCTGAGCACCACAGCCCAAACCCTTTCCGCCACCCTGCTGCCCTACGGCGTGAAAAGCATCGTCATGATAGACGGCAAGCCTGTATCCAAAGAGCAGGCCATCAAGCTGCTGCAAAACCCAAATACGGAAGAGCCGCCGACTGTTAATCCGCAAGACATCCTTGAAAACAACGCCGCCAGCCAAGCTGTCGGCTTGACTGATGATGACAATTCAGACTACGAAGTCCTGCGTCCTGACCGTGAAACTCCGCGCAACGAGCCGCCCGGCCTCAGCCAAAGCGAACTCGACAATGCGCGTGCGCAAAACCGTCAGGCAGACGGCGAGATCAACGACCTTTGGGGCGGCATGGACAGCGATGTCAAACAACAAATCCTCGGCGAACAACGCGCCTGGATTCAAAGCAAAAAACTCAACTGCCAACAAGCCGCCGCGTCCGCAGACAACGCCGCACAAGCAGAATACCTGCGCCTGCAGTGTGAAACACGCATGACCCGCGAACGTACGCAATACCTGCGCGGCTATTCCATCAACTAAAACCGATAAGGCCGTCTGAACATTCAGACGGCCCACAAGAAAGCACATCACATCATGCAATACCGAATCCACCGTGAAGGCGATGCCCAAAACACACCCTCTTCAGCCTCCACCCCCGTCGACAACTGGGAGCGCAACACCCTGCGCGAAGTCCTCCTCGCCGCCTACCAAGAACAGCGCCGCGCCCGCATTTGGCGCAATATCTGGCGCGGCGTCGCCGTCCTCATCTTCCTCAGCCTGATCTTCGGCCTTGCGGAAGAAGAAGGAAAAACCACGAGCATCCATGCACGCGGCGAACACACCGCCGTTATCGACCTGACCGGCGAAATCGGCAACGACATCGACGACCAAGTCCAAATCCTGCGCGACAGCATGGAAGCCGCCTACAACAACGGCAACGCCAAAGCCATCATCATTCGCGCCAACAGCCCCGGCGGTTCGCCTGTCGTGTCCAACACCGCCTTTAACGAAGTCCGCCGCCTCAAAGCCGAACACAAAGACATCCCTGTTTACCTCGTTGCCGAAGACATGTGCGCTTCCGGCTGCTACTACATTGCTGCCGCAGCCGACAAAATTTACGCCGACCCTTCCAGCATTGTCGGCAGCATCGGCGTGATCGGCGGCGGTTTCGACTTTACCGGCCTGATGGACAAAGCCGGTGTCAAACGCCGTCTGAAAACCGCCGGCAGCAACAAAGGCATGGGCGACCCTTTCACGCCTGAAACCCCGGCACAAACCCAAATTTGGGAAAGTATGTTGGGCGATATCCACCAAGAATTTATCAAAGCCGTCAAACTAGGCCGCGGTGCAAGGTTGAAAGACAAACAGTATCCCGATGTTTTCAGTGGACGCATCTACACCGGCAAAGAAGCCAAACAGGTCGGCCTGATTGACGACTTCGGCAGCATTTACAGCGTTGCCCGCGATGTTGTCAAAGCCCCCGAGCTGGTCAACTACACGCCGCAAGACGATTTCAGCAAAATGCTCAGCCGTCGCTTCGGTGCGGAAGTGAAGGCCAAAGTCAAAGAAACTTTGTCTGAAATTTGGTAAACCAAAAAACTAAAAGGCCGTCTGAAACCCAAAATATGGGGTTTCAGACGGCCTTTTTTATATGATTTTTAAAATAAAACGCTGATTATTGTCCAAACATCCATCGGCTTCATCAAATCGGCAGGCAGATGCTCCCTGATGATGCTGTTACAGGAACACATTACGCCTGCGAACGATTAAACCTTCACGCTTCAGACGGCCTGCTGCATATTGTGCGCCATATCAAGCGCGGCGCGGACGGCGGTAATCAGGCTGCCGGAATCGGCTTTGCCCGTGCCTGCCAAGTTCAAGGCCGTGCCATGATCGACGGAGGTGCGGATAAAGGGCAAGCCGAGGGTGATATTCACACCTTCGCCGAAACCGGCGTATTTGAGCACCGGCAGTCCTTGGTCGTGATACATGGCGAGGACGGCGTCGGCATCTTTGAGCAGGAAGGGTTGGAACACAGTATCGGCCGGATAAGGGCCGCGTGCGTCTATGCCTTCGGCCTGCAGGGCATGAAGCGCCGGAATAATGGTGTCGATTTCTTCGTGTCCCAAATGGCCGCCTTCGCCCGCGTGGGGATTGAGGCCGGTAACGAGGATGACCGGTTTGGCTATGCCGAACTTATGGCGCAGGTCGTGTTCAAGAATGCGGACAACCGACTTGATTAAAGGCTTTGTGATGGCGGCGGAAATATCTTTCAGCGGCAGATGAGTGGTGACCAATGCCACACGCAGGCCGCCGCCGGTCAACATCATGACGACCTGTTCGGTATGGCTTTTTTCGGCGAGGTATTCGGTATGGCCGCTGAAAAAGCCGTTGCCTGCGTGGGCATCGTTGATGATGCCTTTATGCAGCGGCGCGGTCACCATACCGGCAAACAGGCCGTCTGAAATGCCCTGATACGCCGTATCCAGCAGCCGGAGCACATACGCGGCATTGGCAGGATTGAGTTCGCCCGCCCGACACTCGGCATCTAAAGGAATATGCAGGACTTCAAGTTCGCCCTTGGGCAACGGATCAGCCGCTTGGGCTTGGAAGTCGCGCAGGATGACGGATTTGCCGAGCTGTTCGGCCCTTTGCGCCAACAGGTTTTTGTCGCACAAAACAACGGGGCGGCAAGGAAGGTCGGCGAAAGCCAAATCAAGGCAGATGTCGGGGCCGATGCCGGCCGGTTCGCCGGAGGTGATGGCGAGAATGGGAGCAGTCATGGTGTTTCTCGGTATGGTTTACAGTATTTGGACAACAGTCAGGCAAAATGCCTGCCCTACTTTTTTCAGATTAACACAAATACAAAAAGGCCGTCTGAAAACAGTTTGACTAAGCAGAAACTGTTTTCAGACGGCCTTGGTTGTTTACCGTTTTACACTTAAGAACGACGGCCGATCATGCGGTACAAAACGTCGTGGCCTTGAATGCGGTGGACAACAACCATGACAATGTGGCCGGCGACAAGCGCAAAAAGCAGCCAGCCGAGTTTGCCGTGCGCCATATTGCCGAGGTTGGACATCCATTCGATTTTCTCTGGCGAACCCTGCATCACTTGGACACCGAATACTTTCAATGGGCCGCGACCGCCGCCGTATTGGCGGATCATGCCGATAACGGGAACGGCAAGCATGAGGACGTAAAGGGCAAGGTGGCCTGCTTTGGCGGCAAAGCTGTCGGCGGCAGGACGTTTGGATGCATTAAGCAAGGCCCAAACAATGCGCACGGCAATCACCAGCAGCGTGATGAAACCGATGGATTTATGTACGCCGAAGAGCGATTTGACCCATTCTTCGCCATCGTAGATGGTCCAAACGGTAATGGTGGAGAGGATGCCGATGAAACCGAGTACGGTCAGCCAATGCAACGCGCGCGCGACGGCATCGTAGGTTTGTGGGCGTGTAGCGGTCATAATGTTTCCTTGTTTTTGATTTGTTTGGTTTTTTGAATCGGCGGCATTGTAACAAAAATGCCCAACCAATTATGTTGCCTTTTTGAAGAGATTTCGTAAATGTTTGGAAAATTTGAAGAAATGGCGGTTTTATCCGCAAGGCTGCCCAGACCGTCTGAAAACAAGGGCAGGAATACCACCTTCTATGCCGAACTCGGGCTAAAATAGGCGTTTTTATTCTCGGGTACGCATCGATGCAGGTTTGGATTCGGCGGTTTGCGCTGTTGCTTCTGCCTTTAGGTTTCTTGGCGGTCATGGTGGCCGCGCCTTTGCTGTCGCTGGCGTTTTACGACGGCGAAGGCGCTTGGGCGGAAGTGGTGGCTGATGACTATATGCGCCTGCGCTTGGGCTGGACAGTGGCGCAGGCAGTTTTGACCTGCGTATTGGTCACGGCTTTGGGCGTGCCTGCGGCGTGGGTGCTGGCACGGATGGACTTTTCCGGACGGCGCACGGTTTTGCGCCTGCTGATGCTGCCTTTTGTGATGCCGACTTTGGTGGCAGGCATGGGCGTGCTGGCCTTGTTTGGCGCACACGGTATGCTGGCGGCAGGTTGGCAGGATACGCCGTGGCTGCTGATTTACGGCAACGTGTTTTTCAACCTGCCGGTTTTGGTGCGCTCGGCGTATCAGGGATTTGTGCGTGTACCTCAGGCGCGGTTGCTGTCGGCACAATCTTTGGGCGCGGACGCGTGGCGGCGGTTTGTCTGGGTCGAATGGCCGGTGGTGCGCGCGTGGGTTGCCGGTGGTGCGTGTCTGGTATTTTTATATTGTTTTTCAGGCTTCGGGCTGGCCTTGCTGCTCGGCGGCGAACGTTTTGCAACAGTGGAAGTGGAAATCTACCGGCTGGTGGCGTATGAGTTGGACATGGCGCGTGCGTCGGTGTTGGTGTGGCTGGTGCTGGCGGTTACGGCGGCGGCAGGCGGTTTGTATGCGTATTGGAGCAGGCGCGTGGCTGTGGATAAGTCGGTCTCGCCTTTGCCTCCGCGTGCGCCGATATGGGCTTGGGAAAAATGGCTGACGGCAACAGTATTGGCCATGTTGGCAGTGTGCTGCCTGCTGCCTTTGGCGGCGGTGTGGCTCAAGGCGGTATCGGCAGGCTCTTCGTGGGCAGTCTTGCTGGAAGCGCAGACTTGGGCGGCGGTGTGGAACACCGTCCGTTTCTCTGCGGCTGCCGTGGCGGCGGCGACGGTATTGGGCGTACTGTATGCGGCGGCGGCACGACAAATGGCGTGGTTGCGCGCGCTGATGTTTTTGCCGTTTATGGTGTCGCCCGTGTGCATTGCGTTCGGCGTTTTACTGCTCTATCCGCAGTGGACGGCTTCGCTGTGGCTACTGACGGCGACTTACGCGCTGTTGGCGTATCCGTTTGTGGCCAAAGACGTACTGGCCGCATGGGACGGTTTGCCCAAAGATTACGCGGCGGTGGCGCGCACCATGGGCGCAAACGCTTTTCAGACGGCCTGTTATGTCACCGCGCCTTTATTGAAACCGGCTTTGCGGCGCGGCCTGACTTTGGCTTCGGCAACGTGTATCGGCGAATTTGCGGCCACATTATTCCTGTCGCGTCCCGAATGGCAGACGCTGACCACTTTGATTTACGATTATCTCGGACGCGCCGGTGCAGACAATTACGGACGGGCGATGGTGTTGACGGCAGTATTGACCGCTTTGGCTTTAACGGCATTTTTGCTGGTGGACGAAGCGGAAGGACAAAAGGCCGTCTGAACGTGGTCGGCTCAACCCCCCTTCACTTTCACTACACTATTGCCGCGCCTTGTATCGAAAATTGATTGAATCCGCTATATAATTTGTTTTTAAACGCACTCAACACGACCTATCATGACCAACTTAGAAACCAAACGCCTTGAAACCCAAGCCATGCTGGACAATGCCGACTTGCTGTTTGACCAAGAACAATGCCGCGCGGCCTTGCAAAAAGTTGCTGACGACATCACCCGCGACTTGGGCGACAAATACCCCCTGCTCTTGCCTGTCATGGGTGGTGCGGTGGTGTTTACAGGGCAGCTGCTGCCGCTGTTGCGCTTTCCTTTGGACTTTGACTACGTCCACGTTTCACGCTACGGCGACAAGCTCGCAGGCGGCGCGTTCAACTGGAAACGCATGCCCGACCCCGAGCAAATCAAAGGCCGTCATGTAGTCGTTTTGGACGACATTCTGGACGAAGGCCACACCATGGCCGCCATTCAGGAAAAACTGTTGGAAATGGGCGCAGCAAGCTGCCGTGCGGCCGTATTTGCCAACAAACTGATCGACAAAGAAAAACCAACCAAAGCCGATTATGTCGGTTTGGACGTACCCAACCGCTACGTCTTCGGCTACGGTATGGATGCCGCCGGCTGTTGGCGCAATCTCGGCGAAATCTACGCCTTAAACAATAAATAAAACAAAGGCCGTCTGAAAAATTTTCAGACGGCCTCAACCCCATGCTAGGAACACATCATGATAGGTTTGTTAATCATTACACATGAAACCATAGGTGAAGCCTATCGCGGTTTGGCCGACCATTTCTTTCCCAACGGCTTCCCCGAAAATCTCCACATCCTCGGCGTACAGCCCGACGAAGATCAAAACGACATCATCAACAACGCCATCGCCGCGTTGCAGGAATTTCCCAACAACCGCGGCGTGCTGATCATGACCGACATCTTCGGCGCAACCCCGTGCAACGCCGCACGCCGGCTGGTGCGCGAAAACAAATCCGCCATCCTGACCGGCCTCAACGCCCCGATGATGATTAAAGCCATCCAATACTCATCACAAGCCGAAAACCTCTCCGACTTCACCGAAACCGTCAAAGAAGCCGCCATCCGGGGCATTTTCGCCATTACATCCGCACCTGAAGACCTGGTGTGCAAAGAACACGGCTAAGGCCGTCTGAAAACATTCACTTTACGAACATTACATTTAGGGGACATCCATGCTCAAACAAGAAATCGAAATCATCAACAAACTCGGCCTGCACGCGCGCGCTTCCAGCAAATTCACCCAAACCGCCTCCCAATTCCAAAGCGAAGTCTGGGTCACCAAAAACGGTAACCGCGTCAACGGCAAAAGTATCATGGGCCTGATGATGCTGGCCGCCGCCAAAGGCACCGTGATTGAGCTGGAAGCAGAAGGCGCAGACGAAGCCGCCGCCATGCAGGCGTTGACCGACCTCATCAACGACTACTTCGGCGAGGGCGAATAATGAGCATCGTCCTACACGGTGTAGCCGCGGGCAAAGGCATTGCCATCGGCCACGCCCACCTCATCACGCGCGGCACGGCGGAAGTCCCTCAATACGACATTGATCCCGACAAACTCGATGCCGAAGTTACCCGTTTCGACAACGCCATCAAAGCCACGCGCAAAGAATTGGAACAGCTGCGCGGCGCAATTCCCGAAAACGCCCCGACCGAATTGGGCGCATTCATCTCCCTGCACCTGATGCTGCTGACCGACGTCACCCTCTCGCGCGAACCCATCGACATTTTGCGCGAGCAGAAAATCAACGCCGAATGGGCATTAAAACTGCAAAGCGACAAGCTCGCCGCCCAGTTCGACAGCATCGACGACGACTACCTGCGCGAACGCAAACAGGACATGCTCCAAGTCGTCCGCCGCATCCACAACAACCTTGTCGGCCAAAGCAACGAAATCAACCTCACCGGCAACCTGCTTGACGACACCGTCCTCATCGCGCACGACCTCTCGCCTGCCGATACCGTACTATTCAAAGAGCAGCACATTACTGCCTTCGTAACCGATGCCGGCGGCCCGACCAGCCACACCGCCATCTTAGGCCGCAGCCTCGACATCCCGTCCGTCATCGGCCTGCATAACGCCCGCAAACTCATTACCGAAAACGAAATCGTCATCGTCGACGGCATCAACGGCGTCCTCATCATCGATCCCGACGAAGTCGTCCTCAACGAATACCGCCGCCTCGCTCGCGAATACCGCAGCCACAAGCGCGAACTCAACAAAATCAAAAAAACCGCCGCCACCACGGCCGACGGCATCAACATCGAACTTTTGGCCAACATCGAATCCGCCGAAGACATCAAAGCCCTGCACAACTTCGGCGCAGACGGCGTCGGCCTGTTCCGCAGCGAATTTCTTTATCTCAACCGCGACAACATGCCGACCGAAGACGAACAATACGAAGTCTATGCCGGCATCGTCAAAAAACTCAAAGGCAAAAACATCACCATTCGCACCGTCGATTTGGGCGTCGATAAAAATCCGCGCTGGTTCGGCCAAAACAGCACGCCCAACGGCAGCCTCAACCCCGCGCTCGGCCTGACCGGCATCCGCCTGTGTCTCGCCGAGCCGGTCATGTTCCGCACCCAAATGCGCGCCATCCTCCGCGCCGCCGCCCACGGCCCCGTGCGCATGATGTGGCCGATGATCACATCCATTTCCGAAGTGCGCCAATGCCTTATCCATCTGGACACGGCCCAACGCCAGCTGACCGAACGAGGCGAAACCTTCGGCCCGGTCAGCATCGGCTGTATGATTGAAATCCCGTCCGCCGCCATGACCGTCGGCAGCATCCTCAAGCTCGTCGATTTCATCTCTATCGGCACCAACGACCTGATTCAATACCTCTTGTCGGTCGACCGTGGCGACGACAGCGTCAGCCACCTTTACCAACCCGGCCACCCTGCCGTCCTCAAAACGCTGCAACACATCATCCGCACCGCCAACCGCATGGAAAAAGGCGTATCCATCTGCGGCGAAATGGCCGGCGATACCGTCTTCACCCGACTGTTACTCGGCATGGGCTTGCGTCGCTTCTCCATGAACCCCAACAACCTGCTTTCGGTTAAAAACATCATCCTGCACAGCCACACCGGCCATCTCGAAAACGATGCCGCCAAAATCCTGCGCTGCGAAGACCCGGAAAAAGCCGAGAAACTGATTAAAATCCTCAACCAAAGCGAACAGGCGGAATCACAGGCCGTCTGAAATTCACAAAATATCCGAAACCGACACAAGGGCGTATTGAACACGCCCTTTTTATTTTTCCCCATTTTGGGTTGACACCCGATTTCCCTCAGATCTTCCCTATTTCGCCATTTCAAAAACCAACCTTTTTCACTTTTCCCAAACACTGCTTACAGGCCGTCTGAAAAATATAGGGCGCAAGTGAAATAAAAGTTTTTATGCCCACACCAAAGGCCGTCTGAACCCTGATTGCAAGGTTTCAGACGGCCTTGTTTTCAACCGAATACCTTTTATTTTTTTGCAATAAAAAAAACCCTTTACCTATCCATTCCAGCTACTGCCCACTATGCTTTAGGTACCCCATATCATTCCTTTTTACTAGGTCTTCAGCACACCCAAGCCCTATATAAACACTATCCCTTCGTTTTAATGATGAAACTTTTTATTTCGAAATATGTCTACTCACTCGTTCACTTGAAAAAAGATTCAATACCTTGTAAATTTATAAAAAGATAGTAATTATCATCATATTTTAAAGGAATGATTCATGAGATTTACGCAACTTTCTGCTTTGATTGCCGCCGCAGCTTTATCAATCGGCTCCGTATCCGCTTTTGCCAAACCCGTTCAGCTGACCGATATCCTCGGCCGTAAGGTAACTGTCGACCTGCCTGCCAAGCGCGTGGTGTTGGGCTTCTACTACCAAGACTACATGGCCATCGGCGGCAAAACCGCGCTGGACAACGTCGTTGGTTTTTCCAAAGCAGTTTGGGCCGACTGGGCGCCGCCAAGCTGGGCAGCATTCAGCAAAGCCGTGCCTAAACTGAATCAGCTGACCGACGTGGGCGAAGTGGAAGTCGGCACTTTTTCGATTGAGAAAGTATTGGCGCTGAAACCTGATTTGCTGGTTTTGGCCGAATGGCAATACAAGGCTTTGGGTTCCGATCTCGACCGCATCAACAAAGCCGGCATCCCCATCGTCGTGTTGGACTACAACGCGCAAACAGTGGCCAAACACGTTCAATCGACCAAACTCATCGGTACATTGACCGGACAGCAGCAAAAAGCCGACAAACTGGCGGCGGATTACAAACGCGTTGCCGACACCATCCAAGCGCGCGTGCAAAAAGCCAACCTGCCCAAGCCTAAAGTCTATATCGAGTTCGGCAACAAAGGCCCTGCCGAACACAGCGTTACCTTCGGCAAGAGCATGTGGGGTTCGATGGCGACACTGGTCGGCGGCAACAATATCGCCGCTTCTACGGTCGAATTCTACGGCCCGATCAATCCTGAAAAAGTCCTCGCCGCCAAACCCGACGTGATCGTGATTACCGGCCGCGAAACCGAATTGAAGAAAAACCCTGCCGCCATGGTCATGGGCTGGGGCATTCCAAAAGCCGAAGCGGAAAAACGCTTGGCAGGCTTTGCCAAACGCGCCGGCTGGGCAAACCTACCTGCGATTAAAAACAACCGCCTCTACGCCGCCTACCACGCTAACTCGCGCACGCTGTCCGACAGCGCATCGATTCAGTTTATGGCCAAAGCGATTTATCCGCAGTTGTTTAAGGATTTCAACCCTGAGAAGACCTATATGGACTTCTACCGTCAAAACCTGCCTGTTGTACCAAATGGTACGTTCTACCTCTATCCGAAAGGACAATAAGGTAATTTAGATTTTCAGACGGCCTTTTAAATCGGAAGGCCGTCTGAAATTTTTACGGAAGAAAAAGGCAAACCTGTTTCTCCCCTTTCACAACACTCTTTTTTAAAGGTTTGAAACATGAATGATTCGGTTGTCGCCGAGATTGTGAAAAACCAGCGCAAGTTGGAAGGCAAGCGTTGGTTGATTGTGTTGATGTTTTTAGTCATCGCAGCGGTCAGTTTCCTATTCGACATCGCCACCGGCCCTGCGATGACGGACACGCTGCCCGTCGGCGAAGTGGTCAATGTTTTGCTGGGCAAACCCGAAGTCGATGAAATGAACCGCCTGATTGTGATGGATTTGCGCCTGCCGATTGCGGTGATGGCCTTGGTGGTCGGCGCGGCTTTAGGTGTCGGCGGTGCGGAAATTCAAACGCTCCTGAACAACCCGATGGCCAGCCCTTATACGCTGGGCTTGGCGGCGGCGGCGGGTTTGGGCGCGTCAGCGGTGATTGCGTTCGGCGGTTTCGGGCTGCCTGAAACGGTCGCCGTTCCCATCGGCGCGTTTGTGATGACCATGCTGGCTTCGGGCATCTTGTTTCTGTTTGCCTCAGCGCGCCGCTTCAACTCGGCGATGTTGGTGCTGGTGGGGATTGCGCTGTTGTTTCTGTTTCAGTCGATTTTGTCGCTGATTCAGTTTATCGCCGCGCCTGAGATTTCGCAGCAGATTCTTTTTTGGCTGTTCGGCAGCCTGACTAAGGCGACTTGGGAAACGGTCATCGTTACGGCGGCGGTTACGGCGGTATGCGTGTTTCTGCTTTCGCGCGATGTGTGGAAGCTGACTGCGCTGCGCTTGGGCGAAGAACGCGCCGTCGGGCTGGGCATCAATCTGCAATTTTTGCGCCTGAAAACGCTGGTATTGGTGGCGGTGATGACGGCGACGGCCATCAGTTTTGTCGGCGTAATCGGCTTTATCGGCTTGGTTGCGCCGCATGTGGCGCGGATTCTTTTGGGCGAAGACCAACGTTTCTTCCTGCCCGGCGCGATGCTGGCGGGGGCGGCGTTTTTGTCGGTCGCCAGCGTGTTGTCCAAGGTGATTATTCCGGGTGCGCTGTTTCCGGTGGGCATCGTTACGTCGTTTGTCGGCGTGCCGTTCTTCTTCTGGATTGTATTAACGAAACGATAGGCCGTCTGAAATGTTGAAACTTGAAAATGTCCATATCCGGCGCGGCGATTATGTCGTCGCTGACAGTATCGATTTGACGCTGGAGCAAGGCAAAGTCTATTCCGTGCTCGGCCCCAACGGCACGGGCAAATCCTCGCTGATGAAAACGATTTTCGGCGAAGTGGCGCACAAAGGCACCATCCGCTACGGTGACGAAGTGTTGAGCAAAATCCACCTGCAAAGCTGGCGCAAACGCATAGGCTATATGCCGCAGGACACCGCCGCCGAGGCCTCGCTGACCGCACTGGAAGTCGTGTTGCTTGGCCGCATGGACGCGCTGCACATGCACGTCGGCGACGAACTGCTGCACGAAGCCGCAAGTATCATGGCGGAGCTGGGCATCGGCCATCTGGCGCACCGCGACGTCATGCGGCTTTCCGGCGGACAGCGGCAGCTCGTCATGTTTGCCCAAGTCATGCTGCGCCGTCCCGAAATCCTGATGCTGGACGAACCGGTCAGCGCGCTGGATATGCGCCACCAGCTCAATCTTTTGGAACGCGTGGTGCAATACACGCACGAACACAATCTGGTTACGCTGATGGTGTTGCACGATTTGAGCCTCGCCGCGCAATTTTCAGACGGCGTGATTCTGCTCGGCGAAGGCAAAGTACAGGCGCAGGGCGCGCCGCAGGACGTATTGCAGGCGGACATAATCGGCAGGCTGTATAAAGTGGACATCGAGCTTTTATACTGCAGCAAAGGCCTGCCCGTTATCCGCCCGATGCGGAAGAGTGCGTAACTTAACCGCTCCTGCAAATGTCGGATTTGAGCATCCGGCCTGCAAACTCCCTGCAACTTATCCCCTCTCCTGCGGGAGAGGGTTAGGGAGAGGGCGGTAAGCCCAAGGCTTGCCTCTCCGACTCATCAGCCCGCCCCATATTTTTTATCCTTAGAAAGGACTTTCTCCATGAAAAAATCCCTCTTCCTCCTAATGCTGACCGCTTCCCTCGGCGCATACGCCGCCAACCACGAAGTCAAAATGCTCGACAACGGCAAAGACGGCAGCATGGTGTTCGAACCCGGCTACGTCAACGCCAAGGTCGGCGACACCGTAACCTTCAAAGCCGCCAACAAAGGCCACTGGGTGCAAAGCAAAGCCCTGCCCGACGGCGTTGCCGACTTCCTCTCCGAAGACGGCAAAGACTTCACTCTCAAACTCGACAAAGAAGGCGTATACGTCTATACCTGCCCGCCGCACCGCATGATGAACATGAGCGGCGTGATTCAGGTCGGCAAACCGGTGAACAAAGCCAAAGCGCAAGCCGTTGTCGATGAAATGGAAAACCGCGCCATGCAAAGCAAAGGCCGTCTGAAAAAATACATGGCGCAAGTGAAATAAACGCGTTTATACCTGTATTAAAGGCCGTCTGAAACCTTTCAGACGGCCTGTTTCCTTTGCGTAAAACACGCATCAAAGCTATATCTTCCGTTTCAGTTTCCGATAAAATAGGCCTATTCCGACACAAGACCCGTAAGCATGATACGCCGCCTTTACGCCACGCTGTGGCACCTCGCCCCCTTCCTGATCCGCCGCCACCTGCGCCGCCGCGCCCTCAAATCCCCAGCCTATCTCGAGCATTGGGGCGAGCGTTTCGGGCAGGCGTATCCCAATCCTGTACAACACTCGATTTGGATACACGCCGTATCCGTCGGCGAAACGCGTGCGGCCGAACCTTTGGTGCAGGCATTGCGCCGCCATTTTCCCGACTCGCCGTTTCTGATTACCCAAATGACGCCGACCGGCCGCGCCACCGCGCAATCCCTGTTCCCCGATGCGCAATGCCGTTACCTGCCTTACGACAAATCCGAATGGGTCGCCCGATTTTTAACCGAACACCGCCCCATCTGCGGCATTTTGATGGAAACCGAAATCTGGCCCAACCTGATGCACGGCTGCCAAGAAGCAGGCATTCCCCTCTTTTTGGCCAACGCGCGCCTCTCCGAAAAATCCCAACGCGGCTACCTCAAAATCCGCAAGCTGGTCGAGCCTGCCATGCAGACCCTCTCCGGCTGCTTTGCCCAAACCGCCGCCGATGCCGAACGCCTGCACCTTATCGGCGCGTCCAACGTCCACGTCTGCGGCAACACCAAATACGACATCGCGCCCCCCGACGACTTGCGCCCGCTTGCCGTCGCCTTTAAAGAACGCATCGGCGCACGCCCTGTCGTTGTCTGCGCCAGCACGCGCGTGTACAAAGGCACAGACGAAGCCGAACTGCTCCTCAAAGCATGGCAGGGCTACCGCGGCAATGCCTTGCTGGTCATCGTACCGCGCCACCCTGAAAACTTTCAGACGGCCTACGATACCGCCAAATCGCTTGGTTATACCGTACAAAAACGCAGCGACGGACAACCCGTTTCCCCCGATACACAGGTTTGGATAGGCGACAGCATGGGCGAGCTTGCCGCCTACTACCTCAGCGCAGACATCGCCTTCGTCGGCGGCAGCCTCGTCGATGCCGGCTGCCAAAACATCATCGAACCCATCTCCTGCCACGTCCCCACCCTCTTCGGCTACTCCAACTACAACTTCGCCCAAGCCTGCAAAGGCGCAGTCGAAGCCAAAGCCGCCGTCCGCGTCGAAACCGCCGAAGCCTGGTACAGAACCACGCGCCAATACCTCGACGACGAAACGCTGCGCCAACAGCTGATCAGCCACACCAAGCAATTCATTTCGCAACACCAAGGCGCCAGTGCCAAAATTGCCAAAGCAATTGCAGATTGTTTGAATCAGCGTTAAACAATAAAAAACCGCCCGTTCATGACAAACAGGCGGAAACTGAAAAACAGTTTTTTGTTTTCAGCCGTTTAATTGACTAAGAGTAGGAACAGGGTTAAGATAATCTTCACGACTGTTCGCAGTCTCAGCCATGAACGACCCGTGCGAGTGGTATGTTTCATGATTGAAACCATCCTTTCTAGGGCGGTTTCAGCACAAAGCCCCACTGCAATGGGGCTTTTTTGCTACCAGCCCCGCGATAATTATACCCAAACTTCCTAAAATCATTCCAAACAAATTTCCACTAAAAAGGCCGTCTGAAACCCCAATTTTTTGGGTTTCAGACGGCCTTTTCTCAACCTACAAACTTAACGTCCTGCTTTCAACACGCGGCGTGCAAACACGAACATACCGAAAACAAAAAACGCCAAGCCCAGCCATTTGGCGGCCGTATCCCAGTTTTCCAAGTTCAGGGCCAAAGGTGCATCCGAACCGCCGTTGGTTACGGAGAAAGCGATGATAAACGCCATAATCACACCAATCAGGCTCTCGCCGACAATCAAACCAGCAGAGAACAGCGTACCGATACGCTCCGCATTTTTCAGACGGCCTTCACGGTTTTCTTGACGGCGGGCGATAACGGATTTCAACACCGCCGCTAATACCGCGCCGATCACAATCGGCATATTCACAGACGGCGGCAGGTAAATGCCCATGCCCACGGCCAATACCGGCAAAGCACGCTTGCCGCCGGAAGATTTGCGCAATGTGAAATCAACCGCAATCAACGCCACACCAATGGCCACGCCGGTGAAAATATAATCCCATTGCAGATTGTGCGAGAAAATACCTTGGGCGATGGTGGTCATCAAAGTTGCCTGAGGCGCGGCAAGGGCTTGAGCCGCATCCATGCCTTCACGCGGCATCGCGCCGGTAAAGCCGTAGGCTTCATACAAAAGCTCCAATACAGGAGAAATCACCACGGCACCGACAACGCAGCCGATAATCAGCGCAACCTGCTGTTTCCAAGGTGTCGCTTTTACCAGATAACCCGTTTTCAAATCCTGTAGGTTATCATTGGAGATCGAAGCCACACAAATCACAGACGCGCCGCAAAACAGCGTCAACGCCAGCAGGAATTTGCGGTTTGCCTCATCCGCCATCAGGCCACCGGATTCGCCGACCAACAGCAACACCAGCGAAATGATAACGATAGAGACAATGCCCACACCCGAAATCGGGCTGGAAGACGAACCGACCAAACCGGCCATATAACCGCAAGCCGCGGCCACTAAAAAGCCGATAATCGAAGCCAGCAGCGTACATACAACCACCAACAGCCAAGCCAAACCACCGGAAATATGCGAGTCGCCGATAAAGTGGAAGAAAGACACGCCCAACACCAGCATCATCGCCAACACCCAGGCAATCATCGCCTTAGGCGACAAATCCTGTTCCGTGCGTTCGGTCATCTGCGCACCGCCGAAATTGCGGAAAGACAGGCGCATACCCTCGACTATCGGTTTCATCAAAGTCAAAAGCGTCCAAATAGCCGCAATACCGATCGTACCCGCGCCGATAAAACGGACTTTTTCCTTCCACAAAGACATCGCAAAAGGAATCATCTCCATATCGGCAGGTTGCGGAATATGTGCCGACAGATAAGGTACGGCCACACCCCAGGCAATCGAGATACCCAGCAAAATCGCGATACCGCCGGTCAGGCCGACCAAATAACCCGCGCCCAACAAAGCCAGCGAAAAGCCCATCGGCACTTGGAACACCGACGCGCCGCCTTTAAACCAAAAGCTCGCGCTGTCCGCCACCACGCGCAAACCGCTTGCGCAGAAGCTCATCAAACCCGCCAGTGCGCCGCCCGACACCAATTCCTTGATACCGCTGCCGCCTTCCTGCTGGTCCGCATCATGGTCGCCGACCTTCAAAATCTCGGCCGCCGCTACACCTTCCGGATAAGGCAAATCACTCTTCACCACCATCGCATAACGCAAAGGCACAGTGAAAATCACGCCCAAAATACCGCCGGACATACACAGCAGCGTAGTCTGCCAAAACGGAAAGCCCGCCCAATAACCGGCCATCAGCAAACCCGGCAGAATAAAAATAATACTGGAGAGCGTCCCCGCGGCCGAAGCCTGAGTCTGCACCATATTATTTTCCAGAATATTGCTGCCTTTAAAAAACTTCAAAACCGCCATCGAAATCACCGCAGCCGGAATCGAAGACGCAAAAGTCAGGCCCACCTTCAAGCCCAAATACACATTGGATGCTGTAAAAATCACCGTAATCAACGCGCCGAGTATCATCCCCCGCAGCGTCAGTTCACGGAAATTCGCATAAGGATCAACCGCCTGTTTCATAAAAATCTTCCTGTATCAGGTAAACAATCAAATCAAAACTTTTCAGACGGCCTTTTGATACATCCATCTGGCCGTCTGAAAAGCCTCTCTTTTACCATTTTAATGAACTATCCGACTACACGCAAAACCCTATTTATTTTCATTTGACGCCAAACCATAAAATCATATCGATACAGACGTTTGGGGCAGTTTGACGGTTTCAGGTAGAATAACGCCAAATTCATCAACCGTTCAGAAAGCCGCCACCATGTATTCACTCGTCCGCCCTATCCTGTTCCGTTTCGATGCAGAAAAAGCCCATCATTTCACGCTCAACAGTTTGCGTTCTATCGAAAAACTCGGCCTGCTGCCCAAGGTGGACAGCAACACCCGTCCAACCG
This sequence comes from Neisseria sp. P0020.S005, assembly GCF_051957055.1. NCBI lineage: Bacteria > Pseudomonadati > Pseudomonadota > Betaproteobacteria > Neisseriales > Neisseriaceae > Neisseria > Neisseria sp. P0020.S005. Next base: position 155,244 of record NZ_JBQCWV010000002.1, on the reverse strand, counting down.
AGCTGATGGGTTTGCAGCTGCCCAATCCGGTCGGCTTGGCGGCAGGTTTGGACAAAAACGGCGAGTGTATCGATGCGTTTGCCGCTTTGGGTTTCGGCTTTGTCGAAATCGGCACGGTAACGCCCAAGCCGCAGCCGGGTAATCCGCAGCCGCGCCTTTTCCGCGTTCCCGAACACCAAGGCATCATCAACCGCATGGGTTTCAACAACCACGGCATCGACGCGATGATCCGCAACATTGAAAACAGCCGCTTTAAAGGCATTTTGGGCATCAACATCGGCAAAAATGCCGTTACGCCGATTGAAAACGCGGCCGACGATTATCTGATTTGCTTGGAAAAAGCCTACGCCCACGCGAGCTACATCACAGTCAATATTTCCTCCCCCAATACGAAAAACCTGCGCGCCTTGCAGGGCGGCGATGAATTGAGCGCCTTGTTGGAAGCCTTGAAAAACAAACAGGCGCAACTGGCGGCCGTGCATGGCAAATATGTGCCGCTGGCGGTCAAAATCGCGCCGGATTTGGACGAAGCGCAAATCGACGACATCGCCCATGTGGTCAAATCTGTGGAAATGGACGGCATCATCGCCACCAACACGACCATCGACAAATCAAGCTTGGGCAGCCATCCGCTCGCAGGCGAACAAGGCGGCTTGAGCGGCTTGCCCGTACGCGAGAAAAGCAATCAGGTGTTGAAACTTTTGGCGGAACGCATTGACGGCAAGCTGCCGATTATCGGCGTAGGCGGCATTATGAACGGCGCGGACGCGGCAGAAAAAATCCGCTTGGGTGCCAGTGCGGTTCAGGTGTACAGCGGTTTGATTTATCGCGGCCCTGAGTTGATTAAAGAGTGTTTGGCTGCGTTGAAATGATACTTTCCTAAAAAACAAGGCCATCTGAAATCTTTCAGACGGCCTTTTGATATGCTTTCATTCTTCAAACAGATTGCCTTGTGCCAATAAGGTTTTGACCGGTGCGAAATCGTGGCGGTGTTCCGGCAATACGCCGTATTGTTTCAACGCGGCCAAATGTTGCGCCGTGCCGTAGCCTTTGTGCCGGTCAAACCCGTATTGCGGGTAACGTTTCGCCAATTCATACATTTCTGCGTCGCGCGCGGTTTTGGCCAAAACCGAAGCGGCGGAGATTTCAATAATTTTGCTGTCACCTTTGACCACGGCTTCAGCAGGGACATTCAAATCTTTCGGCACGCGGTTGCCGTCTATCCACACTTTGTCGGGAGTGACCGACAGCCCCTCGATTGCGCGCTTCATCGCGGCCATGGTTGCGTGCAGGATGTTCAGTTGCAGGATTTCGTCGGGGTCGGCAAAGGCAATGCTCCACGCAACCGCCTGTTCCTTAATCATCTGCGCCAACATATCGCGCTTTTTTTCGCTCAGTTTTTTTGAGTCGGTCAAACCCGGCAGGTCAAAATGTTCTGGCAAAATCACTGCCGCCGCAAATACGCTGCCGACCAAAGGGCCGCGTCCCGCTTCGTCCACGCCTGCGCTTAAAACCGTCGCCATTTCTTCACCGCCTGTCTGATTCAAAGCCGCCATTATATCCTCTTGCGGCAGATAAAATCCGCAATAGGACAAGCCGTTTGGGAGCGGTTCAAATTTCATCTGCTTTACCAATCAGTTATAATTTACATCCCCACATACCGATACGTCTTACAACATGCCTGCCCAATCCGAACGCCTCCATTTTTCCGAACGCTGGCTCAACGCCTACGAACGCTACCGCTATCGCCGCCATATCCACGCCTTCCGCCTCGGCTTGGCAATCGTGTTCTCCACCCTGTTGGCCAAAGTCTTCCACCTGCAACACGGCGAATGGATCGGCATGACCGTATTTGTCGTCCTCGGCATGCTGCAATTCCAAGGCGCGATTTACTCCAAAGCAGTCGAACGCATGCTCGGCACGGCCATCGGTTTGGGTGTCGGGTTGGCCGTTTTATGGTTGAACCAGCATTATTTGCAAGACGGCGTTTTCTTCTATCTGATTATCGGTGCCGCCAGCGCAATAGCCGGTTGGTCGGCAGTCGGCAAAAACGGCTATGTCGCCATGCTTGCCGGTTTGACCATGTGCATGCTCATCGGCGACAGCAGCCACCACTGGCTCGACAGCGGCCTGATGCGCGCCATGAACGTTTTGATTGGTGCCGCCATCGCCATTGCCGCCGCCAAACTCATGCCCCTGCGCTCCACACTCATGTGGCGCTTCATGCTTGCCGACAACCTCACCGACTGCGCCAAAATGATTGCCGAAATCAGCAACGGCAAGCGCATGACGCGCGAGCGTTTGGAACAAAACATGATTAAAATGCGCAAAATCAACGCCCGCATGGTCAAAAGCCGCAGTCATCTGGCCGCCACATCCGGCGAAAGCCACATCAGCAGCAATATGATGGAAGCCATGCAACATGCCCACCGCAAAATCGTCACCACCACCGAGCTGCTCCTGACTACTGCCGCCAAACTGCGCGCGCCCACGCTCAACGAAAGCGAAATCCGCCTGCTCGACCGCCATTTCAACCAACTCCAACGCGAGCTGCGCCTGACCGTTCGTCTCATCAAAGGCCACTACGCCCGCCGCATCCGCATCGATACTTCGCTCAATACCGAACTAAGCAAACCGGCCGCCCGCCTGCATTACGACTGGCAAGGCTTCCTCTGGCTCAGTACCAATATGCGTAACGAAATCGCCGCATTGGTAATTCTGTTGCAACGTTCGCGCAATAAATGGTTGGACAAAAAAGAGTTACAACGCCTGAAAGAATACCTGCGCAACGATACCGATCCGGAGTAACAATAGGCCGTCTGAAAAACGCAAACCCAAAATAAAAGACAAAAACGAATTAGCCGCCGATAACATCGGCCAATAAAAAGGCCGTCTGAAACCCAATGGTTCAGACGGCCTTTCAATCAATCCAATCAACAATAAATACCGCATAAAGCAAAATCCCCTGCGATTGCAGGGGATTTTTATATTTGGTTGCGGGAGCAGGATTCGAACCTACGACCTTCGGGTTATGAGCCCGACGAGCTACCATGCTGCTCCATCCCGCGTCAGAAGTTGTAACTATACGGAAAGACGGAGTCACTGTCAAGCGTTTTTGACCGAAAATACGAAAAACGTCGCTTTACAAAAAACCATCCGCATGGTTTAATTTTTCGTTAATAAAGAAACAGGGGTGCTGCTTTCAAACCGAGCGGCTGAGAAATACCCTTTACACCCGAACAGGATAATACCTGCGTGGGGAGTTTCGGCAAATGTGATTTTAGACGGTTGATTGAAGATATACACAAGGCCGTCTGAAAAAAAGCAATGCTCCTGTTTCCATTTCATAACCGAAAAACAGGAGCAATTTTTATGACTACCGCTAAAAAAACCGGCGATGAGGCGCGCCGTCTTTCCGACTTGAGCGAAGACATCGGCATCCGCTTCCAATATCCAAATTCCGACCGCGTCTATATCCCAGGCAGCCGCGCCGACATCCGCGTGCCTTTACGCGAAATCCGTCAGGACGACACCTACTCGGCGCAAGGTACGGAAGCCAATCCGCCTATTCCGGTGTACGACACCAGCGGCGCATACGGCGATCCGACGGCACACATCGACCTGAAACAAGGGCTGCCGCACGTCCGCACCGCATGGCTGGATGAACGCGGCGATACCGAAATCCTGCCCAAGCTTTCTAGCGAATATGGCACCGAACGCGCACACGATCCGAAAACCGCCCATCTGCGCTTCAACCAAATCACCCGCCCGCGCCGCGCCAAAGCCGGCCGCAACGTAACCCAGCTCCATTACGCCCGCCAAGGCATCATCACGCCCGAAATGGAATTCGTCGCCATACGTGAACGCATGAAGCTGGACGAGCTTTTCAGACGACCCGAATACGCCAAGCTCTTGAAGCAACACGCAGGGCAAAGTTTCGGCGCGAATATCCCGACCCATCCCGACCAAATCACGCCCGAATTTGTGCGCCAAGAAATTGCCGCCGGACGCGCGATTATCCCTGCCAACATCAACCATCCCGAACTCGAACCGATGATTATCGGCCGCAACTTCCGCGTCAAAATCAACGGCAACTTAGGCAACTCTGCCGTCACTTCCAGCCTGACAGAAGAAGTCGAAAAAATGGTGTGGTCGCTGCGTTGGGGCGCAGACACGATTATGGACTTATCCACAGGCGCGCACATCCACGAAACGCGCGAATGGATTATCCGCAACGCGCCCGTCCCCATCGGTACGGTGCCCATCTACCAGGCTTTGGAAAAAACCGGCGGCATCGCCGAAGACCTGACTTGGGATTTGGTGCGCGATACCTTAATCGAGCAGGCAGAACAAGGTGTGGACTATTTCACCCTGCACGCAGGCGTATTGCTGCGTTATGTACCGATGACCGCCGACCGCCTCACCGGCATCGTATCGCGCGGCGGTTCGATTATGGCGAAATGGTGTCTCGCCCACCACAAAGAAAACTTCCTCTACACGCATTTCGACGAAATCTGCGAAATTATGAAAGCCTACGACGTCTCGTTCAGCCTCGGCGACGGCCTTCGGCCCGGCTGCATTGCCGATGCCAACGACGAATCCCAATTTGCCGAGCTGCACACCTTGGGCGAATTGACTGCCAAAGCGTGGGAGCATGACGTACAAGTGATGATCGAAGGCCCCGGCCATGTACCGTTGCAACGCGTCAAAGAAAATATGACCGAAGAGCTACAACACTGCTTTGAAGCGCCTTTCTACACCCTCGGCCCGCTCGTTACCGACATCGCCCCCGGCTACGACCACATCACTTCGGGCATAGGCGCAACCAATATCGGCTGGTACGGCACAGCCATGCTCTGCTACGTTACCCCGAAAGAGCATCTCGGCCTGCCCGACAAAGAAGACGTGCGTACCGGCATTATCACCTACAAACTCGCCGCCCACGCCGCAGACCTCGCCAAAGGCTGGCCGGGCGCACAATTACGCGACAACGCCCTGAGCAAGGCGCGTTTCGAGTTCCGCTGGCGCGACCAATTCCGATTAAGCCTCGACCCCGAACGCGCCGAGAGCTTCCACGACGAAACCCTGCCTGCCGAAGGAGCAAAAATCGCCCACTTCTGCTCAATGTGCGGCCCCAAATTCTGCTCGATGAAAATCACGCAGGAAGTGCGCGATTACGCCGACAAGCAAAAAGCCCAACGGCAAGGCATGGAAGAAAAAGCGATTGAGTTCGTCAAAAAAGGAGCGAAGCTTTACAGTTAAAATGTAACGCAAGAAAAGGCCGTCTGAAAATGTTTCAGACGGCCTTTTTTTGGGGAGTTGTTTTCTTATTGCACTACGCTCATTTCATCTGTAGGCCTTATTTCATCAGGACTGGATACGTTAGTCTCAGGTAATTGTACAGGATTCATCTCATCGAAGGACTGTTGTTGCCATTCTGACCTATGGTAAGCTGCCTCCTGATTCTCAATTTCTTCCTTAGCACGTTTTTCTTCTAAATTCTGGTTGATAATTATGTTTTTTGACAAAGCATAATTCAACATTGAACTAATACCAGCAACAGCATTGGTACTATCTTCTATTTCAGAATAAATCTGTTTCCCATCATCGGTCGGCTGAAGATTATAAACAAGATCAATTTGATATTTATTGGCAGCGGTTGCTGATTTCTTATAATTAAAGCTCGTCAGAAATTTTTCTATGTTATCGTTCTGTCCACTTTCCTCTAATGCAACCTGTATATCGCTAAGAAGGTCAGTAGGTATGCTAAGCGTGAGCTTACTTTCACAAAAAACTTTATTACTGTTAGGATCATTTTTAGATGTGCGGATATCTTCAAAAGACATTCCGATTTTTGCAATTGTTGCACGGATTGAAGACAAAGTTAAGTTACTATTCTCTGAACGTAACTGCTTTTCTGTAGCTTCGGTAACTACATTTTTCAAGACAAGTAGTCCATTCTCATCACTACAAGCAATTTTATTTTTAGAGCCACAGCCTGATAGCAAGAACAGACCTACTGCACTGATATATAACAAACCTTTAATCATCAACGGGTGCTCACACTGACACGGTTGCGGTAAATATCAACGTAAATTACGGGATTGCCATCAACAATGCGACGGATAGTAGCCTGTCCAATACTACCCGAAGCTAACCAACGTTCTAAGCGCGAACGATTTTCGGCTGACGCAAATACGCAATCGCCTTCATCTTCGTTATCTCGCACACCAAATTTGTGGAAATTGGCACGTTCTTGGCGGATGATAGCAGCAACAACATCTTTACTGTATTGCGTAGCGATATAATTACCGCTGCTGTTAAATTTATCGTTCTGAGATATCCGCGCACGATAAGAACATAGATAATCTGATGAGAAAGCTTGTGTTGATAATAAAATACTTCCTAAAATTAACCATTTTTTCATAAGTTTTCCTTTAAAGTGAACGACATTGTTTGATTAATAATTCCGGCCTATATTCAAAATGCACGGAATCATAGTGATACCATTTCCCTCCCCAAATGAAGCCATGCTTTTCAAAGACTGCAACCATTCTCTTTAAGATAGCATCTTGGCGCAGAGCTTGTGGATAGGTACAGGCTTTACCCTCTTTACAGCCTGACCACTGCCAATATGTACCTAGGCCTTTAGGCAATGAGAAGTCAATGGCAATACCGAAAGCATGGGCACTACGCCGCTTAGTTCCACTAATGAAGCGATAGTTAAATGTCCCTGCGGTTTTGGCAGCATAACTTTTTAAGTTAAAATCAGCCGCCAACTCTCTACCAACTGTCTCCAGTTTTTCAGCTGCTCCGTTTACTTTGTTAAACATAACTGTTCTTCCTGACGGAGCCCAATAGATAGGGACCAAATTTTTTCTTACCTCTGCCTCATTTTCGCCATACATTTCAGCAAAGAAAGCATCATCACGCAAACGCCCTGCATCTTCATTAACTTTAGGAGTTGAAAAATCCAAAGGATAAATCTGTTCCAGTTGATCTAATAAACCTGCGCTATTCAATTTTTTAAAATAATCTGAATATTTCGATTTTGCCAATGCAAATGTTTGTCCGTTAACCGAAACAGTTGCGCCGGTAGCTTTGACAGTTTGCGGATAGGCAGCCTGAAAACATTGAGCAGCGGCTTGTTGCACAATTTCCCGAGCATGGCTTTGCATGGTAATAGTTAAGAAAAACACAAAGGAAATAAAAGTTCTCCAACCCATCATTATGCTTAAGGTATCTATTTATAATGGCATAATTTTATGTAACCAACTGCTGGTAAGCCAGCAACCAAAAGTGATAAAATCCTACTGAAGTTTGGGTTGAAATTAATAAAAAGTGGTAACTATGAAGACATATGAAAAAATCCGGTTAATGCGAGAAATGAACCAATGGTCACAGGAAGAGGTTGCGGATAAATTAAATCTTTCCACCAACGGTTATGCAAAAATTGAACGCGGTGAAACTAGATTGAACTTACCACGCCTGGAGCAAATTGCTGAAATTTTTCATATTGACTTACTCGATTTGCTTCAATCCGAAAATAAAGGTTTTGTATGCCAAATTAATGAAGGCGACAACAACAGTGATATTTCTTTCTATGCAACACCTTCACAAGAGTTAACTGCAGAAATTGAACAATTAAAGCTGACTATTAAACATCAACAAGAATTAATGTTGCACAAAGATCAACTGCTACAGCAAAAAATAGATGAAAATCTATTACTGAAAGAATTGATTGAAAATCTGCGTTCGAAATAAAATAAAAGGCCGTCTGAAAATGTTTCAGACGGCCTTTTTAGTGAATAGCCTTTAAGCCAAAGCAATACGCACTACAGTTGCTTATTTTTCCACTCTGCGGAAATGGTGCGGACGGAAGCCGAGCGCGGCTAGGGAAACGAAGTAGAGGCCGCCGCCCAAGGCAATCAGGACGCAGAGTTGGCCTGCTTTTTTAAAGCCGCCGACGTGCACCCATTCAAACGGCAGATAATATTGCGCCAGCCACAAACCGCTGCCCATGACAACCAAAGAGATGACCATTTTAACCAAAAACGCTGCCCAACCTTTACCGGGGCGGTAGATGCCGTGTTTGCGCAAAAGGAAAAACAGCAAACCTGCATTCAGACACGCGCCCAAACCGATAGCGAGGGACAGGCCGACGTGTTTAAGCGGCGAAATAAAGGCGAGGTTCATCAACTGCGTGCAAATCAGTGTGAAAATAGCGACCTTAACAGGAGTTTTGATGTTTTGGCGTGCGTAGAAACCGGGTGCCAACACTTTAATCATAATCAGACCGATCAAGCCGAAGGAATAGGCAATCAGCGCGTGTTGGGTCATTTGCGCGTCGTGCAGCGTAAATTCACGGTACATGAACAAGGTTGTAACCAGAGGGAAAGACAACACGGCAAGGCCGACGGCGGCAGGCAGGGTCAGCAGCATACACAGGCGCAAACCCCAGTCGAGCAGGCCGGAAAACTGCTCGGTATCCTGACTGGCGGCGTGTTTGGACAAGGTAGGCAATAAGATTGTACCGAGTGCTACGCCCAAAACGCCGGTCGGCAATTCCATCAGCCTGTCGGCGTAATACATCCACGACACGCTGCCGGACTGCAAAAACGAGGCAAAAATGGTGTTGATAACCAAGGAAATCTGCGCCACGCTCACGCCTAAAATAGCCGGTCCCATCTGTTTCATTACGCGGTTGACCGCCGCATCTTTAAAGCTGAGTTTGGGCATTTTCAAGAAGCCCAGTTTCGCCAACCAAGGCAGTTGGAACACCAGCTGCAACACGCCGCCGACAAATACCGCCCACGCCAAAGCCATAACAGGCGGATCGAAATACGGTACGAAGAACAGGGAAAAGACAATAAAGGAGATGTTCAAAAATGTCGGCGTAAAGGCGGGAATGCCGAATTTATGATAGGAATTGAGTATCGAACCAACAAAAGACGACAAGGAAATCAAAAAGATATAAGGAAACGTCACCCGCAGCAGGTCGATGGAAAGCTGAAACTTATCGGCTTCTTTGGCAAAACCGGGCGCAGAAACATAAATCACCCACGGCGCGGCTAGTATGCCCAGCGCAGTAACGATGACCAGCACAAACGACAACATACCGGCCACATGGCGCACAAACGCCTGCGTGGCTTCGGGCGAGCGGGTTTCTTTGTATTCCGCCAAAATCGGTACAAAGGCTTGGGCAAATGCGCCTTCTGCAAACACGCGCCGCAGCAGGTTGGGCAGTTTGAACGCGACAAAAAACGCATCCGTCGCCATGCCTGCACCAAACGCACGGGCAATAATCGTATCGCGCACAAAGCCCAAAATGCGCGACACCATCGTCAGGCTGCCAACCTTGGCCAAGGCTCCCAATAAATTCATGTATTTTCCTTAATTGTCTTTAAGGCCGTCTGAAAATCCGGCTTCTTCCAATACTGCTGCCGCCGCTAATGCCGCCGTATCTTTTTTCAACAACAGATGCAAGGCGTGGAAATCCTGTTCCAACGCGGCCACGGCTTCAGGGCGGTCATACCAGTCTGCCACGGCCTGCGCCAGTTTTTCAGGGACGGCATCATGTTGCAGCAACTCGGGAACAGCGTTTTTACCCAACAAAATATTGGGCAAACCAACATGCGGCACTTTGATTTTGTTTTTCACATACGCATAAGTCAGCGGCGAAATTTTGTAGCTGATGACCATAGGCCGCTTGCACAAGGCCACTTCCAAAGTCGCTGTACCGCTGGTGACCAATACCACGTCGGCAGCAGTGCAAACCGTATCCGACTGCTTGTCGGTCAGCGTGATGGGAAGAGAGGCAAACTCGGGCTGCGCCAAAATTTCGCTAATGCGTTTGCGCGTTGCGGCCGTTGCCACAGGCAGCAAAAACTGTGCCTGCAGATAGCGTTTCAGCAGCAATAAGGCCGTCTGAAAAAACACCGCCGCCATGTAATCGATTTCGCTCACGCGGCTGCCGGGCAATATGGCAAACACGGGCACGTCCACAGGCACGCCCAGCTTCTGCCGCGCCGCCGCCCTATCCGCTTCCACCGGCATGGTTTGCGCCATCGGATGGCCGACAAACTCAGCCTTGCCGCCGGCATCGATATAAAGCTGCGGCTCCATCGGAAACAGGCACAACACGCGGTTGACCTGATGCACGATTTTATTGACCCGTTCGCGCCGCCATGCCCAAACCGACGGGCTGACGTAATGAACGGTATGAATGCCTGCCTGCTTGAGTTTTTCCGCCACGCCGAGATTAAAGTCCGGCGCATCGATGCCGATAAACACATTTGGTTTGAGGCGGATTAAATCGTTCACCAGCCCTTTGCGGATTTTCAAAATCTGCGGCAGGCGTTTGATGACCTCAACAAAACCGCGCACCGCCAGCTTTTCCTGATCGTACAAACTCTCAAAACCCTCCGCCTTCATTCGCTCGCCGCCGATGCCGGTAAACCGCGCATTCGGGCAGCGCGCCTTAATGGCACGGATTAAGTGTGCGCCGAGCAAGTCGCCGGAAGCTTCGCCGACGCTGATGGCGATAAGGGGGGAAGAATTGGGGGTCATGTGTTATTGAGGTTTGGAAGCTAAAAGATTTTGTGGCGGACATTTGCCCGCCCGTTTTCAGACGGCATCGGCAGTAAACGGACAGGAAACCTGCCCTACTGCGCAGTTTTTTGCAATCCAAAGGCCGTCTGAAAAAGTTTCAGACGGCCTTCAATCCATCCATCAACGGATAATGCCGCGTGTGGATTGTGCAAAAAAGTCTTTAAATACAGCCAATTCGCTTTGGGTTTCGGCGCGTTTCAGAATGTCTGCCTTGGCCTCTTCAAACGGAATGCCGCGATGGTAAATGGTTTTATACGCATCTTTGACGGAGGCAATCTGTTCGGCAGTGAAACCATTGCGGCGCATACCTTCGCTGTTGAGGCCGGCCGGTTCGGCGCGGTAGCCTGCAGCCATAAAGTATGGCGGTACGTCTTTGTGTACGCCGGCGGCAAACGCGGTCATGGCGTAGTCGCCGATTTGGCAGAATTGGAACACCAGCGTGTAGCCGCCCAAGACGACGTAGTCGCCGATGGTAACGTGGCCTGCGAGTGAGGCGTTGTTGGCGAAGATGGTATGGTTCCCGACCACGCAGTCATGGGCGAGGTGGCAGTAGGCCATAATCCAGTTGTCGTCGCCGATACGGGTTTCGCCGATGCCGGTAACCGTGCCGAGGTTGAACGTCGTAAATTCGCGGATGGTGTTGCCGTTGCCGATAATCAGCTTGGTCGGCTCGTCGCGGTATTTTTTGTCCTGCGGAATTTCGCCGAGGCTGGCAAATTGGAAAATGCGGTTGTTTTCACCGATGGTCGTATGGCCGTTGATGACGACGTGCGGGCCGATTTCGGTATTCGCACCGATTTGGACATTGGAGCCGATGATGCTGTATGGGCCGACTTTGACGCTGGAGTCGAGTTCGGCTTTAGGGTCGATGACGGCGGTCGGATGGATAAGGGTCATGCTGTCTCCTTGCTGTCTGATACAGGTATTGCCTGCAAGATGCCGCCTGAACGTTCAGACGGCCTGTCCCATTTTTACACCACGCGTTTGGCGCACATAATCACGGCTTCAACGGCAACTTGGCCGTCGACTTTGGCAACGGCGTTGAATTTGCCGATACCGCGTTTGTTGGTCAACAGCTCAACTTCAAAAACCAGTTGGTCGCCGGGGATGACTTGGCGTTTGAAACGGGCGTCGTCGATACCGGCGAAGAAGAAGAATTCGTTTTCTTTGCGGCCGCCTTCGCTGAGGATGGCGAGTGTGCCGCACGCTTGCGCCATGGCTTCGATAATCAACACGCCGGGCATCACGGGCAGGTCGGGAAAGTGGCCTTGGAACTGCGGCTCGTTCATGGTGACATTTTTAATCGCAGTCAGGGTTTTCATCGGTTCGAACGCAGTAATGCGGTCGAGTTGCAAAAACGGATAACGGTGTGGGATAAGTTTTTGAATGTCTTTGGCTTCGATCGGGAGTTGTACGTCCATGATGTTCGTCTTTCCTTATTTGTATTGGGTTTAAACGTATTCGGATGCGGGGCGCGGACTGTTTGCGCCGCCTTTAGGCTTCGTCGCTGTCGGCAAGCTGTTTTTCCAGCGTCTTGAGGCGTTTGTTCATTTCGCTCAAACGGTGGATATAAACGGCATTGCGCGCCCAGTCTTTGTAGCCCGACATCGGGAAAATACCGGCCAGATGCTGGCCGCTTTCGGTAATGCTGTGGGTAACGGATGTACCGCCGCCGATGGTGGTTTTATCGGCGATTTCGATGTGTCCGACCGTGCCGACGCCGCCGCCGATAATGCAATAATTGCCGATGGTGACGCTGCCGGAAATACCAGTTTTGGCGGCGATAACGGTGTGCGAACCGATTTTGCAGTTGTGGCCGATTTGGACTTGGTTGTCGATTTTGGTGCCGTTGCCGACGGTCGTGTCGCTCATCGCGCCACGGTCGATATTAGTGTTCGAACCGATTTCCACATCATCGCCCAGCGTGACTGCGCCGGTTTGCGGGATTTTAAACCATGAATCGCCGGCGAAGGCCAAGCCGAAACCGTCCGCACCGATGACTGCGCCGCTGTGGATTTCGACACGGTTGCCCAAAGTGCAGCCGTAATAAATGACAGCGTTTGGATGCAGCACGACTTCATCCCCCAACGTGCAATCGTGTTGGACAACGGCATTAGCCAAAATACGGCAGCCTTCGCCCAATACGGCATTCGCGCCGATATAGGCATTCGCGCCGATTTCGCAGCTTGCCGGCACTTTGGCGCTTGCATCGACAACGGCAGTCGGATGTACGCCGCCCTGTGCTTTGACAATCGGCGAGAACAATCGTGCCACTTTGGCAAAATAAAGATAAGGGTCGGCAGCCACAATCAGGTTGCGGCCTGCAAATTCGTCCGCGGCTTTCGGCGACACAATCACTGCGCCTGCCTGGCTGTCGTGTACTTCGGCTTTGTATTTCGGATTAGCCAAAAAGCTGATGTGTTCCGCCTGCGCCTGATCCAACGGACGGACGGCGGTAATGGCGATGTCTTCGCCTTTCCATTCGCCGCCGAGTTGGGAAACGATTTGGGACAGGGTGTATGCTTGTGAAGTCATGATAATCTGCCGTCACGATGTCAGGCCGTCTGAAAGATGCCGGTTTGGGTTTCAGACGGCCTTAGGTTTGTCTGTATGGTCACATTCGCTGCCGAGCAGGGTCAGTGTGCGTTTAGGGCTTTGATAACGCTGTCGGTAATGTCGTAGCGGCCGTTGACGTAAATCACGTCCTGCAAGATGAAGTCGTAACCTTCGCTTTTGGCCAAATCGACGATGACGCGGTTGGCATTTTGCTGGAGCGCGGCGAATTCTTCATTGCGGCGTAGGTTGTAGTCTTCAGCCAACTCAGCCTGCTGCTTGCGGAATTTCTGTACCAGATTGCGCCATTTTTGGGTTTCCGCTTCCCTTTGGCTGTCGCTAAGCTTGTCGCCGCTCAGTTTTCGCTCTAAAGCCTCGCCTTCCTGCTGCAGCTTTTGCAAGGCAGTTTGACGGCTTTTGAACTCTTTTTCCAAAGTCATCTGAATGTTTTGCGCCTGCTTGGATTCCTGATAAACGCGCTCGGTATTGATAAAACCGATTTTCTGCACGCCATCCGCCGCCGCTTGCGGCAACAGCACGAAACCCGGCAGGGCTACGGCGAGGACACGGAGGGTGTCGGCTATTTTACTCATGATAAAAATCCTTGCTTGAAAACAAACGGGCGGTTTGCAATAAGCTTGCCGCCAATCTGCCATGAGGCCGTCTGAAACGGACAAACCCAGTTTCAGACGGCCTAAACATCATCAGAATGTCGTACCGAGTTGGAATTGGAAGCGTTGGATTTCGTCGCCTTCTTTTTTCTTAATCGGATAAGCATAACTGAACTTCATCGGACCCAGCGGAGAGAGCCAAGTCACGGCAGCACCGGCAGAGTAACGCAATTCGTTTTTGAATGTCGATTTGTGCGTTGTGCCTACGCCATACACGTTTTGAAGCGCGCCATTGGTGTAATAAGAATTGCTGCTGCCGTCGTTGTAGGTTTTGTCGTCCCACACGCTGCCCGCATCGGCAAACAGGCTCAGACGGACAGTACGCGAGTCTTTAATGCCCGGCATCGGGAAGAGCAACTCTGCGGAAACGTTGGCTTTCTTGTTACCGCCGTAGCTGATTTTCTCGCCGTATTCGTCATAAACTTTCGGGCCCAGCGTACCGCTTTCAAAGCCGCGGACAGAGCCTAAGCCGCCGCCGTAGAAGTTTTCAAAGAACGGCATGGTTTTGGTTTTGCCGTAGCCGTTGCCATAACCGACTTCGCCACCCAGCATCAACGTGAAATCTTTGCTCAACGGGAAGAACCAAGTTTGGTTGTGGGTCAGGGTGTAGTATTGCAGGTCGCTACCCGGCAAGGCGATTTCGCCGTTTACGCCGGTCAGGTAACCGCGGGTCGGCCACAAGGCATTGTCGGTTTTGTTGCGACCCCAGCCGATGGTACCTTTGTACAACCAGCCTTTGAAGCTGCCTACGCCGCTGCCGTCGCCTTTACCGTATTGGTTGATAAAGTCGGCATAGCGTTTAGGCGCGCCTTTGTAGGTATTCACGGTCAGACGCTCTGCGGCCAAACCGAAATTCACACGGTCATATTCGGTAACCGGAATACCGATACGCAAACCGCCGCCGAAAGTCGTGGTTTTATACTGTTTCGCGCTGGAAGAAGCTTTACGCGGGTCGTAAGTCTTGCCGTAAAGGTCGTAGCCCAAGCTTACGCCGTCAGGTGTGAAGTATGGGTCGGTAAACGACAATGAGCCGTTTACTGTGGTTTTACTGCGGGAAGCACGCAAGGCAACGGATTTACCCGTACCGAACAGGTTGTCTTGAGCCACACCGGCAGACATCACCAAACCGGTATCCTGAACCCAACCTGCGCTCAAGTCGAGCGAGCCGGTAGAACGTTCGGTCAGGCTCATGTTCAGGTCAACTTGGTCAGGCGTATTGGCCACAGGAACCGCATCAAATTGAACGTTGTCGAAGTAGCCCAACAACTCAACGCGCTCTTTAGAACGTTGCAGTTTGGCAGAGTCGTAAGGCGCCGATTCCATTTGGCGCAACTCGCGGCGGATGACTTCGTCACGGGTTTTGTTGTTGCCAGTAATGTTGATTTCGTTCACATAGATTTTGCGGCCCGGTTGAACGGTCAGCACAAAATCAACAGTATGCGTTTCGGCATTTGGAATCGGTTGGACATTGATTTCGCTGAATGCGTAACCTGCCTGACCCATGCGGTTTTGAATGGCTTCGAGCAAATTGGACATTTGCGCGCGCTCATACCATTTGCCCGGCTTCATGGTCAGCAGTTTTTCCAAATCTTCTTTCGGCACTTCCAGCGTATCGCCTTCGATGCGTACATTGCCCCAACGGAAGCGGTCGCCTTCGCTGACGATTACTTTAATGGTCTGCTTGGTTTTGTCTTCGTTGGTTTGGATATCGGTATCCAAAATGCGGAAGTTGAAGTAGCCGTTGTTTTGATAGAAATTGGTAACTTTTTCCATGTCCTGAGCAAATTTTTGCTCATTGAACTGGTTGCTCTTGGTGATCCAAGTCCACATGCCGCCTTCGCTCAGGGACATTTGCTTCATCAGACGGCGGTCAGAATAAACTTCGTTGCCTTCAAAGGAAATATCGGTAATCTTGGTAGATTTGCCCTCTTCAATGGCAATATCGATAGACACGCGGTTGCGGGCGAGTTTGGTTACGGTCGGCGTGATTTGGACAGACTGTTTGCCACGGCTCAAATACTCTTCTTTCAAACCGGCAACGGCTTGGTTCAGCGTTGCTTGGTTGAAGTATTGGGATTGCGCCAAACCAAATGCTTCAAGGTTTTTCTTGATGGCATCGTTTTGCAGCATTTTCGCGCCAGTAATATTGAGCGAGCTGATGGTCGGACGCTCAATCACGGTCAGCAGGACTTGATTGTCCATGGTCTCGACGCGTACGTCGTCAAAGAAACCGGTTGCGTAGAGTTTTTTGATGATTTCTTCACTGCGCGCATCATTGAAATTATCACCGACTTTAACGGGCAGGTAGTTGAAGACGGTACTCGGCTCGGTGCGTTGCAGGCCTTCGACGCGGATGTCCTGAATGGTAAAGTCAGCCAATGCCAGCGGAGACAGGCTCAATACCATTAAAGCGGAAGCAATCTGGTTCAGTTTCATAAATTATCCAAACAAACGGTTGATGTCATTAAAGAAAGCCACAGCCATCATCAAAAGCATGGCTGCCAGTCCGAAGCGCAGGCCGACTGCCTGTATGCGCTCGCTCAAAGGCTTTCCGCGTATCCATTCGGCGGTATAGAAAACCAAATGTCCGCCGTCTAAAACGGGTACGGGCAAAAGGTTCAACACGCCTAAGCTGATGCTGACCAAGGCCAGAAATTCGAGGTAGCTCTGCAATCCGAGTTTGGCGGACTGTCCGGCGACATCGGCAATGGTCAGGGGGCCGGAAATATGGTTCAAAGAGGCATTGCCCGTAACCAGTTTTCCGAAAAATTTGAGGGTCGTCCACGAATAGTTGACGGTTTTGTTCCAACCCAATTCAAAGGCTTGGACAACGGAAGGCGTATAACGGTAGCGGATGGTTTTATCCCACTCTTTATCCGCTTGGGCGGCAAGCCCTGCTCTACCCACCAGCACGCCTGCCGACTGCTCGACGCTGTCCGGCCGGATAGAGGTTGCCAGCACTTTGCCGTCGCGCTCGTAAGTCAGTTCGATTCGTTGGCCGGGGCTGGCGCGGAAGAGTTCCATCCATGCCTGCCAGCTTTCGATGGGCTTCCCATCGGCGGTCAGCAGTTTGTCGTTTTCCTTCAAACCTGCTTTTTCGGCCGGACTGTCAGCCAAGACTTTGCCGATGCGGTTAGTAATTCTAAAAGGCAAAAGGCCGATGTTGCCTTGGTTTTTCGCAACTTTACCTGCTTCAGGCGTGCCGGCGGCATCAATTATGCGGATGGCTTGGGTATTTGAGGCCGTCTGAACAGCAACTTTTACAGGACCGGCTTCAAGGTTCAACACCATCTCGGTTTGCGCATCGCTCCAGTCTTTTACGGAGATTCCGTTGACCGATACAATCTTATCGCCTGCCTGAAAACCTGCTTTGGCGGCAATACTGGCAGGCTCGACCATGCCAACATAGGGGCGCAACTCGGTCACGCCGAAGGAAAAGCTCAAGCCGTAAAGCAAAACGGCCAAAATCAAATTGGTCAAAGGGCCGGCGGCGACAATGGCGATGCGCTTGGCCGGATGCTGCTTATCAAAGGCGTACGGCAAATCTGCCTCTGCCACCTCGCCTTCGCGCGTATCGACCATTTTAACGTAACCGCCCAGCGGAATCGGGGCAAGACACCACTCGGTATCGCCGCGTTTTCGGGTGAAAAAGGGCTTACCGAAGCCGACGGAAAAGCGCACGACTTTAACGCCGCACCAGCGGGCAACAATATAGTGTCCGAACTCATGCAGGCTGACCAAAATCAGAATGGCGACGATAAAGGCTAAAAAGGTTTGCAAAAAAATCCCCTGAGTGGAATGTGATCATCAACGGATAAGGCCGTCTCAAAACCGATTATAAAGGCAGTTGTTCCATTTTGTCTGCCTAAATGCCAAGCGGTTGACGTTTCAGACGGCCTGTCATTGAAGCTTTATTGTTTGCCGATAAAGGCTTCTGCCTGCCTGCGTGTTTGCGCGTCTTGCGCCAGCAGGCCTTCGATATCGTGACGGCCGTCTGAAAAATCTTGGGCAAGGCAGTGGGCAACGACTTTGGCAATATCGGTAAACTTGATGCGTTTATCTAAAAAAGCGGCCACGGCAACTTCGTTGGCAGCGTTCAACACGCAAGGCGCAGAACCGCCTGCATTCATGGCCTGATAGGCAAGTTTCAGACATAGGAAACGGTCAAAGTCAGGTTTTTGGAAGGTCAATGCGGACAACGCGCCGAAATCCAGTTCGCCCACGCCGGAATCGATACGTTCGGGCAGGCCCAAGCAATAAGCAATCGGCGTACGCATATCGGGATTACCCAACTGCGCCAATACCGAACCATCGCGATAACGCACCATGCTGTGAATCACGGATTGTGGATGGATGACGACTTCCAGCTTTTCCGGCGGACAGTTAAACAGCCAATGCGCCTCAATCAATTCCAAACCCTTATTCATCATTGACGCGGAATCAACGGAAATTTTGCGCCCCATGCTCCAATTCGGATGCTTGACCGCCTGCTCGGGCGTAATGCTGTCAAATGTACTTAAATCGGTGTTAAGGAAGGGGCCGCCCGATGCGGTCAGGATAATCGAATTGATACCGTGCTCATTCAGACGGCCTGTGTAATCCCTTGGCAATACTTGGAAGATGGCGTTGTGTTCGCTGTCAATCGGCAAGACGGTGGCGCCATTTTGACGGGCGGTTTCCATAAACAATGCGCCGGAAACCACCAGTGTTTCTTTGTTGGCCAGATAAATGGTTTTGCCTTTTTGAGCGGCGGCCAAAGCCGAGGGCAAGCCGGCCGCGCCGACAATGGCACACATCACGCCGCTGACCTCATCGGCAGAGGCGACATCAATCAGGGCTTGAGCGCCATATAAAACCTGCGTACTGATGCCTTCTTGTTTGAGTTTCTTTTCCAGCTCGGCCGCATGACCGGCATCGCCGACAACGGCATATTCCGGACGGAACTGTTTGCATTGCGCCGCCAGCTTGTCCACCTGCCTGTGCCCTGCCAGCGCGAACACGCGGAATTTTTCGTGATGGCGGGAGACAACGTCTAAAGTGCTTTCGCCTATGCTGCCGGTACTGCCTAATATGGTCAGAACTTGTTGTGTCATGGTGTGTTCTTTATGTGCTGTGCAAACAGTATTCATTGTGTTTGAAATAAATTTCTTTGCCGTTTCCAATTTTCAGACGGCCTTTTGCCTCCCAGCTGAAAAGGCCGTCTGAAAGAATTACTCAATGCCGTATTCGATGGTAACAACCAGTCGGACTTGTTTGCCGACGGTGCTTTTATCGTAAGAACCGCCGTATTCGTCATCCTCGCTGCTGCCGGTGTCGGCATAGATGTTGAACGAGCCTTGCGAAGCAGAACGCATGGCACCCACTTTGCCGCCGCCGGTTTTGGCAAATTCGGCCGCGCGTTTCTGCGCATCCTCAGTCGCCTGCGTAATCAAATCGCGTTTGATGGTTTCCAAATTGCCCAGCAAATATTGCGGATTGTCGAAGCGGATAAATTCGTTTTGCGCACGGAAATTCAAAATGGCGCGCTGTGCTGCTTGGATTTTGTCCAATTTTTTAGTGTTAACCACAATATTGAGGTCGCCATCGTAGCCGTTGGGCGTGCGGGTTACGTTGCCTAGTTCGTCGCGGGTTTCATTGAAAACGCGCGACACTTCAGGCAGGCCCACTTTCATTTCAGCCGCCGTAAAGCCTTGCTCGCCCAAAAATTTAGACAGCTTCTTGCGTCTTGCCGTCAGTAAATCCAAAACTTCCTGATAGCTCTCGCCGTGCGCGTTCACACCCGTATTCCACGTCGCGCTGTCGGATTGGAAGTTTTTCTCCGCCAGACCTTTTACAGTAATCGTCCCCGGCTGGCGCAGATTCTTAAACTGCACGCCCAAAATAAACGCCGCAGCCATCAATCCCAGTGCCAACAATACGCCCAAGATCGATAAAGATGAAATCTGTTTTTGTTCGGACATCATCAGCTCCCTCAACCACGTCAGACAGGCGGTTTAAAACAAATATACAAAAGCTGCATAAATGCTGATAACGGCGATCAGACTGTCCACACGGTCGAACACACCGCCGTGTCCCGGCAGCAGATTGCTGCTGTCTTTAATACCGGCCGCACGTTTGAGCCAGCTTTCCAGCAAATCACCGCACACGCTGACAACGGTCAAAATCAAGCCGATCAAAATAGTTTTTAACCAACCGGCTTCAAAAGCCAGCCAACCGGCTTTCCATACGATAGTCATGTACACGGCAACGCACAATGCGCCGCCGATCGCACCTTCCCAGCTTTTACCCGGGCTGATGGTCGGCGCAATTTTGCGCTTGCCAAACGACTTGCCGCAAAAATACGCGCCAATATCGGCCACCCACACCAAACCCATAATCGCCAATAAAGACAGCGCGTCTTCAGGCTGAGGACGCAGGTAAACCAGTGCGAACCAAAACGGCATCACCAACAACCAACCGACCGTATAAGCCTGCCAGTCGCCGTTTAACTTCCATTTCGCCTTCAGCCACCAAGGCATGACAATCAGCCAAAACGCCAATACGACATACCAAACCAAATCAGGCAACTGCCAACCGCCTGCATAGGCAATCACGCCAAACACCAGCGTTGAAGCCAAATAATGATTGATTTTCAGCTTGTCCAAGCCGCTCATACGGGCATATTCCCAGAAAGTCAGCATGGCAATCAGGCCGCAAAACGCCGCCCACAGCCACATAGGTGCATAAAACAGCATGCCCAGCATCAGTGGCAAAAGCCACAGCGCCGTCAAAATCCGTTGTTTCAACATAATTCTCAACCCCGTTGCTGCTCAACCGGCAGCTGTTCGGAAGTCCGCCCGAAGCGGCGCTCCCGTTGTTGGAACGAAGCAATCGCCTCGTTCAGCGATTTCTCATTAAAATCAGGCCACAGCGTATCCGTAAAATACAATTCCGCATACGCCATCTGCCACAGCAGGAAATTACTGATGCGCGTCTCGCCACCGGTTCGGATAAACAAATCCGGCTCGGGTGCATCGCCCAACATCAAATAACGCGACAACGCCTCTTCCGTAATCTCAGTTACACCCTCGGCAATCAACTGATTTGCCGCCTGCAAAATATCCCAACGGCCGCCATAATCGGCAGCAATGCTCAAAGTCAAGCCGGTATTGTTTGCCGTCAACGCCTCCGCCGCCTCAATCCCCTTCAGGATTTCAGCATTAAACCGCTCACGGCTGCCGATGACCCTCAAGCGCATATTGTTGTCGTGCAAACGGCGCACCTGCTTTTGCAAAGCCTGCAAAAACAGCCCCATCAGAAAAGAAACCTCTTCCTCGGGGCGTCGCCAGTTTTCAGTCGAAAAAGCAAACACGGTCAAATACTGCACACCCAGTTCAGCACAATGCTTCACCATGTTCTCCAGCGCATCCAAGCCGCGCTTATGCCCCATCACACGGGGAAGAAAACGCTTCTTTGCCCAACGTCCGTTGCCGTCCATAATCACAGCAATATGTCGGGGGATGGCAGAGTGTTCCAAAATCGTCTGCGTACTGCTTTTCATGTCTGCCTTTCAGGGAGCAAACCGTCCAAAGGCCGTCTGAACGGTTTGCACACAGGATTAAATCGCCATCAAATCTTCTTCTTTGGCAGCCAAGAGCTTGTCTGCCTCAGCAATGTATTTGTCGGTCAACTTCTGAACCGCTTCCTCGCCACGGCGTGCTTCATCTTCAGAAATCTCTTTGTCTTTCAACAATTTTTTGATGTGGTCATTTGCATCACGGCGCACATTGCGGATAGATACACGGCCCTCTTCCGCCTCACCGCGTACCACTTTGATCAAATCTTTACGGCGTTCCTCAGTCAACATAGGCATAGGGACACGGATCAAATCGCCGACAGAAGCAGGGTTCAGGCCCAAGTTGGAATCACGGATCGCTTTCTCAACTTTTGAAGCCATATTGCTCTCGAAAGGTTTCACACCAATCGTACGCGCATCCAAAAGCGTCACGTTCGCCACTTGGCTCACAGGCACCATGCTGCCCCAGTATTCCACTTCCACTTGGTCAAGCAGGCCGGTATGCGCACGGCCGGTACGCACTTTAGCCAAATTGTCTTTCAATACTTCCAGAGAACGCTGCATTTTGCCTTCAGCTGTCTTTTGAATATCATTAATCATCTTATACTTTCAATTTCATAGGAATAAAACAGGATTAACCGAGAATAGTACCGTTAAACCGCCCTCACGACAAGGCTTTACGCCCCAACAGCCTTGTTTTCTAACCGATATTTAACATCAAACAAAATAAAGGCCGTCTGAAAATCTTTCAGACGGCCTTTCCCTTATTCAAATCCTACTCTCTATTCCGCTCATTCCAAAAGTAACGCCATACGAAGCATGGGAAGGCAAAAATCAGGTAGAGGCAGACAACGGTCGCGTAAAACTCCCAGTCTTGGGCATGTACGGCTCCGGCGCGTGATTCAAGGATATAGGCGAGAATCGCGGTAAGTAGGAAGCCTGCCAGCAATTCGATCAAGTGATGGCCGATGTGTTTGCGTTTCAGGGCGATGATGCCGAAGAATTTGGTGGTAATAAATGGTGCGTTGGCAAAGATAAGCGCCAACAACAAAAGAATGTACATGGATGCGGTCATGGTGGTCTTTCTGTTTTCAGACGGCCTGTGTGTGATTTTAACATGTTAAATGGGCATTCTTGCCCATCATTATCCGTGGAATATTCAATATCTTGATGATACCCGCTTGATGATTGTTCAAAGGCTTGAGGCCGTCTGAACTTTGGGTATATTTCATCCGAATGCGAATCCTAACAAAAACGGCGACTTTGGAACAGCCGCCGTTGGTTTTGTTTGAAGCTTACAGGGTATTTTCCAATGCTTTGGCACACCAGTCGATAACGGTTTGCGGCATGATACCCCACAAGAGCAGCAGGAAAGCATTGACCGTCAGGACAAATTTGGCGGCATAGTTGCTGCCGACCGGCTGGTCATGATCCGGCGCATCGAAGTAGATAACTTTGACCACGCGCAGGTAGTAGAATGCGCCAATCAGAGACATGATGACGGCAAACACTGACAACCAAACATAGCCTTGTTTCAAGAGCGCCATAATCACACCGAACTTGGCGTAAAAACCCATCAGCGGCGGAATACCCGCCATGGAGAACATAGACAGCAACATCAGGAAGGCGAACCATGCATGGCGTTGGTTAAGGCCTGCGAGGTCTTTGATGTCTTCACA
Organism: Neisseria sp. P0020.S005; assembly: GCF_051957055.1. Classification (NCBI taxonomy): domain Bacteria; kingdom Pseudomonadati; phylum Pseudomonadota; class Betaproteobacteria; order Neisseriales; family Neisseriaceae; genus Neisseria; species Neisseria sp. P0020.S005. The sequence goes on along the minus strand of NZ_JBQCWV010000002.1, from coordinate 132,175 downwards.
CTCAATATCTTTGGTAGACAATACCATCAAAATACCGAAGCTGACTGCCGCCATCACAGCATAGGTAATGGCGTAATACAAACCTGCGGTAAAGCCGACTGCGCCTGCCATAAACGCCAACAGGATAAAGCCCATGTGCGATACGGTGGAGTAGGCAAGCATACGTTTGATATTGGTTTGCATAATGGCGGCAAGGTTACCGACAACCAAAGAAGCAACGGCAAGAATGGCCAACATCGGCGCCCAGTCTGAATGTATGGTACCCATACCGGTAACAAGGATACGGAACGCAAAGACAACAGCGGCAATTTTCGGAGCCGTACCCACAAAGGCGGTAACAGAGGTCGGCGCGCCATCGTACACATCGGGTACCCACATATGAAATGGAACCGCACCCAATTTAAATGCAATGGCGACCACAATAAACACCATACCCAATTTCAACAACCATTCATTGGCCTGTTCATTAAAAGCAGAAGCCAAGACGGAAGCAAAATCAAGAGAACCGGTGGCGCCGTAAACCATGGAAATACCATAGAGCAGCAAACCGGAGGCCAACGCGCCCAATACGAAGTATTTCAGCGCAGCCTCAGCAGAGCGGCCGGAATCGCGGCGCAGGGCAATCATGGCGTACAGTGACAAAGACAACAATTCCAAACCGATATACGCAGTAAGGAAATGTGCCGAGCTGACCATGACGCTCATACCCAACAGGGCAAACAGCGACAGGGTATAAAACTCGCCTTTGAAGATTTGGCGGTCTTGGTTGTACGGTTTACTGTAAATAAACAGACCAAACATCAGCGCATACAGCACCAGTTTTGCCAAACGGGACATGCCGTCTGCAATATACATACCATGAAAGGCATCGACACTGCCCTGCTCCCATACCGCCAATTGGGTAATAGCCACAATAATGACCGTTCCCAAACTCATCAGATGGGTCAGATAGCGGTTTTTATCGCAAATCCACAAGTCTGCCAGCAATACGACACCCAATAGCGCAAGCAGCACGATTTCGGGCATGGCGGGCATTAAATTCAAATCAGACCAGTTCATTTACACACCTCAAATCTTGCTTTGTGCCACATGGGCAATCAAATCGTTTGCCGCTTGATGCACCACTTCGATAAACGCTTGCGGATACAGACCCATGCCCAATACAGCAACCGCCAAAATCGCCAAAATCGCAAATTCGCGGCAATTGATGTCTTTCATTTCGGCAACGTGCGGATTATGGATCGCACCAAAAATAACGCGTTTGTACATCCACAGGGTATAAGACGCACCATAAATCAGGGTCATGGCGGCCAACGCGCCCACCCAGAAATTCACTTTAACCGCGCCCATAATCACCATAAACTCGCCCACGAAGCCGGAAGTCGCAGGCAAACCGGCATTGGCCATACCGAACAACATCATAAACGTTGCAAACTTAGGCATCACATTGACCACGCCGCCATAGTCGGCAATATTGCGGGTATGCAGGCGGTCGTACATCACACCGATACACATAAACATCGCGGCAGACACGAAACCGTGGGAAATCATTTGAATGATTGCGCCTTTCAATGCCCAGTCATTCAGTTGGCCGTCAACAAACAAAAACATCCCAAGCGTTACAAAACCCATATGGCTGATGGACGAATACGCCACCAGTTTTTTCATATCGGTTTGCACCAAAGCCACCATACCGATGTAAATCACGGCAATCAGGCTCAACACGATGATCACAGGGGCAAAATAGCGTGCCGCATCCGGCATAATCGGCAAGATAAAGCGCAAGAAACCATACGCACCCAGTTTCAGCGTAATCGCCGCCAACACCATCGAACCGCCGGTCGGCGCTTCAACGTGGGCATCCGGCAACCAAGTGTGCACAGGGAACATCGGCACTTTTACGGCAAATGACAGGAAGAACGCCACAAACAAAAGCTGTTGCACGCCCAACGGAATCTGTTTGATGTTTTGGAAATCGACAATAGAGAAGCTGCCTGTTTGATAGTACAGGTAAACCATGGCAACCAGCATCAAGAGCGAACCCATCAGCGTATAGAGGAACAGCTTGACTGACGCATAGACGCGGCGCGGGCCGCCCCATACACCGATAATCAGGTACAGCGGAATCAGCATACCCTCGAAGAACACATAAAACAGAATCGCATCCTGCGCGGCAAACGCGCCGTTAATCAAACCCGACATAATCAGGAAAGCGGCCATATACTGCGCCGGACGTTTCTGAATGACTTCCCAACCGGCCAATACCACCAACAGCGTAATAAACGCATTCAAGATGATAAAGAGCACTGAAATACCATCCACACCCAATGCGTAGTTGATTTTCAGAAGCGGAATCCACTCGTGGAACTCGGTAAACTGATAGCCGCCGCTCAAACGGTCGAAACCGGTAAACAGGGGCAGCGTTACCAAGAAACCGGCAAGCGCACCCATGAAGGCAAGCACACGCGCCAGCGGCGCACGGCTGTCTTTACCGGTCGCCAGAACCAGCACACCTGCGGCGATGGGTATCCATATTGCCAAGCTGAGTAGGTAGTTGGAAAACATAGTGGTTAACCTGTGGTTAAAATAAAAATGTGTTTATGTGGATATTTCTTCGTTTCAGACGGCCTGAAGGTTTAAGACCGTCTGAAACCTTATTCTTATCGGAACAATCCCCAGAAGGTCATGCCGAGCAGTACCAATACGCCGAATACCATAGCAGCGGCGTAGGTGTAGATAAAGCCGGTTTGGGCTTTACGCACTTGCGCAGCAATCGCGTCGACCAGTTTGGCGGAGCCGTTGACAATACCGTTGTCGATAATGGCGGTATCGCCGACTTTCCAGAAGAAGGTACCCAATGCGCGTGTGCCTTTGGCGAAAACGTTGAAATACAGGGCGTCGAGGTAGTATTTGTTTTCAAACAAAACGTAAACCGGACGGAACGCCTGTGCAATTTTCGCAGGCAGGTGCGGCAGTTTGACGTACAAAAGCCATGCGCTTAAGACACCTGCAATAGCAAGGTAGAGTACAGGCGAATGCAGGCTGTGCGACACCATTGCCAATGCGCCGTGGAATTCTTCTTTCATGATGTGCATAGTCGGATGCGCGTCGGCGTTGACGAAAATCACGTCTTTGAAGAAATCACCGTAAAGCATGGGTTCGATGGCAATGTAGCCGATGATGACGGATGGAATGGCAAGCAAAATTAAAGGCAGGGTAACAACCAGCGGGCTTTCGTGCGGATTGTCGTTTTTGCCCAAGCCGTGATGCTCTTCGCCATGATGATCGTCATGATGCTCAGGCAGGCTGCGCCATTTTTCTTCACCGTGGAATACCATAAAGTATTGGCGGAACGCGTAAAACGCGGTAACGAACACACTGGCGAGGACGGCGAAATAAGCAAATCCGCTACCCGGCAGGGTGCTGTATTTCGCTGCTTCGATAATCGAATCTTTGGAATAGAAGCCGGAGAAGAACGGCGTACCGATCAGCGACAAGTTACCGATCAGCATGGTCAGCCAAGTAATCGGCATGTATTTTTTCAGATTGCCCATGTGGCGCATGTCTTGGTCATGGTGCATACCGATAATCGCGCTACCTGCGGCCAAGAACAACAAGGCTTTAAAGAAAGCGTGAGTCATCACATGGAACATCGCCACGGAATAGGCAGACGCGCCCAGAGCCACGGTCATGTAGCCCAGTTGCGACAGGGTGGAATACGCAACCACACGTTTGATGTCGTTTTGAATCACGCCCAAGAAACCCATAAACAGGGCAGTAATCGCACCGATTACCATGATGACAGACAACGCAGTGCTGCTCATCTCATAAATCGGCGACATACGCGATACCATGAACAGACCGGCGGTAACCATGGTTGCGGCGTGAATCAATGCAGAAATCGGTGTCGGGCCTTCCATCGAATCAGGCAGCCAGACGTGCAGCGGGAATTGTGCAGATTTACCCATCGCACCGACAAACAGGAGTAAACAGGTTACAGTAATCAAAGACCATTCCACACCGGGGAACAGTTGGATAGTGGCCGTCTGAACATTAGGCAGATAAGCGAATACATCTTGATAGCGCAGGCTGCCGCCGAAATAGGCAAGCACCAAACCGATACCGAGCAAAAAGCCGAAGTCGCCGACACGGTTGATCAAAAAGGCTTTCAGGTTGGCAAATGTTGCGCTTGGACGTTTGAAATAGAAACCGATCAAGAGATACGACACCAAGCCCACAGCCTCCCAGCCGAAGAAGAGCTGGATGAAGTTGTTGCTCATAATCAGCATCAACATGCTGAAAGTAAACAAAGAAATATAGCTGAAGAAGCGTTGGTAGCCGACTTTTTCATCGTGCATATAGCCAATGGTATAGATATGCACCATCAGCGATACGCCGGTGACCACGACCATCATCATCGCCGTCATCGTATCGACCAAGAAGCCGACGGAGAAATCCAAACCGCCCATTGTCAGCCAGGTATAGACGTTTTCGTCAAACTTGGCGCGGCTGCCATTGAGGAATCCCCACAGCACATAAGCCGACAGCACGGCAGACACCGCTACGCCGAGTATCGTAACCGTATGCGCGCCGGCACGTCCGATTTTGTTGCCGAACAAACCCGCAATCAACGAGCCTGCCAAAGGCACAAGGGCAATTACCAAATATAAAGTCATGTCGTTCATGATTACCCTTTCAACTCATCCAAATCGGCAACGTTGATTGTTTGTCGGTTGCGGTACACCAATACCATAATCGCCAAACCGATGGCAGATTCGGCAGCGGCAACGGTCAATACGAAGAATACGAAAATTTGTCCGGCGGTATCGCCCAAATGTTGCGAGAAGGCGATAAAGTTGAAGTTTACCGCCAAAAGCATCAGCTCGATGGACATCAACAATACCAGCACGTTTTTGCGGTTCATAAAGATGCCCATCGCGCTGATACCGAACAGGAGCGCGCCCAATACCAAATAATGCGTCAAGGTAATCATGCTTTGCCCTCCTCTTTCGGCTTGAGGTCGTCTGAAACTTCGTTTTCTTCCGCAGATTCGGTTTGTGGTTTCACGGCTTCCATTTTCACCAGACGCATACGGCCTTGGTCGGCACGTACTTTAACTTGATCGGCAGGATCCATGCGTTTCGGATTGGTGGTTTTACGGTGAACCAGCGCAATCGCGGCCACCATACCCAACAGCAGCAATACCGCCGCCAATTCAAACGGCAACAGGTAGTCGGTATAAATACGGCTGCCCAAATCGCGGATATTGTTGTAATCGGCCGGAATGTCTTTCATCAGACCAAATGCGGCCAGGTCGGTTTTCGGGTTGACCAGAATCAGAATCAGGGCAACCGCCAACAATGTGCCGACCACACCGGCAACAGGCGCATGACGCCAGAAACCGGCGCGCATTTCTTCAATGTCGATGTTCAACATCATCACGACGAACAGGAACAACACCATCACGGCGCCAACGTAAACCACCACCAGAGTCACGCCCAAAAACTCGGCCTGCATCAGCATCCAAATCATTGCACTCACGCAGAAGGTCAGCACCAGATGCAAAGCGGCGTGAACAGGGTTTTTAGCGGTGACGGTACGAACCGCACCGTACAAAACGATGGCGGCAAGAATATAGAACAGAATCGCGGAAAAAGTCATTCGTCTGCTCCTTAACGATACGGCGCGTCGGCGGCTTTGCGTTTGGCGATTTCAGCTTCGTATTTATCGCCAATGGCCAAAAGAATCGGCTTGGTCATGTGCAAGTCGCCTTTTTTCTCGCCGTGGTATTCAAAAATATGGGTTTCCACAATCGCATCGGTCGGGCAGGCCTCTTCGCAGAAACCGCAGAAGATGCACTTGGTCAGGTCAATGTCGTAACGCTTGGTGCGGCGGGTGCCGTCTTCGCGTTCTTCCGATTCGATGTTGATCGCCATTGCCGGACAAACTGCCTCGCACAATTTACACGCAATACAGCGCTCTTCGCCGTTCGGATAACGGCGTTGCGCGTGCAGGCCGCGGAAACGCACGGATTGCGGCGTTTTTTCTTCGGGGAAGTAAATCGTGTCTTTGCGGGCGAAGAAGTTTTTGAGCGTTACGCCCATGCCTTTCACCAATTCGCCCAGCAGGAAGGTTTTTACTAAATTAGCCATTTTCGGATGCTCTTTTCGGATTGTTCTGTTTACAGGCCGTCTGAAAGCGGTTTTTTTAACCTGCCGCGCCCACCATTTCTAAAAACTCGGCTTCGGTCAGCTTCGGGGTATCGTTGGCCAAGTCATAATACGGAGCTTTGCAATCAATAAAGATTTGTGAGGTAGTTTCAAAGCCCGCGTTGTCGGCAAACAGCCCGGCGTTCATGTAATAATCGTTGCCAACCTGCACAAACAGGTGTGTGCCGCAGTGTTTGCAAAAACAGCGTTGCGCCCATTCGGACGACTGATAATGCGCGATGTGCTCGCTGCCTGTGATTTCGGGCGACCGGGCGGCCAAAGTAAAAGACGCGCCGCTGCCCCATGTGCGGCATTTCCCGCAATGGCAGGCGTGGAGTTCGCGGTTTTCGGCGGTTTCCAGTGATACTGCGCCGCACAGGCATTGAGCTTTCATCGGTTTCTCTCGGTTTGAAACGGTTAAAAATTTGGGGTTCAGGCTACCTGAAAACTTTCAGACGGCCTCCCTGCCCTATTTCCACAAATTCAGCGGTGAAATCATCCACACGCCCAAAATCACGATGTAGGCGAAGCCGATCGGAATCAGCACTTTCCAGCCCAAACGCATGATTTGGTCGTAACGGTAGCGTGGGAAGGTTGCACGGATCCACAGGTACCAGTACAGAACCGCCGCCATTTTTACGAACATCCAGAATGCGGAAGGCGTACCGATAAAGCCCCAACTTTGCGGGAACGGAGACAACCAGCCGCCGAGGAACATCAGCGATGTCAGCGCGGCAATCAGAATCATGAAAATGTATTCGGCAAGGAAGAACAGCGCGAATGCGAAGCCGGAGTATTCAACGTGGTGACCGGCAACGATTTCGGATTCACCCTCTGCCACGTCAAACGGCGCGCGGTTGGTTTCGGCAACGGCGGAAATCAGATAGACGATGAAGATGGGGAAGAGCGGCAGCCAGTTCCAAGAGAATACCGAACCACCGGCAATACCTTTGGCTTGTGCGGCAACGATGTCGGAGAAGTTCATGCTGCCCGACACCATCACGACGCACACCAATGCGGCGCTCATGGCAATCTCGTAGGAAATGCTTTGCGCGGAAGCACGCATTGCGCCCAAGAACGAATATTTGGAGTTGGAAGCCCAGCCCGCAATGATCACGCCGTAAACCGACAGCGAGGTAATCATCAGGATGTACAAAAGGCCGATATTGATGTTGGTCAACACCCATTCTTCGTTGAACGGAATCACTGCCCACGCCGCAAAAGACGGGGCGAGTGACATAATCGGGCCGATATAGAATAAGGCTTTGTTTGACAGCTTCGGACGGGTTACCTCTTTAAACAAGAGTTTGAACACGTCGGCAAACGGCTGAATCAGACCCCACGGGCCGGTCACGTTCGGGCCGACACGAAGCTGCATAAAGCCGATGACTTTACGCTCGAAATACGTCAGGTAGGCAACGGTCAGAATCAGCGGAATCAGGATAATCACGATTTTGACGATGACGGATACCACCAAGCCTACGGTGATACCCAAATCGCCCAGACCGAGCGTTGCGGCAAAGAGGTTTTGGAACCATTCTTGCATGATCAAGCTCCCGCCAGTTCAATAGTGTCCATCAACGCACCCAGAGCGGCATTTTCAGTATGCAGCGGCAGATGCACCACGTTTTCAGGCAAACCGGCATCGGCTTTGACGGCAACCGATACGCTTGCGCCGTTTTGTTTGGCGACAGCGGTTTGTCCGTCTTGCAGACCCAAGCGTGCCAATGTGTTCGGATTTACACGCGCGGCAGGCACGGCGGCATGGCTGGTTTCTTGCAACGGTGCGGAACGGCGCACGATAGAATCAGTGTGATAAATACCGACGCCGCCGACACGGACGAGACGGTCTGAGGCCGTCTGAACGCCCTCCCCTGTCCATGTGCTGCGGTTATCCAGTTTAGACAGCAGACTTTCCGCATCCAGCGCGTCTTTCAGAATCGCAGCGGTATCGTGGTATTCAAAACCTTTCAGGTCAAACAGGTTGCCCAATACGCGCAACACTTTCCACAGCGGACGCGAATCGCCGAAGCCTTGTACCACGCCGTGGAAAGATTGCAGACGGCCTTCCATATTGATGAAGCTGCCTGATGTTTCGGTAAACGGCGCAATCGGCAACAATACGTCGCACACGTCCAGCAGCGTTTCGCTGACAAACGGCGTAAACGCCATCACGCTTTTCGCCTGTTTCAACGCGGCTACGGCTTTTGCACCGTCAACCGTATCGATTTCCGGCTCGACGTTGAGCAGCAAGACTGCCTGTTTCGGCGCGTTTGCCATTTCGGCAACGCTATCGCCCGAGTTCACGCCCAATACGTCCGCACCGACGCTGTTGGCCGCTTGCGGCAGAATGCCCAGCACTGCGCCGGTCGCGTCCGCCAGCTCTTGCGCGACGGCGTAAATTGCGGCGTAATCGGGATGGTTTTGCACTTCCGCACCCAAAATCACCGCTGCTTTTTCAGCGTTTTTCAGGCTCGCGGTAACGGCATGTTCCGCATTGGCAGACAGGTTTTTCAGACGGCCTGCCCACTCGTCGGGATGTGCGGCTTCTTGAGACAGAAGCGGCATAAACAATTCTTCTTTACTGCTGGCCAATACGCTCAAGGCCATACGGTCTTTGGCGGCGCGGCGCAGGCGGGCGGTCAGGAGCGGCTGTTCTTTGCGCAAATTCGCGCCGACTACCAATACGGCATCGTTGTCAGCCAAAGATTCAATGCTTTGTCCCAACCATTGCGCACCTTTAAGGCCGTCTGAAAGACGTTTGTCTTGTTGGCGCAAACGGGTTGCAAAGTTTTTAACACCCAAGCCGTCGGCTAGTTTTTTGGCCAGATACAGCTCTTCAACCGTATTCATCGGATTGGCCCAAACACCGACTTGGTTTTGGTTGCCGTCTTTGGCGATACATTCAATCGCGCTGAGGACATATTCCAGTGCGGTTTTCCAATCTACGTCCATCCACTCGCCGCCCTGTTTGATTTTCGGGTTTTTCAGACGGCTTTCGTGATACAGGCCTTCGTAGGCGAAACGGTCGCGGTCGGACAGCCAGCATTCGTTAATCGCTTCGTTTTCCAGCGGCAACACGCGGCGGACGGTATGGTCTTTGGTTTGTACAATCAGATTGCTGCCCAAAGCATCATGGGCGGAAACGGATTTGCGGCGGTTCAATTCCCAAGTACGCGCGTTGAAACGGAACGGTTTGCTGGTCAATGCGCCGACAGGACACAAATCAATGACGTTGCCTGACAATTCGGTTTCCACTGCTTTGCCGATAAAAGGCATAATCTCGGAATGCTCGCCACGATTAGCCATAGCAATTTCTTGCACGCCGGCGATTTCTTCAGTGAAACGAACGCAACGGGTACAGTGGATACAACGGCTCATTTCCTCGGCGGAAACCAAAGGCCCCATGTCTTTGCCGACGACAGAACGTTTTTCTTCGGTATAACGGCTGGTGGTTTTGCCGTAGCCCATCGCCAAATCCTGCAATTGGCATTCGCCGCCTTGGTCGCAGGTCGGACAATCAAGCGGATGGTTGATGAGCAGGAACTCCATCACGCCTTCTTGCGCCTCTCGGGCTTTTGCCGAATGCGTACGCACAATCATGCCGTCTGTAACCGGCGTGGCACAGGCGGGCAGAGGTTTGGGGGCTTTTTCCACATCCACCAAACACATACGGCAGTTGGCGGCGATGGAAAGTTTTTTGTGGTAACAGAAATGCGGGATATAAGTACCGAGCTTGTGCGCGGCTTCAATCACCGTCGCGCCCTGCTCCACAGATACCTGTTTGCCGTCGATTTCGATTTGTAACATGGTTCGTTCCTAGTTACGGGTATTTAATAAATAATCTTTTCTGGAGGTCGTCTGAAAAATGGGTTTCAGACGGCCTTTTGAATTTGCGTTTGCTCTATGGCCGCTGTTTTCAGACGACCTTTTGAGTTTAGTTGGCAGCTACGTTACCCCACTTTGCCGTCATTCCCGCGCAGGCGGGAATCCATTCTTGGTTTGGGTAACTGTTTTTCAAACATCGGTTTCTTAACTTTATACGCTGATTCCCGTCGTAGCCTGTTCTCGCGTAGGTGGGGCTGGAATAACGACAGTTTTTAAAGTTCCAGAAATAAAACTAAACAAACAACACGCCCGACAAGTCCAACCATTCGGGATTTTGTTCTTCAATCAGTTTAATCTTCCATTCACGTCGCCATTTTTTCATCGTTTTTTCTTTGGCAACTGCTTCAGGCATATTCTCAAAAAACTCATACCAAACTAAATCATGCACATCATATCGGGCAGTAAAGCCATCAATATTGACATGATTTTTGTGCTGCCAAACCCTTTCCGGCAAATTCATGGTAACACCGATATAGAGTGTTCCGTTTTTACCGTTTGCCAAAATATATACGGCAGGTTGTCTAGCAAGCGGATGGTTTCGCATTCATTTTTCCTGCAATATAAACAACAACTTTTTTAATATCATTTACAACCGTTTTCATCTGAAAATATCTGCCCACTCCCGCCGTCATTCCCGCGTAGGCGGGAATCCATTTTTTGGATTTCGGCAACTGCTTTTCAAATATAGAGTTCTGTAAATTCCACTATGGATTCCCGCCTACGCGGGAATGACGGCAAAGTTAAATTTTTAGCATTTTACTTTTAACCAATATAAAACCAACTAAAACTATAACTCATTTATTATATTTTTAAATGACTTAAATAACTCTTTAACAGCACGCTCATTGTCTTCATCTGTAGGCTCAAACTTTTCACACCAATTAATTATATTTACATCGCCATGCAATAACTCTGCATAACATCCTACTGCATCGCAACTACCACCCCGTGTCCTTGACGTGCCAAAAATAAAATCACAATTATGCAAATAAAGTTTGTATAAATTTCTCCTAACCTCGTATTCATTATCACCAGATGAATAAAAACCAATCCTCTGACCTTCATGATCAAATACTGCAACAAAATCTAAGCCGTTTCCATGTCTTTCAAAAAAGACTAGAAATTTAGAAAATTTCCGACAAATCTGATTAAAAAGCGTATTGAGTGCCGTACTCTTACCTTTGTTGGCTGCACCGTATAGAATAAAAATTTTAGCTTCCACCATTACCATCCTCCCCACTTATGCTCCTTCATCGGTCCGCCGTGTTCGATGTAATGCACAAACTCATCACGGAAATGCTTGGTAAAGCTACGGACTGGGAAGACGGCGGCATCGGCAAGGGCGCAGATGGTGCGGCCTGCCATTTGGTTACCGATAGAATCCAGCAAATCCAAGTCTTCCATGCGGCCTTTGCCTTCTACGATGCGGTGGACGATGCGGTAGAGCCAACCCGTACCTTCTCGACAAGGCGTACATTGGCCGCAAGACTCGTCGTAGTAGAAGTAGCTCAGACGCTCAAGGGCTTTCACCATGCACACATCTTCGTCCATCACGATAATCGCGCCGGAACCGAGCATTGAGCCTGCTTTGGAAATCGAGTCATAGTCCATATTAGTCTGCATCATGATATCGGCAGGCAACACGGGCGCGGACGAACCGCCGGGAATAACGGCCTTGAGTTTTTTACCGCCACGCATACCGCCCGCCATTTTCAGAACTTCGGCAAACGGCGTACCCAATGGCACTTCATAGTTGCCCGGACGCTCGACATGACCGGAAATACAGAATAATTTGGTACCGCCTGCATTCGGAATACCTTTATCGGCAAACGCCTGTCCGCCGTCACGGATAATGAAGGGGACGGAGGAGAACGTTTCGGTATTGTTGATGGTAGTCGGTTTGCCGTACAGGCCGAACGAAGCAGGGAATGGCGGTTTAAAGCGCGGCTGGCCTTTTTTGCCTTCCAGCGATTCGAGCAATGCGGTTTCTTCGCCACAAATATATGCGCCGTAGCCGTGGTGGGCGAAGAGTTCAAATTCAAAATCCGAACCCAAAATATTTTTACCCAAAAAGCCTGCGGCACGCGCCTGCTCCAAAGCGGTCTCAAAGCGTTGGTAGCCTTCGAAAATTTCACCGTGGATGTAGTTGTAGCCGGCTTTCGCACCCATCGCGTAACCGGCAATAATCATGCCTTCAATCAGGGCATGAGGATTGAACATGATGATGTCGCGGTCTTTAAATGTACCCGGCTCGCCTTCGTCGGTGTTGCAAACCACATATTTTTCGCCCGGGAAGGAACGGGGCATAAAGCTCCATTTCAAACCGGTCGGGAAGCCCGCACCGCCACGACCGCGCAAACCGGAGGTTTTGACTTCGTCAATCACATCGGTTTGCGAGATGTTTTCGGACAGGATTTTACGCAGGGCGGTATAACCGCCACGTTTGACGTATTCGTCCAATGTCCAGCAATCGGGATTGGCGGTATCCACTTGGTCAAAAATCACGCCTGATTGGTAAATAGCCATTTTTGGTGTGCCTGTTTGTTTTCGTATAGGTTGCAGCCGTTGTTTTCAGACGGCCTAATATACCTTTGTATATCGACTCTATGCCGTCTAAAATAAAATATGTTGATTCACTAAAGTTGATATTTCAGACGACCTTGTATTTCGTTTTCATGGTTATAGACCTAGTCTACTTTGCTGAAGTTATCACCATCCACCGCATTTATCTTCACATGGAATCCCATCGCCATCACCATCCATTTTGGTATCAGAACAATTCTGTAAAAACCATTTGGCCTCTTCGCATGACACCATCTGAGAACAATATTGCCTGCCATCACAACGATATTTATTACTATTGCTTTTTTTAGCTTGTATCGTAGCTGGATCATTAAGCTCTACTGGTGCATTAGTTTGTTTAGGGACTAATTTTGCTGCGGCGAATTGATATATCTGATAACCAATTAACCCGAAAAGTGCCAACCCTACCAATTTCGTCAATATGGAAGACGACGAATCTAAGGCAAAAAATGATTTTTTCTTTGCACTCGAACGATGGTTATGATTCCGTTTAAAATCTCTTGCCTCACGATTCAAGTAACGAATCTGTTTAGCAACATTTTTTCCTTTTCCGTTAGCAGATACTTCAAAGCCAACCGCCTCATTAAGTTCAGGACGAGGGCTTCTTTGGGAAAAGTCAGAAATATGGCAGAAAATTTCTTGTTTACTACCATCTATCCGTATAAAACCATAACCTTTTTCATCATCCCACTTAACAATTATCCCTTTCATTAACCGCTTCCCTTTTTATTGTTACTTTTAAATCACAATTTAAAATTTTGGAATAACTAATAAGTTTGATTACAAACCGAATATGTTCAGACGATCTATTCTAATTCTGCTAATTTTTTCTCAATCGCTTCTTCGGTCATAAAACTGCACATGCTGTGGTTGTTAACCAGCATGACCGGTGCATCGCCACATGCGCCCATGCATTCGCCTTCGACAAGGGTAAATTTGCCGTCAGGGGTGGTTTCGCCGTAGCCGATACCGAGTTTTTTCTTCAGGTATTCGCCGGTAGCCATACCGCCGCGCAGGGCGCAGGGTAGGTTGGTACAAACGGTCAGTTTGTATTTGCCGACAGGCTCAAGGTCGTACATATTGTAGAAAGTAGCGACTTCGTAGGCTTGTGCAGGCGAGATGCCGATATAGTCTGCAACAAAGGCGATGGTCTCAGGAGCGAGCCAGCCCTTTTCGGCCTGGGCAATACGCAATGCGCCCATAATGGCGGAGCGGCGTTGGTCGGCAGGATATTTTGCCAACTCGATGTCGATTTGTTTTAAAGATTCTGCGGATAACATTATCGGTCAACCTCCCCGAATACGATGTCCTGCGTACCAATGATGGCAACGACGTCGGCCAGCATGTGGCCTTTTGCCATTTCATCCATACCTTGCAGGTGGGCAAAGCCGGGTGCGCGGATTTTCAGGCGGTAGGGTTTGTTTGCGCCGTCTGAAATGATGTAAACGCCGAACTCGCCTTTCGGATGTTCGACAGCGGTGTAGGTCTCGCCCTCAGGAACGTGCATACCTTCGGTAAAGAGTTTGAAATGGTGAATCAGGTCTTCCATACCTGTTTTCATTTCGGTACGTTTGGGCGGAGCAAATTTGTGGTTTGTGGTAATGACCGGACCCGGATTGACACGCAACCACTCGGAACATTGTTTGATGATGCGCACGGATTGACGCATTTCTTCCATACGGCAGAGGTAACGGTCGTAGCAGTCGCCGTTGACGCCGACTGGGATGTCGAAATCCATTTTGTCGTACACTTCGTAAGGCTGTGTCTTACGCACGTCCCATTCCACGCCGGAACCGCGCAACATCACGCCGGTAAAACCTTTTTGCATGGCGCGCTCAGGAGTGACAACGCCGATGCCGACGGTACGCTGTTTCCAAATACGGTTGTCGGTCAGGAGGGTTTCGAGTGTATCGATGTTTTTCGGGAAACGTTCGCAGAAGGCGTCGATAAAGTCGAGCATGGTGCCTTCACGGGATTCGTTGAGCTGCTTCAATACTTTGGCGTTGCGGAATTTGCTGCTCTCGTATTTAGGCATGAAGTCGGGCAGGTCGCGGTAAACGCCGCCGGGACGGAAGTAGGCTGCGTGCATACGCGCGCCGGAAACGGCTTCGTACAAGTCCATCAGCTCTTCGCGGTCGCGGAAGGCGTAAAGGATGGCGGTCATCGCGCCGATGTCGAAGGCGTGCGAACCGATGCCCATCAAGTGATTGAGGATGCGCGTTACTTCGGCAAACATCACGCGAATATACTGGGCGCGGATAGGCACATCGATACCGGCAAGTTTTTCTACTGCCAAACAATACGCCTGCTCATTGACCATCATGGAAACGTAGTCCAAGCGGTCCATATAGGGCAAGGCTTGCAGATAGGTTTTGGTTTCAGCCAGTTTTTCAGTACCGCGGTGAAGGAGGCCGATATGCGGGTCGGCGCGGACGATGGTTTCGCCCTCCAACTCCAAAATCATACGCAATACGCCGTGCGCCGCAGGGTGTTGCGGGCCGAAGTTGATGGTGTAGTTTCTTAATTTATTGGCCACCGTAGTTCTCCTCACGGACGATACGCGGCGTGATCTCGCGCGGCTCAATGGTAACAGGTTGGTAAATCACGCGTTTTTGCTCTTCGTCGTAACGCATTTCCACATAGCCGGAAATCGGGAAGTCTTTGCGGAACGGATGTCCGACGAAACCGTAATCGGTCAGGATGCGGCGCAGGTCCGGATGGTTGTTGAACATGATGCCGTACATATCGAAGGCTTCGCGTTCGTACCAATCCGCGCTGTTGTAAATATCGACTACGGATTCGACTATGGGGAAGTCGTCGTCTGAAACCCAGACTCGTACGCGGATGCGTTGATTGTTTTTAACGGAAAGCAGCTGACTGACGACGGCAAAGCGCTTGCCCTGCCATACTTCGTTTTTGTAAGTGCTGTAATCGACACCGCACAAGTCAACCAGAAGCTCGAAATGCAACTCTTCATGGTCGCGCAATGCGGTCATGACTGAAATATAATGTTCGGGCAGACACTCGACGGTAATCTCGCCCAAAGCTGAAATGACTTTGCTTGCCTGATCGCCAAGCACGCCGACGACGGTCTCGTATAAGTTTTGAATGCTTGCCATGTCGTCCTCTCCTTACTCGTCACGCGCGATGGTGGAAGTGCGCTTGATTTTTTGCTGGAGCTGAATCAGGCCGTAAATCAGGGCTTCCGCAGTCGGCGGACAACCCGGTACATAAACGTCTACCGGCACGACGCGGTCAGCACCGCGCACAACGGAATAAGAATAGTGATAATAGCCACCGCCGTTGGCACACGAACCCATAGACAATACCCAGCGCGGCTCGGCGAGCTGGTCGTATACGCGGCGCAAGGCGGGCGCCATTTTGTTGGTCAGCGTACCTGCCACAATCATCAGGTCGGCCTGACGTGGGGACGGACGGAAAATGATGCCGAAGCGGTCAAGGTCATAACGCGCCATACCCGCATGCATCATTTCCACGGCGCAGCAGGCCAAGCCGAAAGTAACCGGCCACAATGAACCGGTACGCATATAGTTCAACACCGTATCCGCGCTGGTGGTGATGAAACCTTTTTTCAAAACGCCTTCTATTCCCATTCCAGCGCACCTTTTTTCCATTCGTAAATAAAGCCCACCGTCAGAACGACGATAAACACCAGCATAGACCAGAAGCCGTACGCGCCCAAATCTTTGAACACGACAGCCCACGGCAACATGAACGCGACCTCCAAATCAAACAGGATGAAGAGGATGGCGACGAGGTAATAGCGCACGTCGAACTTCATCCTTGCGTTTTCAAAGGCTTCAAAACCGCATTCGTAAGCCGCGTCTTTTTCGGCATAGTGACGTTTCGGGCCTAAAATTGTGCCGAGCAGAATAAACAGCACGCCGGCCGCAAGGCCGACGAGGATGAATACGAGGACGGGAAAGTAACTGGCCAACATGGTCGTACCTAACTGGTTGACAGACAAATCTTAAAAATAGATTACCATTTTATCGAATTTCAAAAGCCATTTAAAGGTAAATATCAGCAAATCAGCAAAAAAACACTAATAAATTCAATAAAATAATGAGAACAATTCTTATTCTTATTTAATATTTCCAAATTTTAATTTCAGTTTAATCATGTATCATTTAATTTGGATTTTCTGCCTGTCCAATTTACTTCAAAAATCTGGAAAACCACCCTTTTCCAAACCTCAATAAAAACATCAGGCCGTCTGAAAACTGATTCTTTTCAGACGGCCCGCGTACATCACATTATTTTAAATAGAAAAATCAATCGACACCTTTGAGCATGCGGTTCAATACCGGGGTGAGTACCAGCAGGATACCGCAGGTTACTGCGCCGATGGTGGCCAGCATCCAGTAGAAATCCAATGGCGACTGAGCATTGTAGTAGTCTTTAAACAACACTCCGCCCAAGGTAAAGCCAATGGACAATGCTAAGAAATTCAACGCAACCATTTGTGTTTTAAACATGCTCGGTGCGATTTTGGTGGAAAACGACAGCGAAATCGGCGACAGCATCAACTCGCCTATCGTAATTGCCAGCAACATCAGCATAAACACGATAATCGGCATCGGGGTCTCGGATGAAATATACGGAATGAAACACAAATAAGAGGCGCCGGTTACCAACATGGCCAGTGCAAACTTCAACGGTGTTTTAGGTTGGCGTTTGCCCATTTTCGTCCACACCGTGGCCATCACGCCGGAAAAGAGAACCACCCACATGGCCTGTATCGAATCTTTCCATGAAACAGGCACGGTAAAGCCGAAGAAAGTACGGTCAACCGTTTCGTCAAAATAAACCGTTGCAACGGTGTACACCTGAAACCAAACCGCCCAGAACATACAAATAGTCAAAAACAGCGGAATATAGGCCATGATGTAACGTTTATTGGCTGCCTCAACTTGGCTGCTGCCCAGCAAACGTGCAAAATAAGCGATAACGGTGATAATGACCACGCCCAAAAGCCAGCGTGAAAAGTTCTCAAGATTGAGCGCGCCGGAAGCAATCACGCTGCTCAACACCAAAACCAGCAACACACCGACAGCTATTGCAGTCTGTACCTTTTCAGGGCGCAACGGATTGGGAGCCGGCGTATGCGGCAGGTTTTTACGGCCGCGCGAATACCACAGCAGGCCAAATGCCATACCGACGGCCGCCGCGGCGAAACCGTAATGGAATCCCATTCTGTCTTGCAAAATACCGGTCAACAAAGGGCCTAAGAAACCGCCGATATTGATGGAAATATAGAAAATGGAGAAACCGGCATCGCGCAATTCGCGCAGGTCGTCCCGTTCATACAAAGAACCGACCATCGAACCGGCAGACGATTTCACGCCGCCGCTGCCCAGCGCAATAAACACCAAGCCCAGCAGCAATCCCATCAAACCCGGCACGATCGCCAATAAAATATGGCCGGTCATCACGACGATACCGGCGATAAACAGGGTACGTTCCGCACCCCAAATGCGGTCGGCCAACCATGCGCCGAGAATCGTGGACAGGTAAACGCTGCCGCCGTACGCGCCGACAATGCCACCGGCCAAGGCTTTATCCATACCCAAACCGCCTTGATTCGCGGCGTAATATAGATAAATCAGCAGGATGCCCTGCATACCGTAGAAGGAAAAGCGTTCCCACAGCTCAATGTGGAATAGGGTGGATAATTGCAAAGGATGGCCGAAGAAAGTTTTCTCGGCAGAAGATGGCTTTTGACCGGACATTATGAGTTCTCCTATATATTAGACAGGCTCAGGCTTCAGACGGCCTGTTATACCTACCAATCATTTTTATGGAAGCCATATATTACCGTCAATCTTTGCATTTGCAAAACATTAAAAAGCATATTCTTACAGAAAGATTAATATTCGCATTTAAAAAAGAACTCAATAGCTACATAACAAGCATATCGCGGCCATCTCCGTCATGCCCTACATATTCAAAAACCTATTAATTTTTAGATTTGCTATATTGTGTTTTTCATGCGGCCGAAAACGGATATATTTACGGCGTTCGGCATTCCATTTAGACTGATAAGACTTTAGCTTATTCAAATAGATAAAACCTTTTACCCGCTGGAAATATAAATCATCGGAGTGGATATAGTTACTGCCATATTCAACAACAAACAGGCCGTCTGAAACCTTTCAGACGGCCTGTTTATCTCTTACGGTTTACACACCTTGTTTCAGGCTGGCTTCGATGAAGCCGTCCAAGTCGCCGTCCAATACGGCTTTGGTGTTGCCGACTTCGTAGCCTGTGCGCAAATCTTTAATGCGTGAGGAGTCCAAGACGTACGAACGGATTTGGCTGCCCCAACCCACATCAGACTTGCCGTCTTCCAATGCCTGTTTCTCTTCGTTGCGTTTGCGCATTTCCAATTCGTACAGTTT
Source organism: Neisseria sp. P0020.S005 (assembly GCF_051957055.1). Taxonomy (NCBI): domain Bacteria; kingdom Pseudomonadati; phylum Pseudomonadota; class Betaproteobacteria; order Neisseriales; family Neisseriaceae; genus Neisseria; species Neisseria sp. P0020.S005. The sequence continues at coordinate 113,073 of NZ_JBQCWV010000002.1, read as the reverse complement.
GGATTTCAACATTTCCATCGCGGCGGCTTTGTTAGCGTGTTGCGAACGGTCGTTTTGACATTGCACCACAATACCGGTCGGCTCGTGGGTAATACGCACGGCGGAGTCGGTTTTGTTAATGTGCTGACCGCCGGCACCCGATGCGCGGTAAGTGTCGATGCGCAAATCGGCAGGGTTGATTTCGATTTCGATGGAATCGTCGATTTCGGGGTAAACAAACACGGATGAAAAAGACGTGTGGCGTTTGTTGTTCGAGTCAAACGGCGAGTAGCGCACCAAGCGGTGAACGCCGGTTTCCGTGCGCAGCAGGCCGTAGGCGTATTCGCCTTCCACGCGGATGGTGGCGCGGTTGATACCTGCGATTTCGCCGTCGTCTTCTTCAAGGATTTCGATTTTGAAGCCTTTGCGCTCGGCGTAGCGGCTGTACATACGGAACAGCATACCCGCCCAGTCTTCCGCTTCGGTACCGCCCGCGCCTGCGGTGATGTCGATAAAGCAGTTGTTCGGGTCGGCAGGCTGGTTGAACATTCGTTTGAATTCGAGGTCGGCCATTTGTTTTTCCAAACCGGCCACGTCTTCCTGCACGGCGGCGAAACCTTCTTCGTCGTTTTCTTCAACAGCCATTTCGATCAACATACGGTTGTCTTCGATGCCTGTGGCGATGTTGTCGAGGGTCACCACGATGCCTTCGAGGATTTTGCGCTCTTTGCCGATTTCTTGGGCGCGTTTGGGGTCGTTCCACAGTTCCGGATCTTCGGAGAGGCCGACGACTTCTTCAAGGCGGTCTTTTTTGCCTTGGTAGTCCATATAGACGCGGATGTCTTCGCTGCGCTTCTCCAAGTCGTTTAGGGTGTTATTAAGCTGGTTGATTACTTCGGCTTCCATGATTCTTGTGTTCTTTCAGAATTTTAGGGGCGTATTGTAAGGGATTTGCCTGTTTTTTTCCATGACCGGGCCGTCTGAAAATGTGCGGTTTGGATTTTCAGACGGTCTCGGTTTTAAATTTTTCCAACCAAAGCCGCCAGTCGTTGTCTGTCGGCGCTTGTACAGTCATCCGGCTGCCGTCTTCTATGCTTTGAAAACTGAGGCTTCGCGCGTGCAACATCAGGCGTTGCGTGCCGATATGTTCGGCAACGGCATGGTTTTGGCGCAAATCGCCGTAGTTGGTGTCGCCGACGATGGGGTGGAAAATGTGTTTCATATGGCGGCGGAGTTGGTGTTTGCGGCCGGTGTGCGGCGTAAGTTCGGCCCATGAATAACGCGAGGTCGGATAACGTAGGGCGGATTGGAACGGCAACTCGGTTTGTGCCAGACAACGGTAGGCAGTTTGCGCCTCCTGCAATGTGGCTTCGGTCTGCGCTTCGGCGATTTTGTCGGGCATATATTTGAGGGCGTAATCAATCAGGCCGTCTGAAGGCAGATGACCGCGAACAATCGCCCAATAGGTTTTTTCGATGGTTTTATTTTCAAACTGCTGCGTCAATAACCGTGCGGCTTCCGTATCGAGTGCAAACAGCAAGACGCCGGAAGTCGGGCGGTCGAGGCGGTGGACGGGATAGACGTGCTGCCCGATTTGGTCGCGCAGGGTCTGCACGGCAAAACGGGTTTCATGTTTGTCTAACCAGCTTCGGTGCACCAGCATTCCGGCAGGTTTGTTGACGGCAATGGTGCGGCTGTCGCGGTGGATAATATCGAGCATGGCGGAGCAGTTGAATAAAAGCAGATATTGTAACGGGCTTTTGAAAATGTGGCAGACACACTTGCCGCCGAAACCCAACTTTCAGACGGCCCGCCCCTTTCGGGTTACAATACCGCACATAAAAACTCGAAGGAAAAGCCGTGAGCCTGCTCAAAAAACTGCCCCAACCCATGCTGCCCGATGAAACCCGCCGCGATATTCAGGCGCGTGAGTCGTATCATGTATTGAAGATTATTTCCGAATTTGTCGAAGCCGGCGAAGAATTACGCGCCATTCAGCCAGCCGTCAGCATTTACGGCAGCGCGCGCATGCCCGAAAACCATCCCGATTACGCGTTCACATTACGCTTGGCACGCAAACTGTCGGATGCCGGATTTTCCGTCATTTCCGGCGGCGGGCCGGGCATTATGGAAGCAGCCAACAAAGGCGCGTTTGCAGGCGCAAGTCCAGCGGTGGGGTTGAATATCGTGTTGCCGCACGAGCAAAAAGCCAATCCGTATCAGGATTTGTCGATTAAATTCCAACACTTCTTCCCGCGCAAAGTCATGTTCGTCAAACACGCCGTGGCCTATGTCGTCATGCCCGGCGGTTTCGGCACATTGGACGAATTGTTTGAAAGCCTGACTTTGGTGCAAACCGGTAAAACGCCCGACCGCCCGATTATCTTAGTAGGCAAAGCATTTTGGGCAGGGCTGTTGGACTGGATACGCGAGCAGTTGCTGGGCAGAAACCTGATTTTGGAAGAGGATTTGAACTTGATCCGCACCATCGACGACGAAGACGAAATCATCGAAGAAATCTTCGCCCATTACGAAAACCGCTTGGAAGATTTGTCCGAACACCAAAATGCTTGGTCGCTGGGGCTGTAAAACTAAGGTTTCAACTGAAAAAGCGGTTATCCAACCTGTCCTTTGCTTCATTAATAAAGGCCGTCTGAAAAAAATTTTCAGACGGCCTTTTATCTTCTTTCAAAGCGTTTAATTGTTTTCCCACTCGACATGCTCACTCAAGAAACCGCCGCTTTGGTGTGCCCAAAGTTTGGCGTACAGGCCTTGTTTCTCGAGCAACTCGGTGTGGCTGCCTTCTTCGATGATGCGGCCTTTGTCCAAGACGATGAGGCGGTCCATCGCGGCGATGGTGGAGAGACGGTGCGCGATGGCAATCACGGTTTTGCCTTCCATCATTTTGTCGAGGCTTTCTTGGATGGCAGCTTCGACTTCGGAGTCGAGCGCGCTGGTGGCTTCGTCAAGCAATAGAATCGGCGCGTCTTTGAGCATAACGCGGGCGATGGCGATGCGTTGGCGCTGGCCGCCGGAAAGTTTCACGCCACGCTCGCCGACATGCGCATCATAGCCGCGTCGGCCTTTGGCATCGCTGAGGTTAGGGATGAAGTCGGCGGCTTCGGCGCGTTCGGCGGCGGAAATTATCTCGGCTTCGGTCGCATCGGGACGGCCGTAGATAATGTTGTCGCGCACGGAACGGTGCAGCAATGAGGTGTCTTGCGTCACCAAACCGATTTGGGCGCGCAGACTTTCTTGGGTAACGCTGTCCACGTTTTGGCCGTCGATCGAAATCGTGCCGCTTTGCGGTTCGTAAAAACGCAGGAGCAGGTTGACGATGGTGGATTTACCCGCGCCGCTGCGACCGATCAAGCCGACTTTTTCGCCGGGCTTGATGTTCAGATTAAAGCCGTTGAGGAGCGGTTTGCCTGCTTCGTAGGAGAAATCGACGTGATCAAACTTGATTTCGCCTCGGGTGACTTTAAGCGGCAGGGCTTGCGGCTTGTCGAGGATGGTGTGGGGTTTGGACAGGGTGGCCATGCCGTCATTGACGGTACCGATGTTTTCAAACAATCGGGCGGATTCCCACATGATGTATTGCGACAAACCGTTCACACGCAATGCCATGGCCGTGGCCGTGGCTACCGCGCCTACACCGACTTGGCCGTGATACCAAAGCCAAATGCCCAAGGCGGTCGTGCCGACGGTCAGCGAGCTGTTGACGATAAAGCTGCAGGTGTGCAGCAGCGTTGCCAAACGCATTTGGGCATGGACGGTCACCATAAACTCTTCCATTGACTGCTTGGCATAAGCGGCCTCGCGTGCGCCGTGAGAGAAGAGTTTGACGGTGGCGATATTGGAATAGGCGTCGGTAATGCGGCCGGTCATCAACGAGCGCGCATCAGCTTGGCGTGCAGCGGTTTTGCCGAGTTTGGGAATCAGGAAGCGCATAATCATCGCGAATCCAATCATCCAGCAGATAAACGGCACGATAAGCCAAGCATCGAATGAGGACAGAATCACGCCGGAAGTGATGAAGTACACCAGCACATACACAACCATATCGGCGACGGTCATCACGACATCGCGCAGCGCCAGCGCGGTCTGCATCACTTTGGCGGATACGCGTCCTGCAAATTCGTCCTGATAAAAGCCCAGGCTTTGACCCAGCATCAGGCGGTGGAAATTCCAGCGCAGGCGCATGGGGAACACGCCTTGCAGGGTTTGCAGGCGCACATTGGAAGCGAAAAAGGTCCAAACGGCAAAAAATGCCACCATGGCCATCATGCCGATTAATGCATGGCCTTTTTCAACAAAAAGCGTTTGCGGCGTATAAGCGCCGAGCCAGTCGACCACCTTGCCCATAAATTGGAACATCAAGGCTTCCATGATGCCGATGCCGACCGTAAACACGGCCAACACGGCAATCCATTTGCGCACGCCTTCAATGTTGCTCCAAATAAACCGCCACAACCCTTTTTCTGGCGTTTTCGGGGCGGCTTCGGGATAAGGGTCGATGCGGGACTCGAACCATGAGAATATTTTTTTAATCATTGTTTTTGCAAATGTGATAAGACGGTCAGGCCGTCTGAAAAGAGGTGTTCAAATACATTCAAGACTGTATTTTACGGGAAAAATCCAACTGATGACAGCAGATACCGTCAGTCCGACCAAACCAATCTATCGGCTTGACCATCTAAAAATCCCTTTCCCTTTACATAAAACAAAGGCCGTCTGAAACTTTTCAGACGGCCTTTGCTGGATTTAGGTTGCCCTTAAAAATCACTCTTTACGTTGACGGCCCAAATCGGCAGCAGCAGTAAACAAAACGTCGGTGGAAGAATTCAACGCAGTTTCTGCAGAGTCTTGAATCACGCCGATGATGAAGCCGACGGCAACCACCTGCATGGCCACATCGTTATCGATACCGAACAGGCTGCACGCCAAAGGAATCAGCAACAACGAGCCGCCGGCCACACCGGATGCACCGCACGCGCTGACGGTAGCCACCAGGCTCAGCAGCAGGGCAGTGGCGAAGTCAACCGTAATGCCTTGCGTGTGCGCCGCAGCCATCGCCAAAACGGTAATGGTGATTGCCGCACCGGCCATATTGATGGTTGCACCCAATGGAATGGAGATAGAGTAAGTGTCTTCGTGCAGGCCCAGTTTTTTCGCCAATGCCATGTTCACAGGGATATTGGCGGCGGAAGAACGGGTAAAGAAGGCATACACGCCGCTTTCGCGCAGGCAGGTAAACACCAGCGGGAAAGGGTTGCGGCGGATTTGCGTCCACACAATAATCGGATTGACCACCAAAGCGATAAACAGCATACAGCCGAGCAATACGGCCAACAGCTGCATATAGCCGGCAAGCGCTTCAAAACCGGTTTCCGCAATGGTAGAGGACACCAAGCCAAAAATACCCAGCGGCGCAAAACGGATAATCCATTTCACGACGGTCGAAACGGTATCGGCCAAGTCGGCCGCCACTTGACGGGTCGTATCCGAACCGTGATGGCGCAAAGCCGCGCCCAATACCAGAGCCCAAGCCAAAATGCCGATATAGTTGGCATTGGCCAGCGCGTTAATCGGGTTGGCCACCAAATTCATCAGCAGCGTTTTCAACACTTCGATAATGCCGGAAGGCGGCGCAACGGATACATCGCCTGCCGTACGCAGAATCAGCGTGGTCGGGAATGCCATGCTGGCGACAACCGCCACCACAGCCGCTGCAAACGTACCGAAAATATACAAAATCAAAATCGGTTTGATGTGGGCCTGATTGCCTTTTTGGTGTTGCGCAATGGCGGCAGTCACCAAAACAAATACCAAAATCGGCGCGATAGCCTTAAGCGCACCGACAAACAGGCTGCCCAGCAGTCCTGCGCTGATACCGACTTGCGGCGAAACTGCACCCACAATAATACCTAAAACCAAGCCGATGGCGATTTGCACCACCAGGCTGACGCTGTTGATCGCGTTTAAAAGCGGATTGCCACTTGCCATATCCGTTCCTTCAATTTAAAGATATGTTAAAAAAGTCTTACATTCTAAAATAAAAAATCATTTGTCGGCGAGGTTTTCATGCACACCTCACAAAAACAGCATTAAAGTTTAGTATTTATGACACAGTTGGCATTTTATGCTAAAAATACAGTTAAACCTGCTCAAACCCTACTTTAAAGTATGCCCATACCGTTGCTTTACTTCTCTATATCTTGCTTTCAGACGGCCTGAAATCTGCGCCATAAGGCCGAATACAAAGGCAACTTCATCAGTCAAAACACAAAACATAACTATTACAATCAGATAGAAACAAACCAAAATCCGCCCTTTAAGCCACATTTTTTAACGTCATCGCGCTAAATTTCCGTTTATAACCATAGCCTGAAACCTTGCAGAAATAATGTTAAAATCCACAAACTGAAGAATTGTCGCTGTCGAACACACATCATGACCAAACTGACCTACCCTGTTTTATTTGCATCATTGGCGCTCGCCTACGGACACGCGTTGGCAGTAGATACTTCCGTTCCCAAAGCGGAAGACTACGAGGCTATTCCCGAATCCGAAATGCCCAAGCAGCCCAAAGACGACCAGACAGGCAAACTCAAGCCCAAATTCCCCGTCAAAATCGACACCCAAGACAGCGAAATCAAAGAAATGCTTGAAGAATACCTGCCGCTGATTACCCAGCAGCAGGAAGAAGAGCTGGACAAAGAGCAGGTCGGCTTCCTCGCCGAAGAGGCACCCGACAACGTCAAAACCATGCTCCGAACCAAAGGCTACTTCAACAGCAACGTCAATATTCAAGACCACGGCGAAAGCTACACCGTCAACGTTACCCCCGGCCCGCGCACCAAAGTCGACAACGTCAGCGTGGCCATCCTCGGCGACGTATTGAATGACGACAACTTGGCCGAGTACTACCAAAATGCGATGGAAAACTGGCAGCAGCCCGTTGGCGAAAACTTCGACCAAGACGGCTGGAGTGCAAGTAAAACCTCCGTCCTCAGCGCGGTAACACGCAAAAAATATCCTTTGGCAAAACTCACCACCACTCAAGCCACCATCAATCCCAATACCCAAAAAGCCGACTTGAACGTCATCGTGGAGAGCAACCGCCCCATTTACTTCGGTGATTTCCAAATCACCGGCGCACGTCGCTACCCTGAGAGCGTGGTTTCCGGTATGGCGCGTTTCCACCCTGGTTCGCCTTACGACTTGGACAAAATCCTCGACCTACAACAGGCGCTCGAGCAAAACGGCCACTACTCCGGCGCGTCCGTACAAGCCGACTTCGATCAACTGCAAGGCGACCGCGTTCCTGTCAAAATCAACGTGACCGAAGTCAAACGCCACAAACTGGAAACCGGTATCCGCTACGACTCCGAATACGGAATCGGCGGCCGTATCGCCTACGACTATTACAACCTCTTTAACAAAGGTTACATCGGTTCCATCGTTTGGGACATGGACAAATACGAGACCACGCTGGCCGCCGGTATCAGCCAACCGCGCAACAACCGCGGCAACTACTGGACCAGCAACGTTTCCTACAACCGCTCGACCACGCAAAACCTTGAAAAACGCGCCCTGAGCAGCGGTATTTGGTATGTCCGCGACCGCAACAATATCGATGCCCGCTTCGGCCTAGAATTTATTACCGAAGACCGCAAAGTCCCCGACACCAGCTACGATTTGGGCCGAAGCCATGCCACCATGCTGACCGCCTCATGGAAACGGCAAAGCATCGAAACCGAGCTGCATCCTCAAAACGGCTACTACCTCGACGGCAAAATCGGTACAACTTTGGGCAAACTCCTCTCCTCCACCCAAATGGCACGCGCCACGGCACGGGCAGGCTATTTCTTCACGCCTGAAAACAAAAAACTCGGTACGTTCATCGTACGCGGACAGGCAGGCTACGTTTATGCCCGCGAAGGCGAAGAAGTGCCGTCCAGCCTGATGTTCCGCACCGGCGGCGCGACTTCTGTACGTGGTTACGAACTCGACAGCATCGGCTTGGCCGGCCCCAACGGCTCCGTCCTGCCGCAACGCGCCTTGGTGGTCGGTAGCCTCGAATATCAATTCCCGGTTACCAAAAGCTTCTCCGGCGCCATCTTCCACGATGTCGGCGATGCAGCAAGCAACTTCAAACACATGACCTTAAAACACGGTACCGGCTTGGGCGTGCGCTGGTTCAGCCCGGTTGCGCCGTTCTCCTTCGATATTGCCTACGGCCATCACGACAAAAAAATCCGCTGGCACATCAGCTTAGGCACAAGGTTTTAAAAAAACATACTCACCATCCATTCTTTCAGACGGCCTCAGCCATTTCAGGCCGTCTGAAAAACAGACAAACAGAAAAATATCATGACCGATACTGCAAACACTTCCACGCCGTCTGAACAACAGCCCGCCCCGCCAAAGCGCAAAAAACACCTGTTGCGCGGCTTTGTCCTGTCCGCCTTGGGCGTATTGACCGTTTCCGCCGGCGCGATCGGCTGGCTGGTCGGTACGGAATCGGGTTTGCGTTTCGGTTTGTACAAAATCCCGTCATGGTTCGGCGTCAAAATCTCGTCGGATACGCTGAAAGGCACGCTGATTGAAGGCTTTGAAGGCGACAAATGGTTGATTGAAACAGAAGGTGCGGATGTCAAAATCAGCAGCTTCCGCTTTGATTGGAAACCGTCCGAGCTGACCCGTCCTTCCTTGCACATTACCGAAGTCGTGGCCGGCGACATCGCCATCGTGACCAAACGCACGCCGCCTAAAGAAGAAGAGCCATCAAAAGGCCTGCCCGACAGCATAGACCTGCCCGTTACCGCCTATCTCGACCGTTTGGAAACCGGCAAAATCAGCGTGGGCAAGCGTTTTGACAACCAGACCGTCTATCTCGACCATCTGCACGCGGCCTATCATTACGACAAAAAAGAACACCGCCTCCACATCAAAACCGCCGATACGCCATGGAGCAGCTCGACAGGCGCGGTGGTAGTCGGTTTGAACAAACCCTACGTCCTTAATACCGCCATCTATACCAAAGGCCAGCTTGAGGGCGAAACCCTACACGGCACGGTGCGCCTGTGGGGCAGCCTGCAAGACGTGTACACCGACCTACTGCTCGACGGCGACAATGTTCATTTGTCTGCCAAATCCACCATCCACCCATTCGCCGACAGCCTCAACGAAACCGTCGGCGAAATCCTGGTTAAAGGTTCCAACATCAATCCGCAGGCCTTCCTGCCCAGCCTGCCCAAAGCACGTCTGAATTTCGACGCCACCACCATTCCGTCCTTTACAGACGGCGTTGCGCTGGAAGGCTCGATAGACTTGGAAAACGACCAAGCCGGTTTTGCCGATGAAAATCAGATTCCTGTCAAACGCATCCTCGGCGAATTCATCGTCGACGACAAAGGCACGGTCATGATTGAAGACATCGGCGTCGGCCTGCTCAAAGACGGCAGCATCGACGTATCCGGCTCAATCGACACCGCCCAAGACCAGCTCAAACTCGCACTGGGCATCAACAATACCGGCGCAGACGACTTTGTGCGTCAAAACATCGCAGGCCGTCTGAACGGCAGTATCGACGTCAAAGGCGAAACCTCCTCCCCCGTTGTCAACTGGAATCTCGACAGCGGATTTGCGCGTACAGACGGCATGCTGTTTTTCCAAACCGACAAACAGCTCGGCCAGCGCACGCTCAAGCTCGACAAAGTCCGCCTGGTTCCGCAAAACGGCGGCGAACTCAACGCCAAAGGCTCGCTCGAACTCTTCAAAGACCGCAAACTGCAGCTGGACATCGTCAGCAAAGCCTTCAACCCTGCGCGCATCGATCCGCAGCTTCCGCAAGGCAGCGTCAACGGCAACATCAACTTGACCGGCATACTGGCGCAAGAGAAATTCGCCGGCAAAATGCAGTTCGCACCGAGTACGCTCAACGGCGTTCCGCTCAGCGGCAAAGCCGACGTCGCCTATGAAAACAAACACCTCACGCGCGCCCTGACCGACCTGACCCTCGGCAGCAACATCGTCAAAACCAACGGCAGCTTCGGCAAAAAAGGCGACCGCCTCAACCTCAACATTACCGCCCCCGATTTGTCGCGTTTCGGCTTCGGCTTGGGCGGCCTGCTCAACGCGCGCGGCTACATCTCCGGCAGTTTTTCAGACGGCCTCAAAACCCTTGAAGCCGATTTGAACGGCGAAGCGCGCAACTTCAAAGTCGCCGATACCGTCAACATCCGCACCCTCGACTTCAAGCTCAAAGGTTCGCCCGACACCAACCGTCCGTTGAGTGCCGACATCAAAGGCGAACACATCGCCGTCTCCGGCGGCGCGGCCCTGATCGACAACGTCAACCTGCTCATCAGCGGCACAGGATCGCACCACCACATCCGCGGCAACAGCAACATGGCGGTGGACAGCAAACGCTACAAGCTCGACCTCGACGCCGCCGGCGGCCTCAACAAAGACCAAACCCAATGGAAAGGCACGGTCGACACGCTCGACATCAGCGGCGCGTTCAACCTCAAGCTGCAAAACCGCCTCAACCTCGAAGCCGGCAGCGAACGCGTCTCCCTCAGCAGTGCACGCTGGGCGGCCATGGGCGGCAGCCTTAACCTGCAAAATTTCGTTTGGGACAAAAAAGCCGGCATTACCAGCAAAGGCAGCGCGCAAAATCTGCACATTACCGAGTTGCACAACTTCTACACCCCGCCCATCGAACACAACCTCGTCTTGGGCGGCGACTGGGATTTGGCGTACAGTCAAAACGCGCGCGGCTTCCTCAACATCAGCCGACAAAGCGGCGACATCATCCTGCCGGGCAAAGACCCGAAAAACAAACAGCCTTTGGGACTTTCCGCACTCGCCCTGCGCACCCGTTTCCAAAACGGCCGCATCGACAGCACGCTGGAAGGCAACACCCGCTTCGGCAAAGTTGACGGCACGCTCGGCATCGCCCAACAGTTCGGCAACAACATTAACAACGCCCCCGTCAGCGGCAAGGTCAATATCAACGTTCCCGATTTAGGCTCGCTCAAATCCTTTATGCCGGCGACAGCCCAAGGCATTGCAGGCCGTCTGAACGCGACCGCCACCATCGGCGGCCGACTCGGTTCGCCTACCGTCAACAGCAACCTCGACCTCCAAACCAATTACGGCCGGGCCGACGGTACCGTCAACATCGGTCAGGGCAGCAGCTTCGATACTGCCCCCCTGAGCGGCAAGCTCAACCTGAATGTTGCCAACCTCGAAGTCTTCCGCAACTTCCTGCCCGTCGGCCAAACCCTCAAAGGCCGTCTGAACGCCGCCGTCAACTTGGCAGGCCGTCTGAACGATCCGCAACTGAGCGGCCAGATTAACGGCGACAACCTCTATTACCGCCATCAAACCCAAGGCCTGATTCTCGACAACGGCGTCTTGCGTTCGCGCCTGCAGGGTCAAAAATGGGTAATCGACAGCCTCAAATTCCACCGTGGCGGCACGATTGAGCTCAAAGGCGCGGTCAACCTTGCCAACGCCAACCCCGATGTCGACGTGGACATCGTCTTCGACAAATACCGCACCCTCTCGCGTCCAAACCGCCAACTGCAGCTCTCCGGCGCGGCCAAAGTCCTCTACAATCCGGAAAAAGGTGTATCGCTCAACGGCACGCTCAACACCGACTACGGCAGGTTTGGTTCGCAAAAATCCTCCATGCCGGCCCTCGATGACGACGTGGTTGTACTGGGCGAAACCAAAAAAGAAGCAACGGCCACCACGCCGATTAATCTGAACCTTATCTTGAACATCAACGACAATGTCCGCTTTGTCGGCTACGGCGCAGACGTTACCATCGGCGGCAAACTGACCATCACGTCCCGCCCCGGCGAAGCCGTCCAAGGCGTCGGTACCGTGCGCGTTGTCAAAGGCCGCTACAAAGCCTACGGCCAAGACCTCGACATCACCAAAGGCTCGGTTTCCTTTGTCGGCCCGCTGACCGATCCGAACCTCAACATCCGTGCCGAACGCCGTCTCTCCCCGGTCGGCGCAGGTGTCGAAGTCCTCGGCAGCCTCAGCAATCCGCGCGTGACCTTGGTTGCCAAAGAAGCCATGAGCGAAAAAGACAAACTCTCCTGGCTCATCCTCAACCGTGCCAGCAGCGGCAGCGACGGCGACAACGCCACACTCTCCGCCGCCGCCAGCGCATTGCTTGCCGGCCAAGTCAACGACCGCATCGGCCTTGTCGATGATTTGGGCTTTACCAGCAAACGCAGCCGCAACGCCCAAACCGGCGAGCTCAACCCTGCCGAACAAGTCCTGACCGTCGGCAAACAGCTCACCAACAACCTCTACGTAGGTTACGAATATGGCATCTCCAGCGCCGAACAATCCGTCAAACTCGTGTACCAACTGACCCGCGCCATCCAAGCCATTGCCCGCATCGGCACACGCTCATCCGGCGGCGAATTGAAATACACCATCCGCTTTGACAACTGGTTCGGCAAAGACGAACCCGAGCCGGAAGAACAACACTAAAAACCGTGAAAAAGGCCGTCTGAAATTCATCTTTCAGACGGCCTTTATCTTGTTCTACCGTATTAGAATCTTTCTCCCATGCCTCAAAAGACAAAGGCCGACAGCGCAAGTTTAAAAATAAATGCAGCTAAAAAAGTGAACGGCCAACCATGGCTTATTCAAGGTTAGCGATAAATAAAGCAGATGTCTGAAACTGACAGGGCAGGTTTCAGACGGCCTTTTTTGAATCATCGAAACATCTTGTGCATGGCATTGCTGATGAATTCGAGCTGTTTCTTATATTCGCGGCAACGGGGGCAGAGCGACAGGTGCACGGCAAGGGCAATGCGGTTAAAAAGACTGAGATGCGCTTGGTCTTGCTGTTTGGAAATCAGATCGGTTATTTTGCGGCATTTTTTCATGGCATTTTCCTGTCAGGCATGGGAGAACCATTTGATTTGCAGGCACTGGCGCAAGGTTTCGCGCGCGCGGTGCATAATGGTGTGGTAGTTGGCATGGCTGATGCCGCATTGTTCGCGGATTTCATCGCTTGAAAAACCGAGAATTTCTTTCATGGTAAACACGCGGGCGGTATTTTCCGGCAGATGGTAGAGGCAGGTCTGTAAAACTTGGTAGAACTCTTTATTGTTCAAACTGGCTTCGGGCGAGTCCCAACCCTGAGGTTGTCCTTCGTCCGTCCAATGCCCGTCGGCGGCAAAATGTCCTTCAAAGGCTTCATCCAAGGCTTCCTCATCGCGCGTGACGAAAACTTGGCGTTGCCGCCCGATTTGGCGCAGGCAGTCGGTAATTTTGTTTTTTAAGATTGCAAACAACCAGCTGCTCACTTGGGCGCCGCCTTTGAAACCCTCGGCCGCACGGTAGGCGGAAAGCATGGTTTCCTGTACGAGGTCCTCCGCCAAATCGGGGCGGTCGGGCAGCTGGATATGGGCAAAGCGCAGCAGCAGTTTACGGGATTCGGCAAGTTCGGCATCGGTCAGTTCGGGTAGGGCCATAATGTATCAGTATGAAAGGAATGATCAATATGCTTCTGATTTTACGCTGATACGGAAAGAGCATGCGATTGAATCTATAAACGATTTCAGTAGTATTTTTGTTTTACCGAAACCGACTGCGTCTGTTTCAGACGGCCTTGGTTTATGCCGCAACCAAAATGCCCTGTTCCAACCATTCCGTCCATTTTTGCCTTAATGCATCCTGCCAAGCGTTTTCAGACGGCATGAACTCTGCCAGCATGGTTTGCAGGCCGTTTAGGGAAGTGGGCGTCTCTGCCAGCGTTTCCAGCAATAAGGCGTCGAAATCGTCGAGCGTTTGATACATCACGTCGTCTTCCTTATCGCGCCACACCAAAACAGCGGTTTCCGCCTCCTGCAATTCGTCGGTCACGTCATACTGATAACGGCGCACAAAGGCGGCGGGAAAAAGGATGTAGGCCAAATCGTCTGAATCATCATGAACTGTTTGGCTATCGGTTTGAGCGGTTTCGGCGAGCAGCTGGGTGTGTTCAAAGTCCATCAATGCCAAGAGGTCGTCTGAAAGCGGCAGGCTTTGGCAATATCGGAGGAACTCGCCGGGGATTTCTTGAAAATAGGGGGTTTGGGCGCGCGCGTCGCGGACGAAACCTTCTTTCAGATGGCTCCATTCTTCGCTGTCAAAGTATTGCAGCGTTTCGGTATAACAGCGGTCGATAAAGCTGTGAATATTGTTGCGTATCAGGCGGATATAGACGTTCAGGCGCTCTTGCGGCAATCCGTCTGCGGTTTTGCCTTCGCGTATGGCTTGGGCAAAGCGGTGTTGGTATTGGGCGGAGGTTTCAGGCTGCATGACGGTATTCCTTTCCGGCACGCATTTGATAGTCGGCGATTTTAGCGACTTCGGCTTCGAGTTCGGCAAAAGGCGGAAAATTGAAATCGCGTTCCAACAGGGTGGGCGGAATCGTCGGCAGTTTGGCATAGGCCAGTTCGAGCAAATCCCAAACAGTCGGCAATACCGCCGCGCCATGCGTATCAATCAATAATTCCGGCGTTTCGACGTCATGTCCGGCAATATGGATATAGCACACGCGCCCTGCATCCACATTTTCTAAAAAGGCTTCGGGCGACAACAGGCCGTGGTTGACGGCGTTGACGTAAATATTGTTCACGTCCAAATGAATGCCACAGTCGGCTTCACGGGCAACCGCGTTAAGGAACTCGACCTCGTTCATCTCGGCAAGCGGAGAATGCAGGTAGTAGGAGGTGTTTTCCACGGCAATACGGCAGCCCAACCGATCCTGCACTTCGCGGATACGGCGCGCGGTATGTTGTACCATTTCTTCAGTGAAAGGCAGCGGCAACAAATCGTAAAGATGACCGCCGTCGTGGCAGTAGCTCAAATGGTCGGAGAAAAACGTGCAGTCATAACGGCGCATCATTTCTTTGATTCCGTCTATCAAGGCGGTATCCAGCGGGGCTTGTCCGCCCAACGACATGGATAATCCGTGCAATGCCAGCGGCAGCCGCTCCGCCACGCGGTCAAACTGTTTGCGCGCCCTGCCGCCCATTTTCAGCCAGTTTTCGGGGGCGGCTTCGATAAAGCGTATCGGGCTGTCGTCTGAAAGCGAGAGGAAGTCTTCCGCCAAGTCGCGGCGGTAGCCCAAGCCTGCGTGTTGAATCATGGTGATGTCCTGTTATGATGCCGTATGAACGACAAAGTCGCATTTTCGTTTATAAAATGCGACTTTGTTAAAGGTATGTTGCGGGATTATTTAGAACCGCATTTACCTTCGCCGCATTTACCTTCTACTACTTTGGCAGCTTTGGCTTTAGATGCTTTGCCTTTTTTGGCGTGTGCTTTTTTCATGGCCGCGCCGCAAGAACCTTCACCGGCTTTGGCAGCCGCGCCGCAAGTACCTTCGGCAGCTTTAACAGTTTTCTCAACGGCCACGTCGCTGGCGGCTTTATCAGCGGCAACAACACTGGCAGCCAGAGACAGGGACAGTGCACCGGCCAGAGCAGCAGCTACATTTTTTTTCATTTCAACTTCCTTTTTAAAATATGGGTTTTAAAACAAATCAAGGGATAATATCGGGCATTTAAAGTCGGCCCGCGACCATTAATCCTTAAAGATAATCCTTAAAGATAATCCTTAAAGATAATGCTTGATGCGGCAACAGCGTTTCTTCAGCAGTGCATCCAAAGACAGACGGCCTGCGCCCTGCAATAGGACAGGAAATAAAACCACCAAATAAATCAGTGCCATTTTATAACCGTTGTCGCACACATTGTAACCCAAGCCGGCATGTACCGCAGACCATGCGACAGCCGTCACGACCATCAATCCCAGCGCGGACAACCGCGTTGCCAAGCCGACGATGAGCAGCGCAGGCAAAACCAGTTCCGCCCACATGGCCAAATTCCAGTTGACCGTATCCGGCAACAAATTGAACGGAAAGGGAAATTGACTGTTTATTTCTGCAAACCAGTTTTCCCCGTTCCATTTTTCCAGGCCGGATTCAAGAAACTCATACGCGGCAAACAGCCTGAGCGTCAACAAACCGAAAGCAGCCTGCCAAGAGGGGTTGGATGAGGTGTTCATTTATTTTCCTAATCGATGTGTGTCGAATGGGATGGGACGAAAAATCCATCGGCACCATCCCATCTTTCATGCCTGTTTAGACGCGGCTGCTTTAAAAAACTGACAAAACAAATGAATATATTTTCTTATTCATTGTTTTATAAAGATTAAAAATTCAAAAAGGCGGTCTGAAACACCATACTTGATTGGGTTTCAGACGGCCTTTGATGATAATCGCGGTCAATTAATCCGCTTGTTTGCACAATTCGACAATTTCCGCGCCGTATTTATCGGTTTTCTCCTCATTCATACCGTGGATTTCCGCCAACTCCGCCAAATCTTGCGGCCGTCGGGCGGCAATGGCGCGCAGGGTAACTTTGCTGCATATCTGATAGGCTTCGAGGCCTTCATGGCGGGCAGTATCGATGTTCCACTGAAGCAGACGGCGCATCAAGCGGCGTTTGCGTTTATCCTCTTCGCCCAGGCCGTCTGAAAACGGGCGGCAGATGTTTAAAATGCCCTCTCCGTATTGCTCGATACGTTTTTCGCCGAGTTTATACACGCCCAAAAGGTCGATGGGTTCGGCAGGCGTATTGGTCAGCAAATCGTCCATGCTTTCGTTGGAGAATACCGTTCCCAGCGTTACTTGATCGGCACTTGCCTGCTGCTCGCGCCAAGTTTCCAAAACCTGTTTTAAGGCCTGTTCGCGCTCGCCCAAATTGTGGATAACTTGTGCGCTGTCTGTGGAAACCGTACCGGCTTCAGCCGTTTCGCAAACGTCAAGTATCTCCAAACCGAATTTATTGATTTTTGCCTCTCCCAAGCCGTAGATTTGATGTAAATCTTCCAAACTTCGGGGCATTTTTTCGACAATATCGCGCAGGGTTTTGTCGCCGCAAACCACATAGGCCGGTACTTCCTCCGCCTGGACGCGTTGTTGCCGCCATTGGCGCAATGCCTGCCACAAACGCTCTTCGCGTTCCGTACGCAACCAATCGTCTTTCGGCTTTTGAGTGGCCGTTTTTTCGCGGCGCAGGGGGCGCAGCATGACTTCGGTTTCGCCCTTGAGGACTTTTTTTGCCGCTTCGGTCAGCTGCAGGGCTTGATGCTGCTCGACGTTGACGGTGAGATAGCCCAGGCTGATGCACTGGCGGATAACGCTGCGCCATTCCTTGTCGGTCTGTTCGCTGCCGATGCCGAATGTGGATAACTTGTCATGGCCGTTGCGCAGTATCCAATCGTCGCTTTTACCGCGCAAAAGGTTGGTGATGTAACCGGCGGCAAAACGTTGTCCGGCGCGGTACACGCAGCTGAGTAATTTTTGCACCAACACCGTACCGTCAAACCGTACGGGCGGATGCAGGCAGTTGTCGCAATGGCCGCAGGATTCGGATTCTTCACCGAAATGTTTGAGCAGCAGCACGCGGCGGCAGGCGGCGGTTTCGCAGACGGAAAGCATGGCGTCAAGTTTTTGCATTTCGATTTGCTTTTGCACTTCATCGCTGTTGCCTTCGGCAATCCGTTCGCGCAGCAACACCCAATCGTTCAAGCCGTAACACAGCCAACTCACAGCAGGCAGCCCGTCCCGGCCGGCGCGCCCCGATTCCTGATAGAAATGTTCGACACTTTGGGGCATATCGAGATGGGCGACAAAGCGCACGTCGGGTTTGTCTATGCCCATGCCGAACGCCACAGTCGCCACCACAATAATATTGTCTTCATGCGTAAAGCGGCGTTGGTTTTCCTCGCGCACGTCCATGCTCAAACCGGCATGATACGGAATCGCCTCCAAGCCGTTTTCACACAAAAACTGCGCCACATCCTCGACTTTTTTGCGGCTTAAACAATACACAATGCCGCTTTGCCCATGCATCTGCTTGCGGATGAAATCCAGCAATTGTTTTTTGCCATTATTTTTTTCGATAACCTGATAATAAATATTCGGGCGGTCAAAGCTGGAAATAAATTCGGGCGCATTGTCCAAGTGCAGATAATGCTTGATGTCGGCGCGCGTGGCCGCATCGGCGGTAGCGGTCAGGGCGATGCGCGGGACGTTCGGATAGCGTTCGGCAAGCATGCCGAGCTGTTGATATTCGGGGCGGAAATCGTGTCCCCATTGGCTGACGCAATGCGCCTCATCAATGGCAAACAGACTGACGGTTTGTTGGTCGAGAAAACGCAAAAAGCGGTCGGTAACCAAGCGTTCCGGAGCGACATAAAGCAGTTTCAGACGGCCTTGAGCAAGCTTGTCGGCAATATCGCGCGCCCCATCTGCCGACGTACTGCTGTTGACTGCCGCCGCTTCAATCCCGGCCACATGCAGGCTGGCCACTTGGTCGTTCATCAGCGCAATCAGCGGCGATACGACAACCGCCACGCCTTCGCGCATCAGCGCCGGAATCTGGTAACACAAAGACTTGCCCCCGCCTGTCGGCATCAGCACCATCAAACTCTCGCCGCCGGCCAAAGCATTGACGATAGCCTCCTGCTTGCCACGAAATTCGGGATAACCGAATACTTCGTGCAAAATCTGTTTGGCGGTCGGCTGAGGCATAATGGTTCCGTAGAATAGGGGAAAGCGTTATTTTAACGGTTTTACACCCGCGTATGTGCGGAACATTTTTCCGCCGCTTTTTCAGACGGCCTGAAATTCAACTCTATTAAATTTATTTAATTTTAAATAAAGATTTGTTCTATTTTGAATGAAATATATAAAGGCCGTCTGAAACCTGATATTAGGGTTTCAGACGGCCTTTCAAAGATAAAATCTTTAGGCTTTTTTGACGAACTCAGATTTCAAGTTCATCGCGCTGCCATCGATTTTACAACCGATATTGTGGTCGCCCTCTTGCAGGCGGATGCCTTTGACTTTGGTGCCTTGCTTGATGACCATAGAGCTGCCTTTGACTTTCAAATCTTTAATCAAGACAACCGTATCGCCATCTTGCAAGACCGCGCCGTTGACATCTTTGACTTCCAAGTCATCATCGCTTGCAGCCGCAGCATCGGCCTCGTTCCACTCATGGGCGCACTCAGGGCAAACGTATTGAGCGCCGTCTTCGTAAGTGTATTCGGAGTGGCATTTCGGGCAGGGAGGTAGGGACATGAGGTTTCCTTATAAATATGATAAAAGAAGCGTAAAACGCAAATAATACAATGTCTAAATTATTGATTCGCCTTGCTGCCGCCTGCGCCGTAAACGGCATTCCAAGCCGCGTCCAACATCTGGCCGGCTTGTTGTAGCTTGGCATTTTGCTGCTCTTTCTGAGCCAAGGCCGTCTGAATTTCGCCTTTCAAACGGTTAATATCGGATTGCGCAGCCTGCAAACGGCGCTGCGCACTTTCCAAATCGCTTTGCAGGGAAATGATTTTGCTGTCGTTGCTGTTTTGCTCATTCAAAGCGGCACGGTAAACCGATTGGACGGACAGTAAACGGTCTTCCGCCTCACCGGCATACGCCGCGGCGGCGACAGATAGCATCATCAGGGCAAGTAAGGTTTTTTTCATGGGTTTTCCTTTAAAGTTGTTGATTTGTAAAGTAAAGCGCAGAGCCGATTTTTCAGCCGCCAATTTTACATAATATGCTGGTTAGTCTTTATTCTTGATGGCTTATTTTATCCAATCCGGACATTCAGGCTTCCGATAAAAGTTAATTCAATCAACTGTTGTGGCAGGCAGGCGGCTATTATTTTCTCATATTCTCCGCCTTATTCCATTATTTTCTGGTTTTATTAGAAAAGGCCGTCTGAAAACTTGGCATCCCCAGTTTTCAGACGGCCTTTTATCATTCATGCCTTACGAACGGATCCGTTTCAACACTTCTTCTTTGCCGATTAAAGCCAATACGGCATCGACGCTTGGGGTTTTTGCCGTACCGCAGACAGCGAGGCGCAGGGGCATACCGAGTTTGCCCATTTTGATGCCTTCTTCGTCGCAGAAAGGTTTGAAGAGGTCGTGGATGGCTTCGGCGTTCCAGTCTTCCAGCCCTTCGAGGCGTTCGGCAAAGCGCAGCATACGGGCGGCGGCTTCGTCGTCCCAGTGTTTCTGCACGTCAGCTTCGGCAGGGGTTTGTTTGACGTAGAAGTAGAGGCACTCGTCAGCAAGCGTGTTCAGATCTTGGGCTCGGTCTTTGACCAATGCCAACACGTCTTCCAAAGCAGGCTTGCTTGTTTCATGGATATCGCGCAGGGCGAGGCGCGGTTTCACCATTTCGGCCAGTTTTTCGTTGGCGGTGATTTTGATGTGTTCGCCGTTGATCCAGTAGAGTTTCTTCAAATCCATGCGGCTTGGGGATGGGGAAACGTCTTTCAAATCAAACCATTCGATGAATTGTTCCATCGTAAAGAACTCGTCGTCACCGTGTGCCCAGCCCAAGCGTGCCAGATAGTTGAGCATAGCTTCGGGCAGGATGCCCATTGCGCCAAAATCGGTGATGGCAACGGTATCGCCGCTGCGTTTGGAGATTTTTTTGCCTTGTTCGTTGAGAATCATGGGCAGGTGGCCGTATTCGGGTAGGGTGGCGCCAATGGCTTTTAAGATGTTGATTTGTTTCGGCGTGTTGTTCACATGGTCGTCGCCGCGGATAACGTGGGTAACACCCATGTCGTAGTCGTCCACCACGACGCAGAAGTTGTAGGTCGGCGTGCCGTCGGCGCGGGCGATAATCAGGTCGTCAAGTGCTTCATTGGGGATAGAGATTTCGCCTTTGACCAAGTCCGTCCATTTGGTCACGCCGTCCAGAGGCGTTTTGAAACGGACAACAGGTTGCACGTCGGCAGGGATTTCGGGCAGGGTTTTGCCTTCTTCCGGACGCCAGCGGCGGTCGTACGTCGCCGTGCCTTCTTTTTCGGCTTTCTCGCGCATGGCTTCCAGCTCTTCTTTGCTGCAATAGCAGTAGTAGGCATGGCCTTTTTCTAAAAGTTCGGCGATGACTTCTTTATAGCGGTCGAAACGGCGGGTTTGGTACACGACGTTGTCGGCGTTGTCGTAGTTCAGGCCGACCCATTTCATGCCGTCGAGGATGATGTTGACGGATTCGGCAGTAGAGCGCGCCAAGTCGGTGTCTTCGATACGCAATAGGAACTCGCCTTTATGATGGCGGGCAAACGCCCATGAAAACAAGGCGGTGCGTACGCCGCCGATGTGCAGGTAGCCGGTGGGGCTGGGGGCGAAACGGGTTGTGACGGTCATGATGGCTCCAAAGTCTTTGAAAACAGGTATTTTACTTTTTCGGCAAGGTTTAAACAATGTAAGGCCGTCTGAAAATAATGTCGGCGCAGAAGGAACGTCTGGGAACTTTTCTCCTGAAAATAAGACAAATGATAATTATTTCTTTGAAAGTATCCGCTCATGAACAAACGCGCTTTATTTGCCGCCCTCGCCCTCCTGCCCCTTTTTGCCCAAGCCGAAATCAAAACTATCAAAGACGTATTGGGACGCGAAGTCAAAGTCGATGTCCCTGTCAAACGCGCGGTTTTGGCGTTTTACTATCCCGACTATATCGCGGTAACGGGCGCGGACAAATTTAAAAACGTCATCGGAATTTCGCGTGAGTTTTGGGAGAAATTCAATCCCGGCAGCTGGGCGATGTTCAAACAGAAGCTGCCTACGCTGCAAAACATTGCGGACATCGGCAACATCAGCACCGGCACGTTTTCACTGGAGAAAACGCTCGCGCTCAAGCCGGACGTATTGATTCTGGCCGACTGGCAGTATAAGGCCGTCGCCACCCACCTGCCGCGCATTGAAGCGGCAGGCATACCCGTCGTCGTGGTCGATTTCAACGCCGAAACCGTCGCGCGGCACACGCGCAGTGCGGAAATTTTCGGCGAACTCAACGGTACGCAGGCGCGCGCCCAAAAAATTGCCGCCGAATACGCCCGAGGCATTGCTGACATCCAAAAACGCGTCGCGCGCGCCAAGCAGTCCAAACCGAAAATCTATATCGAGTTCGGCGACAAAGGCCCGTCCGAATACAGCTACACCTTCGGCAAAGATATGTGGGGCGCGATTGCCGACACAGCAGGCGGCAACAATATCGCCGCGCCTTACGTTAAAAACTGGGGACCGATAAACCCTGAAAAATTCCTGACGGCCAAACCCGACGTCATCGTCATTTCGGGGACGGAAAACGGCCATAAAGACAAGCTTGGCATTATGGCGATGGGCATAGGCATCAGCCAGGCCGATGCGCAACGCCGCCTGGCCGGATTTGTCAAACGCAAAGGCTGGGCAGACATTCCTGCCGTCAAAAACAAACGCGTTTACGGCATCTACCACACCGCCTCCCGCTCGCTCACCGATTTGGCCAGTGCGCAATTTATCGCCAAAACCCTGTATCCGCAGCAGTTTGCCGACATAGACCCAAACAAGACCTATCTGGACTTCTACCGCAAATACCTGCCCGTCGTGCCGGACGGTACGTTTTACATCCGATTGAAATAGCGGCTGCAAAAATCATAGGCTCAGGCTCCGGTCGTCAGCATCAGCGAATGGTTGGTAACCAGCTTGATTATGATGATTCCGCTGGTCAATCTGATCATGATGTTTGTGTGGGCATTCAGCTCAAACACCAATCCGAATAAAGCCAATTATTTCAAGGCTGCCTTAATTCTGTTTGCCATCGTAATGGCAATTTATCTGGTGCTGGCCGTAGTCTTTTTGGGCAGTATAGCTGCAAATCAATATCAATAAGTAAGAATACATTTAGGCCGTCTGAAACCTAAAAGGCTTCAGACGGCCTTTTGTATGGCTTGCCCAAGGCTCAACTGCTTATCCAATTCCAAACCGCATCGCTCCATTTGCCAATACGGTAGAGAAACAAAGAATAGCTCTCCTGCATCAGGAACTTGGCTTTCTTGCTGCGCTCGTCAAAGCGCGTGGTCGGTGTGGCGGAGAACTGCGCATCTGACAAGCCCAAATCGGTGGCCATTTCTTCGGCGCGCGCCAAATGATACGGGTCGCTGACAACGATAATGCTGCCGACTCCGTTGGCGTGCATGATGGGGACGATATTGCGCAGGTTTTCGTAAGTGTTGCGCGACGTGTTTTCAAACAGGATATTGTGCGCCGGTATGCCCTGCTTGAGCGCGTATCGGCGCCCCACTTCGGCTTCGGTCATGAATCCTTTTTTGGGCGTACCGCCGGTGAAAATGATTTTGCCGACCCGATGGCTTTGGTAGAGCGTAATGGCGTGGTTGATGCGCTCACGGAATACCGGCGACGGGCGTTTGTCCCACGCCGCCGCACCCAACACCACCGCCGCATCAGCATGAGCGTCCTTCGGCAAGGTTTGCAAACCTGTCCGGTAAATCTGCCATGTGCCGCTCAAAAAAATACCGCACACCAACAAAACGCTCAAAGCAAGGCCGCGAAACAGGTAATATCGCAGGCCATTACGGCTTTTAAGCAGGGAAATCATCTTCAGACGGCCTTATCCAACCCCGTCAGCCGAGTAGGGCGGCAATGTTTTCCAACGGGCGGCCGATGGCTGCGCGCGTAGGCGTTACCAAAACGGGACGCTCGAGCAGGGCGGGGTGTTCGGCGATTGCCTGAAGCAGGGCGGCATTGTCCAAATCGGGATTGTCCAAACCCAATTCTTTGTACAAATCGTCTTTCGTACGCATCATGCCGCGCACTGATTCGATGCCGAGTTTGGCAAACATATCCTGCAAAGTCGCCAAATCAGGCGCGGTATCCAGATATTTGACCACATCGGCGGCAACGCCTTTTTCTTCGAGCAAAGCCAGCGCGGCACGCGATTTGCTGCAACGCGGGTTGTGATAAAGTGTGAATTCAGACGGCATGAAAGTCTCCGTATTATTGCAAAATCATTCAATGATGGCGGTTATTATCGTCTGCAACTGATTTTTACTCAAACTTTTTACCTGATATCTTGATACGAATCGGTAGGCATGCCCACCAAACCGTTTTACAATAAACACAATTTTGATTGGCAACCTCAAGGATACAACCATGAAAGCCTTAAACGCCCTTCTACTGTCCGCCACCGTTTTTACCGCTGCGCCGGCCTTTGCCGCCGACGAAACGGCAGGTTGGCAGGACAACAAACCGCAAAGCCTGGAATCGCTCAAAGCCCCCGTGCGCGTGGTCAACCTTTGGGCAACCTGGTGCGGCCCCTGCCGTAAAGAAATGCCCGCTATGTCCGCATGGTACAAAGCGCAGAAAAAAGGCAGCGTCGATATGGTCGGCATCGCGCTGGATACCACTGACAACATCGGCAAGTTCCTAAAACAAACGCCGGTCAGCTATCCGATTTGGCGTTACACCGGCGCCAACAGCCGCAACTTCATGAAAGCCCACGGCAACAACGTCGGCGTATTGCCCTTCACAGTCGTCGAAGCGCCGAAATGCGGCTACAAACAAACCATCACCGGCGAAGTCAACGAAAAAAGCCTGACCGCCGCCGTGAATTTGGCCAAAACCAAATGTAAATAAAACAGCGGATAGGGTGCTTAACCTACGCTGATACCGAGGCCGTCTGAAACCCAACCGTTCAGACGGCCTTTATTTCTACCTAGCCAAAGCTCGTTGCAAACTCTGCGTCCAAGCGGTTCTAAATGCGGCATCTTTCGCAAAAAGTTTGTATAGCTCTAGTTCATCCCGATGGCGTTCGCTCATCACATCGCGCAAAATGGCTTGGAAAGCTAATTCACGGGTATGAACATCCGGGTTATTTTGATATTTCTGCTCAAAGTCTTTATGGCTACGAATGCGTTCAGTAATATTGATAAATTTTACCCGTTGTTCATCCGGCGTTGCGCTCCAATCTTGAAACCATCTTTCGTTAAATACACGAATAATTTCATCAATCGGATCTTTTTCTTTATCTTCACCATGCGTGCCGCGTGGATTTGGATTTTGTGGGTCAAGCTCTGTTTCTTCATCATCTAATTTAATGCTGTAATTCAGTTTAGTACGCGCCAAGCCGTAAGAGCTTAAATCCACAGCATCTAAAATTTCATCAAATTCATCCATCGGATCTTGTACTTTTAATTTTGGTACTAAGAATTTGAGGAACCAATAAAGCTTCTCCCAAGCAATATTTTCAAAATTGATGATGGAGGCCATTTGCCCGTAAATTTTTAAAAACTGCTTTGCCTTGATTTTAAAATCGACTTTTTGGGTTGGCTCAAGCGCCAACTCATGATCGAAACGTTGAACCGCTACATCAATGATACTGCTTAATTGCTGTGCGTCTTTATTGGCAAAATAGCCTTCAGTAAAATCGTTGACCTCCGCTTGTTCATACACGCCGGTTTCATCCAACTGATCTTTCAAATCATGCAAGACATTGACATCGGTTGCTTGCGACAACGACGTAGAAGTATAAAACGGCTCAAATGCTTGCTGAATATCTTCAACGCTGTTAAAAAAGTCCAATACAAACAAATCTTCCGTGCGTTTTCCCAACTTATTCGCACTACGATTTAAACGAGATAAAGCTTGCACACAAAGTACACCGGAGAGTTTCTTATCCACATACATCGCACACAATTTCGGCTGGTCAAAACCGGTCAGATATTTATTGGCCACCACCAGCAAACGATATTCATCTTGATCGAAATACTCTTTGGTTTCACTTTCCGCAAACCCATTCATTTCCGCTTCAGTGTATTCAACGCCATCAACCACTTTACTGCCTGAAAACGCAATCGCAATTTTAAATGGATTGCCTCGCTCAGCCAGCAATCGTTTCAACGCCTGAAAATAGCGAATGGCGGTTTCAATATTTTGCGTTACCACCATTCCCTTGGCTTTGCCTTTGAGTTTTTTACGGTTAAAGATTTGCTGGATAAAATGATCCAGCATGATTTCCGCCTTGGTATCAATCGTTTGTTGCGAACGCTCTACATAAGCTTTCAGACGGCTTTGTGCCTTCTTACTATCAAACTCCGGATTATCTTCAATCGATTTGGTGATTTCATAAAAACTTTTATAAGTGGTGTAATTGGCGATCACATCCAAAATAAAGCCTTCTTCAATCGCCTGTTTCATGGAATAAAGGTGGAACGGCTTAAATTTACCATCCGCCTGTTTCTCGCCGAATTTTTCCAAAGTGCTGTTTTTCGGTGTGGCGGTGAAAGCAAAATACGACGCATTGCCGCGCATTTTGCGGGATTGCATGGCTTGTAAAATCAAATCTTGCACATCTTCGGCATCAAGGTCTTCCGTTTTGCCGATGGCTCGGTTCATATTGTCATGTGCAGAACCGGATTGTGAGCTGTGCGCCTCATCAATAATCACCGCAAATTGTTTGTCGCCCAAATCAGCAATGCCATCCACAATAAACGGGAATTTCTGAATTGTGGTAATAATGATTTTTTTGCCCTGCTCAAGGGATTGGCGCAATTCTGCCGAACTCAACGCCGGCGCAACAATGTTTTTCACTTCTGAAAAATCTTTGATATTGTCGCGCAGCTGCTTATCCAGCAAACGACGGTCGGTAACGACAATCACCGAATCAAAAATCGGGCGGTCTGCTTCTCTACCGTTTGCCGCCTTTTCATTGCGCGGATAAGCCTCAATCAACTGATACGCCAACCAAGTAATGGAATTAGATTTGCCCGAGCCGGCAGAATGCTGAATCAGATAGCGTTTGCCCACGCCCTGTTCACTGACATCAGCAATCAAACGGCGCACCACCTCTAATTGATGATAGCGGGGGAAAAAGAGCGAACGTTTCTCTAGCGGATCTTTGGTTGAACCATCTAAACGCATAAAATGCTGAATAATGTTGGCAAGGCTGGCTTTGCTGAACACCTCTTGCCACAAATACGACGTGCGGTGTCCGTTTGGATTCGGCGGATTGCCCTTACCGCAGTTGTTGCCCAAATTAAACGGCAAGAAAAACGTAGCAGGCCCCGCCAATTTGGTGGTCATATAAGCTTCTTCCGTATCTAAGGCAAAATGCGCCAAACAACGTCCGAAATGAAACAGCGTTTGGCTTAAATCTCGGTTGCGATATTGTTTTTGGGCATCAATGGCCGTCTGACCCGTCCAATGGTTTTTCAGCTCAAGGGTAATAATCGGCAAGCCATTAACAAACAGCACCATATCCACCGTTTCATTGCTTGATGCAGAATAAGGCACTTGGCGCATACAGCTAAACAGATTCTGTTCAAAACGCTGCTTGACCTTTTCGCCGCTGCTGGCAAGTGGAACGGGGTAGAGCAAATCAAAATGGGCGCTATCAATATCCAAGCCTTTTTTCAGTAGGTGCAAGACACCGTTTTTCTTCATTTGGCGGTCTAACCGCTCTAGAATTTTACGTTGCCAATCGTTTGGATTGAGCTGTTTAAAACGGGCAAGTTCTGCCTCTTGGCTGGTTTGCAGGAATTGCCAAAACAGGCGCGTGTCCATCGCAAACTGCGCATCAAAATCCTGTGAAAATGCCAGCTCAAAACCATGATGGCGCGGCAGGTATTCTGCCTTCGGCTCGCCCAGCTTGTTTTCGCTGTTTTCACGCCAAGTGCCGGTTAAAGCTTTTTCGATGGCAATTTCTAAATCTTTTTCCTTAGTTCCTGAAACCATTTTTCACCCTTTTGTGAATGTTTTAAAATTTATTCATTACGCCCAAGTTGCGCTGCCAATATTCAAAATTCATCAGATTTTTTGACCGCACTTTAAACACGCTATACTCGCACCTTGCCGGTTACCACATCGTTAATCAATACGCTTTTGTATTCTTTCAGCTTTTCAATATGGGCTGTTTTTAATGCGATGGCTTGGTCAATTTTGGCTGCTTGTTTATCGAGGTAAATAGCAATTTTTTGTTGTTCCTCTAAATCTGGTAACGGAAGATAAAAATTTTTGATTGCTTGAAAATTTAGTCCCTCACGCCCACCGCCTTGTTGAAAGAACCAGATTTGTTTTTGTCCAATCTCTGAGGCTAATAGCATATTCAAAAAGATAGTATTAATTTTTTTATTTGGACGAATAATACAAACATGTTGGTTCACATTCATTTCTTCATTTGAATCTACATAAAAACAACGTCCTAAAGATCCCCCCGTAATATTTAAAAGAACATCTCCTTTACGTACCTTACTATTTTTCATTGAATTATGTGTAAATTCAGAAATTCTTGCTACATCATTTAAATCAATGCGATCAAAGTGTATATTTTGACTGCGTAATAATGGTATGCCACCATCAATATAATTTGAACCACCTCCTAAAGGGGTAATTCCACTACCTATTTTGGAAGTAACATGTTTAATTTTCTTCACTTCCCAATGCTCCGGCACTTGCCCTATCCACTCCACACCGGAATCTTTTAACGGCACATCAGGGTTTAAGCCACGGGTTACGGCATTTTGAATCAGAATCTGCTTGTGCTCTTTCAACAGGGCAATCTGCTTTTCCGCCAAATCCACCGCCTGATCGATTTTAGCGGTTTTATCGTCTAGGAATTGTGCGATTTTTTGTTGTTCGGAGAGAGGAATATCAATAATAGGTAACCGTTTAAAGTCTAAAAAACTTAAATTCTGTCTCAGTCCAGAACCAAATTTATAAAGTACTTTAGTAATGTCTAAAGTATGAAGATAATAATGTAAAAATTTAGCAGAATGATTATTTATAACCTTTAAATTCAGATAAGCACTCGTAATAATACCTTTATCTTTTGCTAACCCTGTTCGTAAACTAGTTTGATCGTTTTGCAAATCAGTACAACGAATAATAATATCGTTTGGTTCTACAATCTGATAGGTTTCAAATGATTCAGGAACAAGGCCAACTAATTTTTCCTCAGGTTTTATAATTATTTGACCATAACTCAATGAAAGAACAGTTTTTTCTTTCATTCCTTTATTATCACGTTTATTTTCTCTGAATACATTCATTCCTATAGTTAATTCCCACTGACTCGGTATTTTCCCCAGCCATTCCACGCCCGAATCTTTGTAACTCTCGTATCGTCTCATTTGCAAAAAATCCTTAAAATCTGACCGCTTGTATAGGGTGCATAGCTTTAACTACCGTTTATCTTTTAACTGTTTGATTTCTTTTTGACAATTTTCTAATATTTTTAAATCTTCGTTATCTGCTTGGCGTTGTTTTTGTTGTTTTCGTGCTTGGTCAAATAATGCGTATTGTTCATAGGTAAAGGCTTCCATTTGTTTTTGGGTTCGCTTGCCATTACCTTGTAAAACGGGAAATCCGTTAAATTCGATCAAATTATCTACGTTGTTTCGCCAGAATGACAAAGTTAAATCTTGATTATTTTTAACCCGCAACTCTGCGCTTTCTAAGAAAATCATGACTAATCGATTCAGGGAATCTAACTCATCATTTGATAAATAATTTTTAGCAATCACAATATCGCCTTTGCGTACAATTGTGCCTTTCCATGTGGTTAAGCCCATATTGGGTAAGGTAGCGTCGGCACGTTTGCAAATTAATTCGGCTGCGGTTTGTTTGGTGATGGCGTAAATCAATTTATTTTGCGTCTCAGCGAAAAACATTTGGGTATTTTTATCTGTTTTATCGTAATCGCTTGATAGACTAAATAATTCTCGCACTTTTTGATAAAAACGCATTTCACTGGCACGAATCTCACGGATTTGTTCCAGTAATTCATCAAAATAATCTAAACGACCTTGAGGATTTTTTAATCGTTCTTTATCAACTAAAAAACCTTTTTCTAAATAATTGCGAAGTTGTGTATTCGCCCAACGTCGAAATTGTACGCCGCGCGGACTGCGAACTCTAAATCCTACGGCTAAAATCATGTCAAGCGAGTAATGTTTCACTTGATATTCTTTGCCGTCTTGGGCAGTTATTAAATAATCCTTAATAACTGAATTTTCATCTAACTCTTTGTCTTTTAATATGTTTTTTATATGAATGGTTATATTTGGTACAGAGGTGTCAAAAAGTTCTGCCAACTGATTTTGTGTAAGCCACGCTTCGTTTTCCATCACTAATAACGCAACATTGGCTTTGCCGTCATCAGTGTTATAAATAATTAAATCACTCATCGATTTCCCCTAAAATCTCACTAATCAAGCCGTCAGCCTGTTTTTCTAACGCCAAAATATCTTGGGCCACTTCTACAAGGCTGCGCAATGGTTTGTGGCGGTAAAAATATTTATTAAAGCTGATTTCATAGCCGATTTTCACACTTTCCATATTCAGCCATGCTTCGCTGATGTGCGGCTGCACTTCGGCTTTGAAATAATCGTGGATATTTTGTTTAAGCGGTATGGATTCGCTGTCGCGCAAGTCGCTGCTTGTTTCGTATTGGAGATATTCGCCTGCTTTGCCGGTGGCGTAATAGCCAAAGTCTGCCAGCTCGTCGGCTTGGCATTGGTAGCGTTGGCAAAGGGCGTCTAATTCGTTTGGTTTGAGCTTAAGCGTTTTGGCAATGACTTTGGCGGCACTTTCGTTGTACCAGCTTACGGCATTGAAAATGGCCTTTTTCTCTGTGGCAGAGAGGGAGATTTTTTCGGCTTTCAGACGGCCTTCCACGGCTTGTTTGAATTGGTTGAAATCGTCAAATTGGGTTGAGCCGAAATGTTCGAGTAAGGTTGAGGCCGTCTGAAAAAGTGCGGCGGCTTTTTCCCACGTTTTGACATCCAACAGCTTAGCCTTATTTTTATTGTTTAAGGCAATGCCCTGCGCTTCACACCAAGCGCTGATTTCTGGCTCTGTTTTGGCTAAATATTCAGCGTTGTAAATTTGTTCGCCATGTTGCTGATAAAGATATTGCATCGGCTCAAACAGGGCTTTGTCAAAACGTAAAGACGCAATATTTTGGGCGGTAAATTGTGCAGAACGACGATCCGGGCGTTCGATGGTGACTTTGTAATAGCCGAAATCTTGATTGTCAAAAATCTGCGAAGCTAAGCCGACCGCTTCATTTTGTCCGTCTGTTTCGCGTGCTTTAGCGCTGAAATCAAGATAGTTTTGGGTAATTTCGGCAATATGTTCCGGCGCAAATTCGCAGTTTTTTTCGCCTAGTTTTTTACGCAGCTTACGGAATAAGAGGCTGGCATCAATCAGCTGTACTTTGCCTTTGCGCGCTTCGGGTTTGTTGTTGGACAGTAACCAAATATAGGTGGTAATGTCTGTATTGTAGAATAGCTTGTTGGGCAGCTGTACAATGGCCTCCAGCAAATCGTTCTCAATAATATGGCGACGGATGTTACTTTCCCCCGATCCTGCATCGCCGGTAAAGAGGCTTGAGCCGTTATGCACAGAGGCCACTCGGCTGCCGATTTTGTTGTCATTCGGCGATTTCATTTTGCTGACCATTTCCATTAGAAATAATAGCTGTCCATCACTAGAACTAGGGGTGGCATTAAGAGTTTCTTCATTGCCCCAGTAGTCAGGTAGGGAGACTTTGAAGCGGTTGTCGATAACCTCTTTGCCATCTTTAATATATGCTTGGTCATTGCTCCAGTTTTTGCCGTATGGCGGATTGGAAAGCATGAAATCAAAGTAATTGCCTTGGAAGCTGTCGGTGGCAAGAGTAGAGCCGACTTTGATGTTTTCAGGGTTGTCGCCTTTAATCATCATGTCGGATTTGCAGATGGCGTAAGTTTCGTCGTTGATTTCTTTACCGAATAGGAAAATTGAACGCTCACCTTGCGATTCTGGCAGTGGATATTTTTGTTCAATAAAGTTTTGTGATTCGGTCAGCATACCGCCGCTGCCGCAAGCCGGGTCGTAAATCGTAATAATCGCTGGGATTTGGCTTTTGAGCGGATCAAAGACCAAATGCGTCATCAGCTCAATCACTTCTCGTGGCGTAAAGTGTTCGCCGGCTTCTTCGTTGTTTTCTTCGTTAAATTTACGGATCAGTTCTTCAAATACATAGCCCATGCCCAGATTGCTCAAGGCGGGCAATTTGTTGCCATCCGGGTCTTGTTGTTCTTTAGGGGTAAGATTGATGTAAGGAGAGACAAATTTTTCCAACACACTCAGCAAAACATTTTTATGAGACATGTGTCGGATTTGTTCACGCAGCTTGAAGCAGTTGATGATTTCCTGAACGTTAGCGCTGAAACCATCAAGATATTCTTCAAAATTGGCCAGCATATACTGCGGCGTATTGCTGGCGGTTTGATAGAGGGATTTTAATGTCCATTTTGAGGTATTGTAGAAAACATGGCCGGTAATTTTTTTAAGGGGAAGGTCATCCAATTCAGTGAACGCCAATTCTTCTTTCTGAAAGCGTACTTCTTCCAATACCGCTTCTTTGCTTGGCTCAAGCAAGGTATCCAAACGGCGAAGCACAAACATCGGCAAGATCACATCACGATATTTACCGCGCACATAGACATCGCGCAAACAATCGTCCGCAATGCTCCAGATAAAAGAAACCAGCTTGTTATGAACTGAATGATCCATATTTATTCCCACTTAATATTACGAAATTATTCTGGGTATTGTTGCCTATTTTTAATAGGGCTTCAATTAGAAACATTGCTTATCTTGCTTGTATTTCTACTTTTTGGGGAATACGCCGATAAACTCAAAAGGCCGTCTGAAACCAAACCGTTCAGACGGCCTTTATTTCAAACCATATTGCTTTGTGTTGCAAACCGGCAGTGTCTCCGCCGGCAGAACCGGGGTTTCACTATCAAAAAGCAGCCGAAATATTTATAATCTGTGAATATCCCCATTTTTTCAGACGGCATGTTGCCCTATCGATGACGCCGGCCGTCTGAATCCCTATTTTCAGGAAAACCCATGATCCGTTTCGAACAAGTTTCCAAAACCTATCCCGGCGGTTTCGAAGCCCTGAAAAATGTCAGTTTCCAGATTAACAAAGGTGAGATGATTTTTATCGCCGGCCATTCGGGTTCGGGCAAATCCACCATTTTGAAGCTGATTTCAGGCATTACCAAGCCTACCAAAGGCAAGGTTTGGTTCAACAATCAAGACCTCGGCACCTTGAGCGACAATCAGATCGGCTTTATGCGCCAACATATCGGCATTGTCTTCCAAGACCACAAAATCCTCTACGACCGCAATGTCTTGCAAAACGTTATCCTGCCTTTGCGGATCAGCGGCTACCAGCCGCGCAAAGCTGAAGAGCGCGCGCGTATTGCGATTGAGAAAGTCGGTTTGAAAGGCCGCGAAAACGATATGCCCATCACTTTGTCCGGCGGCGAACAACAGCGCTTGTGCATCGCGCGTGCAGTGGTTCACCAACCCAGCCTGCTGATTGCCGACGAGCCGTCCGCCAGCCTCGACCGCGCCTATGCGCTGGATATTATGGAATTGTTCAAAACCTTCCATGAAGCAGGCACGACCGTGATCGTTGCGGCGCACGATGAAACGCTGATGGCGGATTACGGCCACCGCGTCTTGCGCCTGCAGAAAGGACGCCTCGCATGAGTATGATTCATTACATCTCGCTACACGTCGAATCGGCGCGCGCCGCGCTCAAAGAGCTTTTGCGCCAACCCATCGGCACGCTGCTGACCCTGCTCATGCTTGCCGTTGCCATGACCTTGCCGCTGTTTATGTATTTGGGCATCCAAAGCGGGCAAAGCGTATTGGGCAAACTCAACGAGTCGCCGCAGATTACGGTTTATATGGACACCGATGCGGCAAGTTCTGATGCCGATACGGTGAAAAACCTGCTCCAACGCGACAGCCGTATCGATAAAGTCCGCTTTATCAGTAAGCAGGAAGGTTTGGAAGAATTGCAGACCAATCTCGACCAAAACCTCGTTTCCATGCTCGATGGCAACCCGTTGCCCGATGTCTTTATCGTTACGCCCGACCCTGCCACTTCGCCGGATCAGATGCAGGCCATCTATAAAGACATTACCAAGCTACCGCGCGTCGAATCGGCAACCATGGATACGGAATGGGTACAGACCCTTTATCGTATTAACGAATTTATCCGCAAGATTTTGTGGTTCCTCTCGCTGACATTGGGCATGGCCTTTGTCTTGGTGGCACACAACACCATCCGCCTGCAAATCCTCAGCCGTAAGGAAGAGCTGGAAATCACCAAGCTATTGGGTGCGCCCGCTTCCTTCATCCGCCGTCCTTTCCTTTATCAGGCAATGTGGCAGAGCATTTTCTCCGCCGCCGTCAGCTTGGGCTTGTCGGCTTGGCTTTTGGCCGAAGTACGGCCGCTGGTGGACGCGATTTTCAAACCCTACGGCCTGAACATCGGCTGGCGTTTCTTCACATTTAGCGAAGTGTCACTGGTATTCGGCTTCGTCATCGCGCTGGGCGTATTCGGCGCATGGCTGGCCACTACGCAACACCTCTTAGGCTTCAAAGCCAAAAAATAAGCCTTGGCAAACAGGCCGTCTGAACCATTCAGACGGCCTGAAATCTTATCCTTTCGCAACTTAAACAAACCTTGTGAAAATTTAATACTGCCAAATCTAACAGCAAGGGCATAATCCCTTATAATTGATGGTTTATTATCCATCTCATTTCATTTGTGCGGCATAAACCGTGCAGACAAATAACGAAAGACATCCTGTGGACAAACTCAAAATCTCTGCCAACGGCCCCCTCAACGGCGAAATCACCGTATCCGGCGCAAAAAACGCCGCCCTGCCGCTGATGTGTGCCGGCCTGCTGACTTCCGGCACTTTACGCCTGAAAAACGTACCCATGCTCGCCGACGTCAAAACCACCCAAAAACTGCTGCAAGGCATGGGCGCACGCGTTTTGACCGACAACATCTCCGAATTTGAAATCAACGGCGGCACCGTCAACAACACCTGCGCACCTTACGAGCTGGTAAAAACCATGCGCGCATCCATCTTAGTTTTGGGCCCGACCCTCGCCCGCTTCGGCGAAGCCCAAGTCAGCCTGCCCGGCGGTTGCGCCATCGGTTCGCGCCCGGTTGACCAACACCTCAAAGGCCTCGAAACCATGGGTGCGGAAATCACCATCGAACACGGTTACGTCAAAGCCAAAGGCCGTCTGAAAGGCACGCGTGTCACCATGGACGTCGTGACCGTAGGCGGCACCGAAAACCTGCTGATGGCGGCCACGCTTGCCGAAGGCACTACTATCCTCGAAAACTGCGCCATCGAACCCGAAGTCGTCGATTTGGCCGAATGCCTCGTTAAAATGGGCGCAAAAATCAGCGGCATAGGTACAGCAACCATGACCATCGAAGGCGTAAAAGAGCTGCACGGCTGCGAACACAGCGTCGTTCCCGACCGTATCGAAGCCGGTACCTTCCTCTGCGCCGTCGCCATGACCGGCGGCAAAGTCGTCCTGCGCAATGCCGCACCGAAAACCATGGAAGTCGTGTTAAACAAACTGACCGAAGCCGGCGCCATCATCGAAGCAGGCGACAACTGGATTTCCATCGACATGCAACAACGCCCCAAAGCCGTGGACATCCGCACCGTCGTCCACCCGGGCTTCCCAACCGACATGCAGGCGCAGTTTATGGCCATGAACGCCATTGCCGAGGGCAGCAGCCGCGTGGTGGAAACCATTTTTGAAAACCGCTTCATGCACGTTCCCGAACTCAACCGCATGGGCGCAGACATCACCACCGAAGGCAACACCGCCTACATCAAAGGCGTAGAGAAACTCTCCGGCGCCGTCGTGATGGCAACCGACCTGCGCGCCTCCGCCAGCCTCGTCATGGCCGGTTTGGTCGCTGATGGCGAAACCATCGTCGAACGCATCTACCACCTCGACCGCGGCTATGAATACATCGAGAAAAAACTCGGCGGCGTAGGCGCAAAAATCGAACGCGTACGCGGTTAATCCCATACGCTGCCGATAAATAAAAGGCCGTCTGAAACACCGGCAATCGGGTTTCAGACGGCCTTTGCGTATTGTTTTGCGGTATAATTCCCGACATCTTTATCCATTGTTTTTAAAAGCACAAACCATGACACGCAAAATCCTTGTCACTTCCGCGCTGCCGTATGCCAACGGCAGCATCCACCTCGGCCACATGGTCGAACACATCCAAACCGACGTTTGGGTACGCTTCCAAAAACTGCGCGGCCACGAATGCTACTACTGCTGCGCCGATGACACCCACGGCACGCCCGTGATGCTTGCCGCGCAAAAACAAGGCATCGCGCCCGAAGACATGATTGCCAAAGTGCGCGAAGAACACCTCGCCGATTTCACCGGCTTTTTCATCGGCTACGACAATTATTACAGCACCCACTCCCCTGAAAACAAACAGTTTTCCCAAGACATTTACCGTGCGCTGAAAGCCAATGGCAAAATCGAAAGCCGCGTCATCGAGCAGCTTTTCGACCCCGAAAAACAAATGTTCCTGCCCGACCGCTTCGTCAAAGGCGAATGCCCCAAATGCCACGCCCAAGACCAGTACGGCGACAACTGCGAAGTCTGCGGCACGACCTATTCCCCGACCGAACTGATCAACCCGTATTCCGCCGTTTCCGGTGCCAAACCCGAATTGCGCGAATCCGAACACTTCTTCTTCAAACTGGGCGAATGCGCCGACTTCCTCAAAGCATGGACTTCCGGCAACAATCCGCACGACGGCAAGCCCCATCTGCAACCCGAAGCCCTCAACAAAATGAAAGAATGGCTGGGCGAAGGCGAAGAAACCACCCTGTCCGACTGGGACATCTCCCGCGACGCGCCGTATTTCGGTTTCGAAATCCCCGACGCGCCGGGCAAATATTTCTACGTTTGGCTGGATGCGCCCGTCGGCTACATGGCGTCGTTTAAAAACCTGTGCGACCGCATCGGCGCCGATTTTGACGAATACTTCAAAGCCGACAGCCAAACCGAGATGTACCACTTCATCGGCAAAGACATCCTCTATTTCCACGCCCTGTTCTGGCCCGCCATGCTGCATTTCTCCGGTCACCGCGCCCCGACCGGCGTGTACGCACACGGCTTTTTGACTGTGGACGGACAAAAAATGTCCAAATCGCGCGGCACATTCATCACCGCCAAATCCTATCTGGAACAAGGCCTGAACCCCGAGTGGATGCGCTACTACATCGCCGCCAAACTCAATAGCAAAATCGAAGATATCGATTTGAACCTGCAAGACTTTATCAGCCGCGTCAACAGCGACCTCGTCGGCAAATACGTCAACATCGCCGCCCGCGCGTCAGGTTTCATCGCCAAACGCTTTGAAGGTCGTCTGAAAGACGTTTCAGGCAGCGCATTGCTGGCAAAACTGACTGCGCAAAGCAAAGCCATTGCCGAATGCTACGAAAGCCGAGAATACGCCAAAGCCCTGCGCGACATCATGGCCTTGGCGGACATTGTCAACGAATACGTTGATGCCAACAAACCGTGGGAGCTGAACAAATTTCTGGAATCTCCGAAATACAAATGGAGATTTACTAAGGAAGTTAATGCTAAATTAGCAGACTTACCTGAATTAAATGATGCACTTTTTACCAAACCAATCATTATTAAAAATGATTTAGATGATTTAAATAAATTTATTAATTCACTTCCTAAAAATAAAAAAGATATTTTCCAAAAAGAAAAAGAAACTTTCTTATTGGAAAACTATAAAAAAATTAAAGAATTAATTCTAGGGTATTCACAAGGGAAAGGAAGAAAAATTCTCGAGGATTACAATAACGACCCTAACTCTAGTTCATATCCTCTTAGTTTGGAGAAAATTCAATCTGAAAATTTAGCAGATACCATTACTAACTTATGGATTAATATTAAGGTTCTTGATGCGTTTAACGTATTAGATGATTTGTTGCACGAAGTATGCAGCGAGCTCATCAACGCCTTTACCATGTTGACCGCCTACCTCGCCCCCGTATTGCCGAAAGTGGCCGAAAACGCCGCCAAATTCCTGAATTTGGAAGCCATCACTTGGGCAAATACACGCGAAACCTTAGGCGAACACGCCATCAACAAGTACGAACATTTAATGCAACGAGTGGAGCAAAAACAAGTGGACGATTTAATCGAAGCCAACAAACAAAGCATCGCCGCCGCAGCCGCGCCTGCCGCCGAAGAGAGCAAATACGAAAAAGTCGCCGAACAGGCAAGCTTTGACGACTTCATGAAAATCGACATGCGCGTCGCCAAAGTATTGAACTGCGAAGCCGTTGAAGGCAGCACCAAACTCTTAAAATTCGACCTCGACTTCGGTTTTGAAAAACGCATCATCTTCTCCGGCATCGCCGCATCTTATCCCAACCCTGCCGAATTGAACGGCCGCATGGTCATCGCCGTCGCCAACTTCGCCCCGCGCAAAATGGCAAAATTCGGCGTATCCGAAGGCATGATTCTCTCCGCCGCCACAGCAGAGGGCAAACTGAAGCTCCTCGACGTTGACGCAGGCGCACAGCCCGGGGATAAAGTGGGCTGATACCTTTTACCACAGCACAAAGCAAAGGCCGTCTGAAAATTTCAGACGGCCTTTTTATTTATCCAAACGCTTAGTTTCCGTTCAATCTTTATCTTAACAATTCATCGGTAATGCGTTGCAGAAACTCGATGCGCTCGGGTTTGGCTTCGCCTGATTCGGCAGCGGCTTTGACGGCGCAGCCGGGTTCGGCGCGGTGGGTGCAGTTGTGGAAACGGCATTGGCCGATAAGGTGGCGCAGGTCGGGGAAGTATTGCAATAAATCGGCGGCTTGGAGATGGTGCAGGCCGAATTCTTGCAGGCCGGGGGAATCGATGAGTCGGGTTTCTGCGTTTAAATCGTAGAGTTGGGCGTGGGTGGTGGTGTGTTTGCCGGAGTCGAGCGCGGTGGAAATATCGCCGGTTCGGGCGGCTTGGTTGCCGAGTAGGGCGTTGGTCAAGGTGGACTTGCCCATGCCGCTTTGTCCGAGCAGGATGTTGGTTTGCCCTTCTAAAATGGGACGCAGGATGTCGGCGTTTTCCAATGCGTTGGTTTCGACCACGGGGTAGCCGAGGGTTTCGTAGAATTTGAGTTTCTCGCGCCATTGGGCGGTTTCGGGGAGGTCGGCTTTATTGAGGACGATGACGGCGTTAATGCCGGCCGCTTCGGCTGCGAGGAGGGCGCGTTGCAACAGGGCTTCGCTGGGTGAGGGGCTGGCGGCGGTTACGATGAGCAGTTGGGTAACGTTGGCGGCAATCAGTTTGGTTTTCCACGCGTCTTGGCGGTAGAGCAGGCTTTCACGCGGAAGGTAGTCTTCAATCACGACTTGTTCGCCGTTGATGGGGCTGATGCGGACTTGGTCGCCGCAGGCGAAATCGACGCGTTTTTTGCGGGTGGTGGCGTCATATGTTTGGCCGTCGGGGGTGCGGACGATATAACGGCGGCCATAGCTGGTAATGATTTGGGCGGTATCGGTCATGATGGGATTTATTGTTTGGAATGGTGTGATTGTACCGAAAGTCGGCTATGGCCGTCTGAAAACTTGTTTGCACCTTTTAACTTTCTTTGGCTTGGTTTTTTGGTGTTTCTGCCCTATATTTGCAATGTATTTGTTTTCAGGAGATTTTTTTATGGATTTCAGTCAGTTGCTCAATCAGGTTTTGGGTGCGGCTCAAAAAGGCGGCAAAGCGGTGGCGGACAGCCCGCTCAATTCTTTCGGCGGCGGCGCGCTGACGGGTGCTTTGGCATCGATGCTGTTGAAAAAGAAAAACGCAAAGAAGCTGGTCAAGGCCGGCTCGGTCGCCGCTTTGGGTTTTCTGGCTTATAAAGGCTATCAAAACTGGAAACAAAACCAGCAGCAGGACGAATTGCCGCAAAGTGCGTTCCAACCTGCCGGCCTGATTGGTGAAAACCACAGCCGTGTGATTTTGCAAACGATGATTGCGGCGGCGGCTTCAGACGGCCTGATTGACGATGCGGAACGCGCGGCCATTGAGCGTGAAAGCGGCAGCGATGCGGAAACGGCGGCATGGTTGCAGGCTGAATATGCGCAACCGGCCTCCATCGAACAAATTGCCGCTTCGGTCGGCAATGACGAGGCTTTGGCAGCCGAAACTTATCTGGCGGCCCGATTGGTCTGCGCGGACTTGTCACGCAAGGAAATCGTGTTCCTGAGCCGTTTGTCCCAAGCTTTGAATTTGGACGACCAACTGGTCGAAAGCTTGGAAAAACAGCTCGAATTGGCTTAAGCTTGATTTAAAAGGCCGTCTGAATCCTGATTTCAGACGGCCTTTCGACTTAATTTCAGAGTAAAATAACCCTTTCGACATATTAAAGGCTGTCTGAACATGAATAAACTTTTTTCCACATTCAAAACGTTTTTAGCCGCTTCGTCCGTCTTGGTATTGGCTGCCTGTCCGAGCGGCAACGCGCCGCAATCCAAACCTTCTACGCAGGGTCAAAATACGGTTTCGCATACTGCACCCAAACCGAAAGCCACGGTTGCGCTGGCTTTGGGCGGCGGCGCGTCCAAAGGCTTTGCCCATATCGGGATTATTAAGGTTTTGAAAGAAAACAATATTCCGATCAAAATCGTTACCGGCACATCCGCGGGTTCGATTGTCGGCAGTATGTACGCTTCGGGAATGTCGCCCGACCGCCTCGAATTGGAAGCGGAAATTTTGGGTAAAACCGATTTGGTGGATTTGACCTTGTCCACCAGCGGCTTCATCAAAGGCGAAAAACTGCAAAACTACATCAACCGCAAAGTCGGCAACCGCCCGATGCAGCAGTTCCCCATCAAATTTGCCGCTGTTGCGACCGATTTTGAAAGCGGCAAACCGGTGGTGTTCAACGTAGGCAATGCCGGACAGGCCGTCCGCGCTT
Source organism: Neisseria sp. P0020.S005 (assembly GCF_051957055.1). Lineage (NCBI taxonomy): Bacteria > Pseudomonadati > Pseudomonadota > Betaproteobacteria > Neisseriales > Neisseriaceae > Neisseria > Neisseria sp. P0020.S005. Next base: position 72,350 of record NZ_JBQCWV010000002.1, on the reverse strand, counting down.
CTGCTTCGATTCCGAACGTGTTCCAACCTGTCGTTATCGGCAGCCGCAAATATGTGGACGGCGGCCTGTCGCAGCCCGTACCGGTCAGCGCGGCGAAAAAACTGGGCGCAAACTTCATCATTGCCGTCGATATTTCCGCCCGTCCGGCCAAAAACGTCAGCCAAGGCATGTTCTCCTATCTTGACCAAACCTTCAACGTGATGAGCCAAACCGCCTTACACCAAGAATTGGGCCAAGCCAATGTGGTCATCAAACCGCAGGTTTTGGAGCTGGGCTCGATTGGCGGTTTCGACCAAAAACAACGCGCCATCCAATTGGGCGAACAGGCCGCACGCGCCGCCCTGCCTGAAATCAAACGCAAACTGGCGGCATATCAGTATTAATCATCCGCCGTTTGAACAGGCCGTCTGAAAGTATGTTTTTCAGACGGCCTTTCTTGTGCAAATCTGCTAAAATCACGCGTTTCCTACAAATCATAAAATCCTAAAAAAATGAATATCTTTTACGAAGAGTCCGGCCAATTCAAAGTTGCCTCCATCGTCCAAAAAAACGACGCCACCTACCAAGTCGATACCCAACACGGCAAACGCACCAAAGTGAAGGCAAACAATGTCTTTGCCGAGTTTGACGGCGATATGGCGGCGTTTTTGGAGAACGCGCAGGCGCAGGCGGCGGACATCGACACCGATTTATTGTGGGAAGTATGCGGCGAAGAGGAATTTACCGCCGAAGCCATCGCCGAAGAATATTACGGCCATGCGCCGACCAAAACCGAGCTGGCAGCGACTTTGATTGCGCTTTACGCCGCGCCGATGTATTTCTACAAAAAAGCCAAAGGCGTGTTCAAAGCCGCGCCTGAAGAAACCTTAAAACAGGCGCTTGCCGCCATTGAACGCAAAAAACAGCAAGACGCGCAAATCGACGCTTGGGCGGAAGCCTTGAAACGCGGCGAGATGCCGTCTGAAATCGCGGCGGATTTGAAAACCATCCTGCACGCGCCCGACAAGCAGTCGCTGACCTACAAAGCCTTTACCAAAGCTGCCGACGAGCTGAAAACCTCGGCCTACGAACTGGCGAAAAAAACGGGCGGCATTACGTCCATACCCCAATACCTGCAAGACGGGTTTGAAATCAAATATTTCCCAAAAGGAACAGGCTTCCCCGACCTTCCGCTTCCTGAAATGCCCGACTTGCCCAAAGCCGACGTTACCGCCTTTTCCATTGACGACGAATCGACCACCGAAGTGGACGATGCCTTGAGCCTGACCGACTTGGGCAATGGCATGAAACGTGTTGGCATCCACATCGCTGCGCCGTCGCTTGCCATTAAACCAGGCGACAAAATGGAAAAAAACATCATGGAACGTTTAAGCACGGTTTATTTCCCCGGCGGCAAAATCACCATGTTGCCCGAAAACTGGATTGCCGCGTTCAGCCTTGATGCAGGCGCATACCGCCCTTCCATTAGCATTTATTTCGATGTGGACAACGAGTTCAACGTCGGCGCGCCAACCTGCAAAATCGAAGCAGTCAACATCGCTGAAAACCTGCGCATTCAGACCATCGAGCCGCATTTCAACGCCGAAACCGGCTTGGACGAAGCCGGCGAAATGATGTTCGCCCACCATCAAGACCTGATTTGGTTCTATCAATTTGCCATCGCCCTGCAAAAAGCGCGCGGCAAATACGAGCCCGACCGTGCGCCGCAATACGATTACAGCATCGAATTGGATGAGGAAGGCAACGTATCCGTCGTCCGCCGCGAACGCGGTTCGCCCATTGATACGCTGGTCAGCGAGATGATGATTCTTGCCAACAGCACTTGGGCGCAAATGCTGGACGAAAACGAGCTGCCCGGCCTTTTCCGCGTCCAACCGGCAGGCAAAGTGCGCATGAGCACCAAATCCGAGCCGCACATCGGCATGGGCGTGCAGCATTACGGCTGGTTTACCTCGCCGCTGCGCCGTGCCGCCGACTACATCAACCAAAAGCAGCTGATCAGCCTGATCGACGACTCTGCCGAGCCGCTGTATCAAAACAGCGATGCCGAGCTTTTCGCCGCGCTGCGCGACTTTGATGCCGCCTATACAGCCTACGCCGACTTCCAACGCCAAATGGAAGCCTACTGGAGCCTCGTCTATCTGCAACAGCAAGGCACGAGCGAGCTGACGGCTACCATCCTCAAAGAAGATCTCGTCCGCATTGAAGGCCTGCCGCTGGTAACGCGCGCGACCGGTATTCCGTTTGACGCGCTGCCTAAATCGCAGGCATTGTTCAAAATCACTGAATTGGATGCCGAGAAGCAGTTTATCGCGCTCAACTATCAAAAAGCCGTTTTACCGGGCTGATAACGTTATTCCGTTTGAAAAAGGCCGTCTGAACGAAGAAACAGAAATCTTTGATTTCGTTTTCACCCCTGTTCAGACGGCCTTCATCATCTAAAAATGCTACAATTCCCTTTTTCTGCCCATCATTTCAAACCATGAAAAAAAACGCCCCCCAATCCTTTGAAGAAGCCTTATCCCGCCTCGAAACCCTGACCCAAGCCATGCAAAGCAGCGAAATGCCGCTGGAAGATGCTTTGGCCGCCTATCAGGAAGGCAACGAATTGGTCAGATACTGCCAAACCAAATTGGCGGAAGTCGAGCAGAAACTGCAAGTATTGGATGCCGGCGAACTGAAGGAGTTGAACCTTGAACCCGGCGAATGAACTCAAAACATGGCAGCAAAAAGCCCAAGCGCAAACCGAATTGCTGCTGGCGCATTTCTTGCCGTCTGAAAGCCAAGTGCCGCACACGCTGCATGAAGCCATGCGTTACGTTACCCTCGGCGGCGGCAAACGGCTGCGCCCGCTCTTGGTACTTGCCGCGTCCGAATTGGGCGAAGCAAACCAAAATGCCGTCGAGCAGGCGATGGCGGCCATCGAAATGGTGCACGTCTATTCGCTGGTTCACGACGATATGCCGGCGATGGACAACGACAGCCTGCGCCGCGGCAAACCGACCTGCCATGTGCAATACGATGAAGCAACCGCCCTTTTGGTCGGCGATGCACTGCAAACCCAAGCCTTTGATGTATTGAGCCGTCCGACAGGCCTGCCTGCCGAACGCCAGCTTACCATGTTGTCCACGCTGGCCCAAGCATCCGGCAGCCTCGGCATGGCGGGCGGACAAGCCATCGACCTTGCCAATGTCGGCAAAGCCATGAATCAGGCCGAATTGGAACAGATGCACAGCCTCAAAACCGGCGCACTCATCCGCGCGGCAGTCGCCTTAGGCGCACTTTCCTGCCCGGACTTAACACCGGCGCAAATCCAAACCTTAGACCACTACGCCGCCAAATTAGGCCTGGCTTTCCAAGTGATCGACGATGTATTGGACTGCGAAGCCGATACCGCCACATTGGGCAAAACCGCCGGCAAAGACTCGGACAACGACAAACCGACCTACGTCAAACTGATGGGCCTGCAGACCGCGCGCACTTACGCAGAAACGCTGATTGCAGAAGCCGTTGCCCTGATCGAGCCATTCGGCGACAAAGCCCTGCGCCTGCGCCAACTGGCCGAGTTTGTTACTGCACGAAAAAACTAAACCTGCAAATAAAGGCCGTCTGAAACCTGATTTTAGGTTTCAGACGGCCTTTTTAACAGCCTGTTTGGCTGGTATCAACCGAATGCTGAATCTTTCAAAATATAGCTCAGAAATCCCCCGCAAACTGTGTTTACAAGCCTCAGCCTGTCTATTTAATCCAATAGGGCGTCCACGAACGCTTTGGCATTAAACGGACGCAAATCATCAATGCCTTCGCCTACGCCGATATAGCGGACAGGAACTGGGCGGTCAGAGGCAAGGGCGGCAAGGATACCGCCTTTGGCCGTACCGTCGAGCTTGGTGACGATAAGGCCGGTCAGACCCAATGCTTCGTCAAAGGCTTTCACTTGGTTGATGGCATTTTGACCGATGTTGGCATCAAGCACGACGATGATTTCATGTGGCGCATCCGGCATGGCTTTTTGCAACACGCGCTTCACTTTTTTGATTTCTTCCATCAAATGAAGCTGCGTCGGCAGACGGCCGGCAGTATCGGCCAGCACGATGTCGATGCCGCGCGCTTTGGCGGCTTGGACGGCATCGAAGCAAACGGCTGCGGAATCACCTGTGGTTTGCGAAATCACGGTCACATTATTGCGCTCGCCCCAAGCCTGAAGCTGCTCACGCGCGGCGGCACGGAAAGTATCGCCTGCCGCCAGCAACACAGATTTGCCCTGCGCTTGGAAGTATTTGGCCAATTTGCCGATAGATGTGGTTTTGCCTGCGCCGTTGATACCGGCAAGCATAATCACGAAAGGCTCCTTGGTTTCCGGCAAGACCAAAGGTTTCTCCAAAGGCTTAATCAAGTCGTACAACGCATCTTTCAGCGCGCCGCGCAATTCGTTGCCGTCTTTGAGGCCTTTGAGGCTGACACGGTCGCGCACGTCTTTCATCAAGTATTCGGTGGCTTCCATGCCCATATCGCTGGTAATCAGCACGGTTTCCAGCTCTTCGTACAAATCCTCGTCGATTTGTCCGCCACCGAACACGCCGGCCAACGATTTTGCCATTTTGTCGCGTGATTTGGTCAAGCCTTGTTTCAAACGCGCAGCCCAACTGAGCTTTTGTTCTTCTGCCGGAGCAGGGGCTTCGGCTGAAGCCTCTGCAACAACTTCTTGAACTTGCTCGACAGCTTCGCTAACTGCCTCAACAGCTTCTTCTTTTACCGCTTCGGCCTGTTCTGCTGCTTTCTCAGCAGCTTCAGCCACTTCAGACGGCATCTCGGAAACAGTTTCTTGAACCTGTTCAACAGCCTCGCTAACTGCCTCAACAGCTGCTTCTTTTACCGCCTCAGCCTGTTCTGCCACTTCTTCAGCAACCTCAGCCGCTTCAGACGGCATCTCGGCAACGGTTTCTTGAACCTGTTCAACAGCCTCGCTGACGGTTTTAACAGCCGCTTCTTTTGCCGCTTCAAGGTGTTCTTCTACTTTTTCCACTGTTTCAGACGGCGTTTCGGTCAAAGCTTCCCAAACCTGCTCGACGGTTTCGCTGACAGTTTCAACAGCCGATTCGACAACTGATTCGACCTGCCCTTTGACGCTTTCTGCTAAAGATTCGGCATCTTCTTTAATATTTTCAACTACTTGAGCAACTTCAGATTCTGCTTTTGCTGCGGTTTCCTGAACTTGAGCCTCCTCAGGAGCCGGAGTTTCCTGTTTTTTCTTGCGACGGAAGAAGCTGAACATTAAATTTTCCTTTTAATTTTAGAAACTTGAAATAGAGAGTATTGTAGCGTATTTTACATGGCAAGGTCGTCTGAAAATCAAGGTTGTCAGGTTTTGGCATTTCCAACGTCTAATAAGACAAACCATCCATACAGGAAACATAGAGATGAATCCCCGCACATTATTTTCACTTTGCACCAAGTTCGGCTGCCTGCTTGCACTTGGCGCCTGCTCATCCAAAATGATGGATACCGAAGCCGCAACCGTACCGCAGGCATTGTCCTCGTTGAAAACCCCTGACAACCGCCCTGCCAGTGTTTTCCTGAAAAAAGACAAACCCACCCTGATTAAATTTTGGGCAAGTTGGTGTCCTTTGTGTTTGTCCGAATTGGGACAAACCGAAAAATGGGCGCAAGATGCAAAATTCGGTTCTGCCAACCTGATTACCGTTGCCTCGCCCGGTTTTCTACACGAGAAAAAAGACGGCGATTTTCAAAAATGGTATGCCGGTTTGAACTATCCTAAGCTGCCCGTCGTTACCGACAACGGCGGCACCATCGCCCAAAGCCTGAATATCGGCGTTTACCCTTCTTGGGCATTAATCGGCAAAGACGGCGACGTGCAGCGCATCGTCAAAGGCAGCATCAACGAAGCGCAGGCATTGGCTTTAATCCGCGATCCCGATGCCGATTTAGGCCGTCTGAAAAACACATTTTACAAACCTGACACACAGAAAAAGGATTCAGCAATCATGAATACGCGCACTATCTACCTCGCCGGCGGCTGCTTCTGGGGCTTGGAAGCCTATTTCCAACGCATAGACGGCGTGGTTGACGCAGTATCCGGCTACGCCAACGGCAAAACAGAAAACCCAAGCTACGAAGACGTGTCCTACCGCGATACGGGTCATGCCGAAACCGTCAAAGTTACCTACGATGCCGACAAACTCAGCCTAGACGATATCCTGCAATACTATTTCCGCGTTGTTGACCCAACCAGCCTCAACAAACAAGGTAACGACATCGGCACGCAATACCGCAGCGGCGTGTACTACACCGACCCCGCCGAAAAAGCCGTCATCGCCGCCGCCCTCAAACGCGAGCAGCAAAAATACCAACAGCCCCTAGTCGTCGAAAACGAGCCGCTGAAAAACTTCTACGACGCCGAGGAATACCATCAGGACTACCTGATTAAAAACCCCAACGGCTACTGCCACATCGACATCCGCAAAGCCGACGAACCGCTGCCGGGCAAAAGCAAAGCCGCCCCGCAAGGCAAAGGCTTCGACGCGGCAACATATAAAAAACCCGGCGACGCCGAACTCAAACGCCTCCTGACCGAAGAGCAATACCAAGTTACCCAAAACAGCGCGACCGAATACGCCTTCAGCCACGAATACGACCACTTGTTCAAACCCGGCATTTACGTGGACGTTGTCAGCGGCGAACCCCTGTTCAGCTCTGCCGACAAATTCGATTCCGGCTGTGGCTGGCCAAGCTTTACCCACCCGATTAATGCCGCCGCCGTTACCGAACACGACGATTTCAGCTACAACATGCGCCGCACCGAAGTGCGCAGCCATGCCGCCGACTCACACTTAGGACACGTCTTCGCCGACGGTCCGAAAGACAAAGGCGGCCTGCGCTATTGCATCAACGGCGCAAGTTTGAAATTCATTCCTTTGGAAGAAATGGACGCAGCCGGCTACGGCGCATTGAAAGACAAAGTAAAATAACAATTTGAATCGAAAAAGGCCGTCTGAAAAATATTTCAGACGGCCTTTTTAATTTGTCGGATGTAGAGGGTGGTTTCTTATCTATCAAAAAATCTCAATAACTAAGAAAGTATGCCCTACAAAAACCTTTTAAATTCGTTTTGCCAACTCTTCGGCTTTGCCCACATACAACGCAGGGGTCAGCTCAAGCAATTTGGCTTTGGCTTCTGCCGGAATTTCCAACGACTCGATAAAGAGTTTCAACACTTCAGGCGTAATGCCGTCTTTACCGCGTGTCAGATCTTTCAGTTTCTCGTAAGGATTGGCCACACCATAACGACGCATGACGGTTTGAATCGGCTCGGCCAGCAGCTCCCAAGTAGCGTCCAAATCGGCAGCAAGGGCGGCAGGATTCGGCTCAAGCTTATTCAGACCGCGCAGATGGGCGGCAAAGCCCAATACGGTATAGCCCACGCCTACGCCCATGTTGCGCAATACGGTGCTGTCGGTCAGGTCGCGCTGCCAACGGGAAATCGGCAGTTTTTCGGACAAAAAGCCCAATACGGCATTGGCCATACCGAGGTTGCCTTCGGAGTTTTCAAAGTCGATTGGGTTGACTTTGTGCGGCATGGTGGAAGAACCGACTTCGCCTGCTTTGACTTTTTGTTTGAAGTAACCCAAAGAAATATAGCCCCAAACATCACGGTTAAAATCGATCAGAATCGTGCTGACACGGCTGATGGCTTGGAAGAATTCCGCCATATAGTCGTGCGGCTCGATTTGAATGGTGTAGGGGTTGAAGGTCAGGCCGAGGCTGATTTCAACGAAGTTGCGGCAATGGGTTTCCCAATCTACATCGGGATAAGCGACCATATGGGCATTGTAGTTGCCGACTGCGCCATTGATTTTGCCGAGGAACTCTTGCGCTTGCAGGTTTTTAAACTGACGTTGCAGGCGGTACACAACATTGGCGATTTCTTTACCCAGTGTGCTTGGTGTAGCAGGCTGGCCATGCGTGCGGCTCATCATAGGGACGGCAGCCAACTCATGCGCCATGCCGGTCAGTTTTTCGATGATTTCGGCTAGTTTCGGCAGCAAAACAACCTCACGCGCTTCTTGCAGCATTAAAGCGTGGGACAGGTTGTTGATGTCTTCGCTGGTGCAGGCAAAGTGGATGAACTCGCTGGCAGCAGCCACTTCAGGCACGCCGGAGAAGCGTTCTTTAAGCCAATATTCGATGGCTTTGACGTCGTGATTGGTGGTCGCCTCAATGGCTTTGACAGCAGCGGCATCTTCAAGCGAGAAGTTTTCGATCACTTTGTCGATTTCGGCAAGCGTAAAATCGCTGAAAGCAGGAACTTCTACAATCTTAGGCTCGGCAGCAAGGGCTTTGAGCCAGTTTAATTCAACTTTGACACGCGCACGCATCAGGCCGTATTCGGAGAAAATCGGACGCAATGCTTCAACGGATTTGGCATAGCGGCCATCTAATGGGGAAAGTGCAGCGATAGGGTTAATCATGTCGGATCTTCCTATGGGATGAAAACCAAATTGTTTGCAATTATACATGATTTTACACTGCAAGGCCGTCTGAAAGACAGGTTTCAGACGGCCTTTTCAGCGTATTTTTCATAAAATTCTTTTCAGAGGTTCAACTTTGCAAAATTGATTTACGATATATGCCATCTTCACGGATAATATCGGCTGACTTTCTGTAAATAATGAGGTTTTATGAATATCAAACGTTTTTCCCTAGCTGCAACCGTATTTGCGGCTTTGATGTTGAGTGCCTGTGAAACAACCACCACATCGAGCGGCAGCAGCAGCTGGACCAACATCGGCACCATCTCTGAAGGCAATATCAAAGTGGCCATTGATAGAAGCAGCATTAAAAGAAATGGCGCACTGGTTACTTTCCGCGATAAAAAAACCGTTTCCAAACTGAAAGAGGAACGTTTCGTCAACACACCGGCCTATAAAACAGCCATCGGCAACTGGGAAATTCATTGCTCAAACAAAACCTATCGTCTGGCAGCGCTGCAACTGATGGACGAACACGGCCGGGTAATTTCCAACCAAAGCTATACGCCGACCAGCATCCGCCCAATGAGCGTCATGAGCGGCACGATTACTGAAAAACAATACGAAACTGTGTGCGGACATAAGCTTTAATCCACACTTATTCACAAAGTTATCCACAGTTTAAATATTTAAAAGGCCGTCTGAATGCTTTGAATATCAAGTTTCAGACGGCCTTTTTATGTTTTTATGGAAATTTATCTTCAAATTTATCCACAAAATTTGTTTATTCAAAAATAATTTATTACAGCGATTCATTTACGCTCAAAATTTGCTTCACTCTTTGCCAGAGCATTTCACAAAATACTGCTTTCTACTCTATTTACTGACTTACTACCTGCTTAATCGGACTGTATTTACAGACTGCTATGTATCAAACTGGATCTGCACTAAATGCTTTTCACACAGGTATTCCAATCTTTTGGAAAAAATTTGCTTCTCAAATAAATACCTTTCCTTTAAAAATACAATTCTTCTTTAACGCAACCTTGCCCCTGTTTCTCCGTCAATAATCTGGCTAGGCGTTTTCTGCTTACCTATCAATCCGCCTACAACCCAAACTTTCCTGCCAAACTGTCTTCTAACTTCCCTTTCCGTTTTGCATGCCTGTTTTCCTGCACGATTGCATGAAGTAGAGACTAAAGGCATTTCCAAAACCTGACACAAACGTCTTGCACCTGCGTGCGCAGGAACCCTGACAGCTAATTTACTGCGTCTTTTTCCCCGCAATGAGGGCAATACTTTTTTGCCGACCGGCAATAAAAAAGTTTTTGGAGCCGGCCATGCTTCATGCAGCATGGTTTGGATATTTTCAGACGGCCTTTGCAGCAAAGGTTGCAACTGTTCCAAGCTATGTCCAATGACAATCATGCCTTTATGTTGCGGTCGTTTTTTCAGATGAATCAGTTGATTGAGCGCTTTGGGCAAAGTAGGGATACAGCCCAAGCCATAGCAAGACTCGGTAGGATAGGCGACCAAACCGCCTTTTTTAAGATGCGCCTGCAGCCTACGTTGGGCTGCAGCCGATAAAATTCTGGGGAACATCATCATATACCAAGGCCGTCTGAAACTGCGATTGTCGGACAATCTGTGTTCAGACGGCCTATTTCTATTCATTATTAATGGTTGATGGCTTTATCGGCAATGTCTTTACGGTATTGCATACCGTCAAAACGGATGGTTTCCAATGCCTCATAAGCCTTGCTCTTAGCTTGCGCAACATCATCACCCAAACCGACGACACACAACACACGGCCGCCATTGGTTACCACTTCGCCTTTTTCATTCGTTGCAGTACCGGCATGGAAAACTTTACCTATTTGATTGGCCTTATCCAAGCCGAAGATCACATCGCCTTTTTTCGGAGAATCAGGATAGTTTTGTGCAGCCAACACCACACCTACTGCAGTCTGCGGATTCCATTCGGCAGCAACACTATCCAGTTTGCCGTCGATCGCCGCTTCAACCAAGTCCACCAAATCGCTATCCAAACGGCTCATAATCGGCTGGGTTTCAGGGTCGCCGAAGCGGCAGTTGAATTCGATGGTATAAGGCGCACCGGTTTTATCAATCATCAAGCCCGCATATAAAAAGCCGGTAAATTCATGACCTTCTGCTTTCATACCGGCCACGGTCGGCAAAATAATTTCATTCATCGCGCGCTCGTACACATCAGGCGTTACCACCGGAGCAGGGCTGTATGCGCCCATACCGCCAGTATTAGGGCCTTTGTCGTCATCCAACAGGCGTTTATGGTCTTGACTGGTTGCCATCGGCAAAACATGATTGCCGTCCACCATAACGATAAAGCTTGCTTCCTCGCCTTGCAGGAAATCTTCAATCACGACACGCGCGCCTGCATTGCCCATTTTGTTGCCCAACAACATATCGTCAATAGCGGCATGGGCTTCATCCAAAGTCATGGCGACAATCACGCCTTTACCGGCAGCCAAACCATCCGCCTTAATAACAATTGGCGCACCTTTTTGGTTGACATAATCATGTGCCGCATCGGCATTTTCAAAGGTTTGGTATTGCGCGGTTGGAATGTTATATTTTGCCATAAACGCTTTAGCAAAATCCTTTGAGCTCTCCAGCTGGGCCGCGTATTGAGTCGGGCCAAAAATCTTCAATCCGGCAGCACGGAAGTCATTCACCACACCCGCAGCCAAAGGCGCTTCAGGGCCGACTACGGTAAAGGCAATATTTTCATTACGGCAAAAATCAATCAAATCTTGATGCGCCGTCAACGCTATATTCTGCAGTTTAGGCTCAATTGCCGTTCCAGCATTACCAGGTGCAACAAAGACAGTTTCTACCTTAGACGACTGCGCCAATTTCCAAGCCAGTGCGTGTTCACGTCCACCATTACCAATAACGAGCAATTTCATACCATCTCCTTGAAGAATAGATGTTGTAAATAAAATTCAATCGATGGAATATTGTTCCATCTTGCATAGCTGTTTCAAATTAAGAATAATATTGCACCAAGACAACCATACTCTAATTTCAAACAACGAAAGGACAAATCATGCAAAAACGTATTGACGAAATTCAAAGCAAATACCGCGAATGGTGCGAATTACTGCCGCAACTAGAAGCAGATATCGCCCGCTGGAAACATGCTGCAAGCCTTATGCAGGACATGGATGAATTCTATACCAACGAATACCAAGCATGCCATCAAGCCATTGAAGAAGGGGCAGATGTTGATTTGCGTACACAGGGCGAATACAGCATTATGAGCGAAGATGCCCTATGGAACGCACTGGGGGAATTTCATCAACTGGCTTGGGAACACCTGCGCTCAAGCGTAAATGCTTTAGACAGATACCAAGGCTAAAACATCAAAGGCCGTCTGAAACTTTTGATTTCTCAAATATGTTCAGACGACCTTTTATTCAAACGGCTGTTCAGTATCTACTTCAATTTGGCGCGTATTTTTCCAAGCAGCAATACAGGTTTCATAATCGGCCAACGCTATTTTCACTGTTAACTTACAATCCAGCTGCAAATCCTGTTCCACAATATCGGCCTGATATTGTTTGGCAATCCGTATAGCCTCATTCAAAACAGGATATTCACACTTCAACCAAACTGTCTTTTCGACATTCTTTTCAACAATTTCAGCTATCGCCAATGCCTGAGCTGTTGATTCCTTATAAGCATGAATCAGACCGGGAACACCCAATAGCGTACCGCCAAAATAGCGCACAACTACAACCAACACATCCGTTACGCCGACAGAATCAATCTGCCCCAGAATAGGGCGGCCTGCGCTTCCGGACGGTTCTCCATCATCGTTTGCACGAAACTGCATTCCATCCACACCCAATCGATAGGCGTAGCACCAATGTCGCGCCTTGTGATGCTCTTCCTTTAATGGGTCGAGATACTTCTTCACATCGGCCAAAGTGCGAATCGGATAGGCGTACGCGATGAAGCGGCTGCCTTTATCTTTAAATTCAGCCTGTGTCAGTGTGGTAATGGTTTTATAGGTCGTAATCATGCCAAAATATTTTCAGACGGCCTTTGTTATAAAAGGCCGTCTGAACGTTTCACGTGAAACATTAGTTTTTCAGTGCTTCAGTCAGTTGAGGCACAACTTCAAACAAATCACCAACCAAGCCGTAATCTGCCACATTGAAAATCGGAGCGTCAGCATCTTTGTTGATGGCAACAATCACTTTACTGTCCTGCATACCGGCAACGTGTTGGATAGCACCAGAAATACCGATAGCGAAGTATAGTTGCGGCGCAACTACTTTACCGGTTTGTCCGACTTGGGCATCGTTTGGCGCATACTCGGCATCCACTGCCGCACGGGATGCACCAATCGCTGCACCCAAAGCATCCGCCAATGGAGTTAACACTTCATTGAATTTTTCAGCACTGCCCAATGCACGGCCACCGGAAACAATCACTTTTGCCTGAGTCAATTCAGGGCGGTCAGACTGGGAAAGTTGACGGTTTACGAAACGGCTCAGGTTTTGAGCAGGCGCTGCCTCAACATTGACCACTTCTGCATTACTGCCTTGTCCGGCAGCATCAAATGCGGTTGCACGGAAAGTCAGCACCAGTTTTTCAGAATTGGATTGAACGGTTTCAAATGCATTACCGGCATAAATCGGACGGACAAATGTCGAGTTATCCACAACTTCAGTTAAATCCGAAACTTGTGGCACATCCAACAGGGCTGCTACTCGGGGCAGAAGATTTTTACCAAATGCAGTTGCAGTCGCAGCCACATAGCGGTAATCCGCAGCCAGTTTAACAACCAAAGGCGCTAATTCTTCTGCCAAACCTTCAGCATAATAGGGCGCATCAGCTACCAAAACTTTCGCCACGCCTGCAACCTGTTTTGCCTCTTCAACCACCGCAGCAGCATTGCTGCCGGCAACCAATAAATCTACATTACCCAATTTGGCGGCAGCCGTTACCGCATGCAAAGTGGCAGGATTCAAATGTTGGTTATTATGTTCCGCAATAATCAATACGCTCATTTCATACTCCTTAGATCACTTTGGCTTCGTTTTTCAGCTTTTCAACCAACTCGGCAACATCAGCCACTTTCATACCGGCTTGACGTGCTTTAGGTTCGGCAAATTTCACGGTATTCAAACGCGGAGAAATATCCACAGCCAAATCGGCAGGACTTAATTTTTCCAAAGGTTTTTTCTTTGCCGCCATGATATTAGGAAGTTTGACAAAGCGTGGTTCGTTCAAACGCAAATCTGCACTGATGACCGCAGGCAGCTTCAATGCAACAGTCTCTTCGCCGCCGTCAATTTCACGGGTTACCAATGCTTCTTCGCCTTCAATTTGCACTTTTGATGCAAAAGTACCTTGAGCCGCATTCAACAACGCAGCCAGCATTTGGGCAACTTGGTTGGCGTCATCGTCAATTGCCTGTTTGCCCAGCAATAAAATTTGCGGATTTTCTTTATCCGCAACAGCTTTCAGCAATTTTGCAACGGCCAAAGGCTCCAACTTCGCATCAGTCTCAACATGAACCGCACGGTCGGCACCCATCGCCAAAGCAGTACGCAACGTCTCTTCGCATTTTTTCTCGCCAAGAGAAACAGCAACAATCTCGCTTACTTTTCCGGCTTCTTTCAAACGGACAGCTTCTTCTACCGCGATTTCATCAAACGGGTTCATCGACATTTTGACATTACCGATATCCACATCGGAACCATCGGCTTTCACACGAACTTTGACGTTATAGTCCACTACGCGCTTTACTGCGACCAGTGCTTTCATTCAATTCTCCTAAAAAGAATGTCCATCAAATCTAGCATACTGCTTTTGATACATTCTTTATATAAAATCCAATTCGGTTTTCACCAACATGATAAAACCAAATTTGTATAAATCTTGGTAAATAGAGCGGAATTATATCATTTCTAAAGCATTTACTCAGAAAATAAATCCAACTCCCCTGCAATTATTTACCATATGCTGCAACACAATCCATCAAGGTTTGATAAACCTCGTCAACATTAGGAATTTGAGCAATACCGCCTAAATTTTTTGCATAAGCCGAAACTTGAACGCCGGTCTTGGCCGGATCTGTATCTGTATAAATTCCTACAACAGGCTTTTCCAGTGCATTGGCAAGATGCAGTAGTCCGGTATCTACGCCAATAATACCCTCTGCGTTTTTCAATAAAAATGCAGCCTGTAATAAATTCATTTTGTCGCAAACCGAAGCAGACGGTAAATCGCTTGCAATCTGTTCGGCACGCATTTTTTCGGTTTCATTTCCCCACGGCAAATATACATTGCATTGTTGTTCTTCATTCAACTTTTTCAATAATGCACGCCAGTGTTCTACCGGCCATAATTTACTGTCTCGACTGGTTGCATGCAAAGCAACGTAATAGGGGGATTGCAAATTTTTCAGACGGCCTAATTCAGGAACCGACAAACCAAATACCTGCGTCTCAGGCATTGTATAACCAAATACTTGGGCGAATAATTCACGGTTTCGCCAGACCGCATTTTTGCCTTTCGGCACGGCAAATGTTTTACTGTATGCAAAGGCAGCCAAACTTTCACGCGTGCTGTGTTTATCTAAACCGTAAATAGGGGATTTTGCCATTTTGGCAAAGCATGCGCTTTTAATCAGTCCTTGACTATCTAAAACAAAATCAAAAGATTCAGCCTGTAAATCCGTTTTCAGACGGCCTATTTCACGCCACGTTTCAGCCTGAAAAAGGTGTTTGCGCCACTGCCGCCATTTCATTACATGAACCTTTTTGACAAAAGGATGTAAGCGGGCAATATCTGCAAACCCTGCCTCACACAGCCAATGGAGCTCTACCTCAGGACATTGTCGCGCCAAATCTTCAACTGCGGGCAACGTATGAATTAAATCGCCCATACTGGACAAGCGGACAAGTAAAATCTTCATATTTTGGAAAATGTTTCACGTGAAACAACAGAATTTAAAAATATAATTTATTGATTATTAATGTATTTTCTTATTTCTTCGGCGTTTTCTAAAATAATAGCCCCGGCAGAATGCATTTCCTGCCATGCAGATTCAACCGTTTCCGGAGCAATACCGCGGCAAGCCGCCTGATTGACAATGACTTTCCAAGCTCCGCCTTTAAGCAACTGTAAAACCGTTGTTTTCACACAATAATCCGTTGCCAAACCGCCGACAATAACTGTATCTGCATTTTGACAGCGCAACCATTCGATCAAACCTGTACTGAGCTTTTCTTCAATATCGTGAAAACATGCGCCGTAAGGATGTAACTCAGGATCAATGCCTTTCCAAACACAATAATCGTATTCCTTGGCTGAAGGCAGGCCATCCAACAATTCATAGCCATATGTTCCAACCATCGCATGTGACACCCAAGTCAAATCCGCATCGGGTAAACCCGTCGGTTTTAACATATCAACAGGATTATCCACAAGCCATTTTGCCGCAACATGATGCGCATCTTTCGTCATCACGCGTAAATCCGCCAATGCAGCTTGGGCATTGAGTTCATCCGCAATCAGATGACCTTCGGCAACAGGCAATTCTTTCGGACACAAAGGCGTAAACGTTTTTTGTGCATCTACATCGATAGAAACAATCATGGATTAATATAACCTATTGATTTTATTTTAAATAATTTAAATTATTCATTTATTGCCAATGTACGGACATTTGGAATAAATGCTTTGTATTATAACAAATTACTACCGCAAAATGTGGGAAAACATCTGTGATATGATGACAGTTTGCACAGAATATTTATCTTCAGATTATGTCCTATTCGATTACGCCTATTGCAACCGTTCATTCTCCCTACAAACAAAAATTCGGCATTGCCCGCCAACCCGGTTTGGTTCCTGCGGCAGAAATTTGCATTGAACTTACTCCTGAATTTACCGCAGACAGCGTTCGGGGCTTGGAAGATTTCGACTATGCGTGGATAAGTTTTATTTTCCACGGCGTATTGGATGAAGGTTGGGCGCAAATGGTGCGTCCGCCACGACTCGGAGGCAAACAAAAAATGGGCGTATTTGCCACACGCAGCCCGCACCGCCCCAATCATCTCGGTTTATCCCTACTGAAACTCGAACACATCGAAACAGGCAAACCTGTCCGCATCTATTGCAGCGGTGCAGACCTATTGGACGGTACTCCGGTAGTGGATATCAAACCCTACATCCCGTTTGTCGAATCCAAACCTGACGCATCATCAGGCTTTGTCAGCGGCAAACCTGAAGAATTGAACGTTGTTTGGGCAGAAAGTACGCTTGCGGAACATTTATCCACAGAAGAAAAACATCTCATTGAACAAAGCATCGCCCAAGATCCTCGCCCTGCCTATCAAGATATTCCCGAACGTATTTATGTGATGAATATTGCGGATTATGAAGTACAGTTTAGGATAGAAAACAAATGTGCCACAGTGATTAAACTATCCACAATCTGAATTACCAATTGAATCTATCTACAAACAAAAGGCCGTCTGAAATGTTCAGACGGCCTTTTAATTATCCACAGACTGATTGATTCAGCCCGTTATCCTTTAGATTTTGCTGGCAAAAAATTCCAAGGTACGAACCAATTGGCAAGTGTAAGACATTTCATTGTCGTACCAAGCAACGGTTTTCACCAATTGTTTGTCACCAACTGTCATCACGCGGGTTTGAGTCGCATCGAAGAGTGAGCCGTATTCAATACCGATAACGTCGGAAGAAACGATTTGATCTTCAGTGTAGCCTAAAGCATCGTTGGCGGCAGCTTTCATGGCTGCATTGATTTCTTCTTTGGTAACAGGGCGTTCGAGAACAGAAACCAGTTCGGTCAAAGAGCCGGTAGCAACAGGAACGCGTTGGGCAGAACCATCAAGTTTGCCGTTCAATTCAGGGATAACCAAGCCGATGGCTTTAGCGGCACCGGTACTGTTCGGTACGATATTCAATGCAGCGGCACGGGCGCGTCGGAAGTCGCCTTTGCGGTGTGGTGCATCAAGGGTGTTTTGGTCGCCGGTATAAGCGTGGATAGTGGTCATCAGGCCTTCAACAATACCGAATTCTTTTTGCAATACCGCAGCCATAGGGGCCAGACAGTTAGTCGTACAAGAAGCGGCTGAAATAACAGTTTCGCTACCATCCAAAATATCTTGGTTTACGCCGTATACAACGGTTTTCACATCATTGCCGCCAGGGGCAGAAATCACAACTTTGCGCGCACCGGCACGGATATGGGCTTCTGCTTTGGTTTTGTTAGTAAAGAAACCGGTACATTCGAGAACAACGTCTACACCCAGCTCGCCCCAAGGCAATTCTTCAGGATTAGGATTGGCAAATACTTTGATTTCTTTGCCGTTAACAACAATCGCATCATCTTTCAATTCAGCAGAGCCTTCAAAACGGCCTTGAGTACTGTCGTATTTAAAGAGGTGTAGCAGCATATCGGCAGGAGTCAAGTCGTTAACAGCAACGACTTCGATACCTTGGGCTTTTTCAATTTGACGCAATGCCAGACGACCGATGCGGCCAAAACCATTAATCGCTACTTTAATACTCATTTTGCTACTCCTATTAGATGGAATGGGAAAAATTTTTCAGTAAGTCCATTGTATCCTGAAATAAAATTACTTTCTAGGATTACAGATAATTACTTTTAAGTTGTTTGATTTAAATAAAGAAAACATGAAATTCTTGTTTGTAGGAAAATATCAGGCAAATCGGATTAGTTCTAGCTTTTGATATTTTATTTCATAAAAACCATTTTCCAATCTTAAAAGTTTCATAAGCTTATGGAAATCATAAACTTAGTTCTATTCCTCCATATTTTGCCATTTTTTTGTTGATCATTCAGTGTTTTCTTCAAATCATAATATTTTAATTTTTAAAATGATGATTTTGATGAAAAACCAAACTATCTGTGGATAACGGAATAACTTTCTTTAAAACCAATTTGATAGTTACTTTTTATCTTTGAGGCCAACCCCAACTGAATGCCGGAATAAAAAAGGATAGAATCTTAGTTTTTCTATTTATCTGTGGATAAAACCCAAATTACCCACTTCAATTTCACATACTATTGTGGATAATTTAAATCTAGAGGTTTCTCTCGCAAAACATCCATATTGGCAAATACTATTAAAAATGATGGCTTGTTTTTTCCTTTTTAACGTATCATTTGCCCATCAGACTTTTTAAAAGGAAGCAATTATGCTGCAACGGACTTTAGCCAAATCAGTAAGCGTTACCGGCGTCGGTCTGCATTCGGGCGAAAGGGTCGCTCTGACTTTGCATCCTGCCGAAGAAAACAGCGGTATTTCATTCCGCCGTACCGATTTAAGTGGAGAAATGGGCGAAGTAATCAAATTGAATCCTTATTTGATTAACGATACCCGCCTCTCTTCAACCATCGTTACCGATAAAGGCGTGCGCATCGGTACGATTGAACACATTATGTCGGCACTGTCTGCCTACGGCATCGACAATGCCTTGATTGAATTGAACGCGCCTGAAATTCCGATTATGGACGGCTCCAGCCTGCCGTTTATTTACCTTTTACAAGATGCAGGCGTTGTCGATCAAAAAGCCCAAAAACGTTTTTTGAGAATCCTCAAACCCGTTGAAATCAAAGAAACCGGAAAATGGGTGCGCTTTACGCCTTATGACGGCTTTAAAGTTACTTTAACCATAGAATTCGACCATCCCGTATTCAACCGCAGTGCACCTACTTTCGAGATTGATTTTGCAGGAAAATCCTATATTGATGAGATTGCCCGCGCCCGTACCTTCGGCTTTATGCACGAAGTAGAAATGATGCGCGCCCACAATCTCGGACTGGGCGGCAATTTGAACAACGCCATCGTGATTGACGACATGGATGTTTTGAATCCGGAAGGTTTGCGCTATCCCGATGAATTTGTTCGCCACAAAATCCTGGATGCGATTGGCGATTTGTACATTGTCGGCCATCCGATTATCGGTGCATTTGAAGGTTACAAATCAGGCCATGCCATCAATAATGCGCTGTTGCGTGCCGTTTTGGCAGATGAAAGCGCTTACGAATGGGTTGAGTTTGCCGATGATGAAGACTTGCCTAGTGCTTTTCACGAGCTGCCGGCAGCCTGATAGAGAATAGACAAAACAGTCCAATAAAAAGGCCGTCTGAACCTTTCAGACGGCCTAAATCATGTTGTTTTCCACAAGTAATTATCCACATATTCATCCCTTTTATCTTATTGAAAAATAGAAATATTAAATTTTAACGTTATTCTTATACACATCTTATCCATATATTTTCCCAAACTAAAAAGGCCGTCTGAAACGAAGCTGTTCAGACGGCCTTTTTCATGTCAACCGACAAAATCAATCGCCCATGACTTTGCCTTCGCGGCGCGGGTCAGCACCACCAAGCAAACCGTCTTTGCCGATCACAATGCCTTGTACGCCGGAATTCAAATCACGGATTTGGACTTTGTAGCCCAGTTTTTCCAACGCAGCCGCTTTATCCGCAGCCGCTGTTTTATCCTCAATCTCATACTGGCTGCCGCGATTGAGCATATTCGGCAGTGAAATTGCCGTCTGAATGTCCATACCCCAGTCGATATGCGCCACCAGTGTTTTAGCGACGAAACCGATAATGCGGCTGCCGCCCGGCGAACCGACCGCCATATAAGGTTTTCCGTCTTTCATCACAATGGTCGGTGCCATCGAAGAACGCGGACGTTTTCCACCGGCAACGCTGTTTGCCACCGTTTTACCGTCTTCTCCGACAGGGTTGAAGGCAAAATCGGTTAATTCATTATTGAGCAGATAGCCGTTTGCCATCAGCCCCGAACCAAAGGCATTTTCAATCGAAGTCGTCATCGACACGACGTTGCCGTCTTTATCCACAACCACCAAATAACTGGTGGACGGCAGCTCGACCGCCATGCACTGCGCGTATGCCTTGCCAAACTTGCCCGCCTGAATAATTTCCAATGCCTTGTCAGCTTTGCGGATTTCTTCTGCACGCGGTTTCAAATAAGCTTGAGAAATCATGGCACGGGTCGGAACGTTCACAAACTTGGGATCGCCGACATAATAATCACGGTCGGCAAAAGCAATCCGCGACGCATCGCCTATCCAGCGCCAACTGTGGATATTTTCCGCACCCAACGCCTTCATATCCTGATTTTGCAATACGCCCAAAATCTGCCCCAAAGCAATCGCGCCCGAACTTGGCGCGCCCATGCCGCAAACTTCATATTCACGATACGGCGCACAAACCGGCTTACGCTCGATAACTTGATAGTTTTTCAAATCCGCCATGCTGATTTTGCCAGGATTATCCACAGCACCGGTAACGGCACGAACAATATTCTGCGCCTGCATTCCCTGATAAAACGGCGCACTGCCTTTTTCCGCCAACAGGCGTACGGAACGCGCAAATTCAGGGTTTTTCAAAACCGTTCCCGCAGCCAAAGGTTTGCCGTCGAGCAGGAAGTAAGCGGCGGTTTGCGGATAACGTTGCAAGGGTTCCAAATTTTGTTCGATGGATTTCGCCATACGCGGAGAAACGGCAAAACCTTGTTCCGCCAAAGTAATCGGTTTCTCAAACAAACTTGCCCAGGGCAATTTGCCGTAACGCTTGTGGACATCTTCCAGCAGCTTCGGAATTCCCGGCACACCGACCGAACGGCCGCCGACCACCGCTTTCATAAAGCCCATCGGTTTACCGTTTTCGTCCAAGAAAAGTTCCGGTGTTGCCGCTTTTGGCGCTGTTTCACGGGCATCAAACGTCGTCAGCTTTTTCGCCTTATTGTCCCAATACACCAAAAACGCACCGCCACCCAATCCGGAAGACTGAGGCTCAACCAGTCCCAAAGTTGTCTGCATGGCAATCATCGCATCTATCGCACTGCCGCCGCGCTTCAAAATTTCATAACCAGCTTCAGTTGCCAGCGGATTGGCAGACGCCGCCATATAATGCTTGGCGCGGATTAATTTCTGCTCCGTCAGCCCTGTTCCTTGCTCCGGCGCATGGTTGTCCACAAATACGGAGGGCAGGGAAACTTGAGGCTTTTGAACTGGCTGTTGCGCACAAGCGGCCAAAATCAAAACGGATAATAGGTTAATACTAAAGGAAAACTTCATATGCACACCCTTATTGAAATATTTTCAGACGGCCTTTTCCCAGCTTAAATAAAAGGAAATATGAAAACAGCTTGAAATAAAAAACCATTTGACTATTTCTCCAGTCAATCAGTTCCAATTAGAGAAGTATAAAACAGGCTAAGATTGTGCACAGGCAAAAAGTTACCCACAGAATAAAGCAGCAGGAAATTTTTATCCACATCTGCAAACAAGGCCGACCATACTTTATCCTCATCAAAAAAGATCAGCTAAGTATTTGAAAAAATTTTGTAATAAAAGTTATCAACAAGCTGTGGCAGCACTCAATATCATCTTCTATTTATTATTTAAAATCTAATTTATAGTTTGTTTTCCCAAAGGCAAAGGCCGTCTGAAACGTAAAGGCATCTTTTCAAAAAATTAAAAAGTTAAGGATTGTTAAAAAGTTGTAAATCAGCTAGAGTTACGCTTGATAAATTTAATCAATAATGGAGTTTCACCAAATGAAAGGCGACATTGGCGTTATCGGCCTTGCCGTGATGGGGCAAAACCTGATTCTCAACATGAATGACAATGGTTTTAAAGTTGTTGCATTCAACCGTACCACCAGCAAAGTAGATGATTTTTTAAACGGCGCAGCCAAAAATACCAATATTATCGGCGCATATTCACTGCAAGATCTGGTTGATAAATTAGAAAAACCACGTAAAATCATGATGATGGTGCGCGCTGGTTCTGTTGTTGACAATTTTATCGAGCAACTCGTTCCACTTTTGGACGAAGGTGACATCATTATTGACGGCGGCAATGCCAATTATCCTGATTCCACCCGCCGTACACACGAGCTGGCCGCAAAAGGCATCCGCTTTATCGGTGCCGGCGTATCCGGCGGCGAAGAAGGCGCGCGTCACGGCCCGTCTATCATGCCTGGTGGCGATGAAGCTGCATGGCCTGCTGTTAAACCGATTTTCCAAGCCATCTCCGCCAAAACGCCTCAAGGCGAGCCTTGCTGCGACTGGGTCGGCCGTGATGGTGCGGGTCACTTCGTCAAAATGGTGCACAACGGCATCGAATACGGCGACATGCAGTTGATTTGCGAAGCGTACCAATTCATGAAAGACGGTTTGGGTCTGTCTTATGACGAAATGCACCAAATCTTCAACGAATGGAACAAAACCGAACTGGATTCTTATCTGGTTGAAATTACCGCCGCGATTTTGGGTTACAGAGATGAAAACGGCGAACCTTTGGTCGAAAAAATCCTTGATACCGCAGGTCAAAAAGGCACAGGCAAATGGACCGGCATCAATGCCCTCGATTTGGGTATCCCGTTGACCTTGATTTCCGAAGCCGTATTTGCACGTTGCGTTTCTGCGTTTAAAGACCAACGCGCCCAAGCAAACAGCCTGTTTGGCAAAACCATTACCCCGATTGAAGGTGACAAAGCCGCATGGGTGGATGCTTTGCGCCAAGCTCTGTTGGCATCCAAAATCATTTCTTATGCACAAGGCTTTATGCTAATCCGCGAAGCCAGCGAAAACAACGATTGGGCATTGAATTACGGCAATACCGCCCTCTTGTGGCGCGAAGGCTGCATTATCCGTAGCGCGTTCTTGGGCAACATCCGCGACGCATACGAAGCCAATCCTGATTTGGTCTTCTTGGGTTCCGATCCTTATTTCAAAGGCGTATTGGAAACCTGTCTGCCTGCATGGCGTAAAGTGGTGGCCAAAGCGATTGAATGCGGTATTCCGATGCCTTGCATGGCTTCCGCCATTACCTTCCTTGACGGCTACACTTCCGAGCGTCTGCCGGCCAACCTGCTGCAAGCGCAACGCGACTACTTCGGCGCGCATACTTACGAGCGTACCGACAAACCGCGCGGCGAGTTCTTCCATACCAACTGGACAGGCAAGGGCGGCGATACCGCTTCAACCACATACGATATTTAATTTGCCTGAGCAAACAAAAGGCCGTCTGAGTATTTCAGACGGCCTTTTTATAAGGTTATCCACAATAAAGAATGAAACGATTTAACCTATTTAATAGATAACTTTATGAAATAAATAAGGATTAATAAAGGCCGTCTGAATATTTCAGACGGCCTTTAAAATTGTTCACAACCTTATCAACAGGTTTTCCATAGATTAAACCAGATTTTGCGGATTGCCGGCCACAAAGTGGTTGATGTTGTCCAAAAGGATGTCAAACAGACGGTTGGCGGCCTCTTGGCTTGCCCATGCAATGTGTGGCGTTACGATGAGGTTGGGCAGTCGGGCTTTCAGCAGAGGGTTGCCGTCGCGCGGCGGCTCTTGTGTCAATACGTCAAAACCTGCACCGCCGATTTGGCCGTATTTCAACGCCGCAACCAAAGCGGCTTCATCAACCAAGCCGCCGCGTCCGCAGTTGATGAGGATAGCGCCGGATTTCATTTGCTGCAATTCAGCTTCGCCTATCATGTTGGCTGTTTGCGGCGTGAGCGGACAATTAAGCGACACGACATCGGCGGAGCGGATGGCTTCGTCAAAGGAAACATAGCCATCTCGGATGCTTTGGGCATTTTTATGTTCGGCGAACACGACATTCATTTTGAAAGCTTGAGCATAAGTTGCCAGCGTTTTACCGATATTGCCGCGACCAAAAATTGCCAGCGTTTTGCCGTTCAAATCGCGCATCGGTGCGCCGAGGTGGCAGAAAAACGGCGAGTTTTCCCACAAGCCTGCCGCAACGTCGCGCTGATAGGCAGGCAGGTTGCGCATCAGGGTAATCATCATCATAAACGCGTGTTCCGCCACGGATTCATTGCCGTAAGCGCGGATATTGCACACTGCCGTACCGTTTTGTTTGGCAGCCTCAACGTCCACATTATTGACGCCTGTCGCGGTAACGGCAACCAGCTTGAGTTGTGGATTTTCGGCAAATGCTTGGGCGGAAATCACGACTTTGTTAGTAATCACAATGTCCGCGCCGCGGATGCGCTCCAGCGTTTCGTGCGCTTCGGTTGTGCCGTAGCTGCTCAATGTATGTGGAAAATCAAAATCAAACGGGCGGTTGACGAGGGTATCGCGGTCGAGGACGACAATATGGAGCTGGTTCATAAAATTCCTATCAGAAATAAAATATCGATTTATAAAATCTAAATCAGGATAAAGGATTTAAAATATACGCGTTAGTTGATAATAATTATTATGTAGCAATTAAAACATCAATGTAGCAGGAAAACAAAATGATTAAAACCATTACATTTGCTATTTTGCATTTCAGCGTCGCATTTAGTGTCGCCTATATTCTGACCGGCAGTATCGGCGTTTCCAGCGCGGTGGCTTTGGTCGAACCCATCGTCAATACTGTCGTCTTTTATTTTCACGAAAAAGCGTGGAACCGTTACGAGAAAAACAAATCCGACAAGCAAAAATTGTGGGTGCCTCTGCATCAGTGCGGCTAAAGTTTCAGACGGCCTTTTGCTTGATTAAAACCGATTATGTCTTTGCGGTTCGCCCATCGCCATAAAAATGCCAAACCCTAAAATAGAGTAAGACTTTACGAAGGTTTCATGAAGGTAAAAATGCTAAAATACGCTATTCTTGCAAACCCATTCAGACGGCCTCAATGCTCACCGATTTAGAAAAAAACGCCATCCGCGACCATTACCAAAACATCGGCAAAAACCTGTCCGGTTTCCGTCCGCGCGCTTCGCAGCGGGAAATGATTGCGGCGATTGCCAACGCTTTTTCGCGGACGTTGGCGCGTGAAGAAGGCGAAGAAGCGCCCAAACGCGAGGGCGAGAGCATTGCCGTGATCGAAGGGCCGACCGGTGTGGGTAAATCATTGGCCTACCTTTTGGCAGGCGGCATTATGGCGCAAACGCGCGGCAAACGGCTGATCGTCAGCAGCGCAACAGTGGCTTTGCAGGAGCAGTTGGTTGACCGTGATTTGCCGTTTCTGGTGGAAAAAAGCGGTTTGGAGCTGACCTTTGCGCTTGCCAAAGGGCGCGGCCGTTATCTTTGCCCTTACAAACTCTATCAACTGACGCAAAACAACGCCCAGCAAAACCTGCTTGGTTTTGAAACGCCGGAAGTGTTGTGGGACAGCAAACCCAAGCCGGAAGAATTGAACCTGCTGCGCGACATTGCCGATGAATTTTCCGCCCGCCGCTTTAATGGCGACCGTGACACTTGGCCGGAAAAAATCGATGACGCGATTTGGTTCAAAGTGACCAACGACCGCCACGGCTGCCTGAAATCCGCCTGTCCCAACCGTCCGGAATGCCCGTTTTACCTGGCGCGCGATGTCTTGGAAACCGTCGATGTCGTCGTTGCCAACCACGATCTTCTGCTTGCCGACATCAGCATGGGCGGCGGCGTGATTCTGCCTGCGCCCGAAAACAGTTTCTATTGCATAGACGAAGCGCACCACCTGCCCAAAAAAGCCCTCAGCCGTTTTGCCGCCGAACATTCATGGAATATTGCCGTATGGACGCTGGAAAAACTGCCGCAGCTGACCGGCAAAATTGCCGCTCTGACCGATAAAGCCGAACTTGCCAACCTTGCTGACGAAGCTGCCACATCCTTGCTCGACAGCCTGCACGAATGGCAGTTCCATTTGGCGGAAGAGCCGTCTTTAAGTCTGGGGTCGTCTGAAAACGACAGGCGGAAACACAACGAACCGACTTGGCTGTGGGAAGACGGCAAAATCCCCGAAGGCCTGGAAACCACAGTTTCAAATACGGCTATTGCTGCGCGCAGCCTGCTCAAACACGTTGTCGGGCTGAACGATGCGCTTTCCGCCGCGCGCCGCGAAAAAGAACAGGACGGCGCGCTCATCGACCGCCTGACCAGCGAGTTCGGCCTTTTTATCGCCCGTATCGAACAAATCAGCGCGGTTTGGGATTTACTCTCCACCGTTCCCATTGAGGGCGAAGAGCCGTTGGCGAAATGGATAACCCGCCGTGCCGACGACAAAAACGACTACATTTTCAATGCCAGCCCCATCAGCAGCGCATCCCATCTTGCCAACAATCTGTGGCGGCGCGCGGCAGGTGCGGTGCTGACTTCGGCTACCCTTCAATCGCTCGGCAGCTTCAACCTGATTTTGCGCCAAACCGGCCTATTATGGCTGCCCGAAACCACCACGCTTGCATTGGAAAGCCCGTTTAATTTCGATACGCAAGGCGAGCTGTATATTCCGCCGGTTCAAGCCAGCCCCAAAGACCCTGATGCGCATACGGCCGCCATTGTCGAATGGTTGCCGAAGCTGGTTTCGCCGATTGAAGCCATCGGCACGCTGGTGCTGTTTTCCTCGCGCAAGCAAATGCAGGATGTCGCCTTGCGCCTGCCTGACGAATACTTGCCGCTTCTGCTTGTACAGGGCGAGTTGTCCAAGGCCGTTCTTTTACAAAGGCACCATCAAGCCATTGCCGAAGGCAAAGCCAGCATTATTTTCGGCCTCGACAGTTTTGCCGAAGGCCTCGACCTGCCCGGCACGGCCTGCGTGCAAGTCATTATTGCCAAGCTGCCGTTTGCCATGCCGGACAACCCCATCGAGAAAACCCAAAACCGTTGGATTGAACAACGCGGCGGCAATCCCTTTATCGAAATCACGGTGCCCGAAGCCAGCATCAA
Source organism: Neisseria sp. P0020.S005 (assembly GCF_051957055.1). Classification (NCBI taxonomy): domain Bacteria; kingdom Pseudomonadati; phylum Pseudomonadota; class Betaproteobacteria; order Neisseriales; family Neisseriaceae; genus Neisseria; species Neisseria sp. P0020.S005. Next base: position 45,088 of record NZ_JBQCWV010000002.1, on the reverse strand, counting down.
ATTGATCCAAGCCGTCGGCCGCCTTATCCGTACCGAACAGGATTACGGCCGTGTGACCATCCTCGACAACCGCGTCAAAACGCAACGCTACGGCCAGCAATTATTGGCCTGTTTGCCGCCGTTTAAACGGATAGGGTAGTTGCGGATTGTTCAAAAGGTAAAGGCCGTCTGAAACCAAATGTTCAGACGGCCTTTTACTCTTTTCAAGCTATAAATCTAATTTCATGACGGATACGGTTTCCCCGTTGTGCCAAGTCTGCGTGATTTCTTTCCAGCCGAACTTTTCATACACGGCCTGCACATCCGGCGTATAGAGAAACAGATGCGGCAAACTCAGTTCGCGTGCTTTATCCAGGCAAAACGAAACCAGCTGCCTGCCTACGCCCAAACCGCGAAATTGCGGTAAAACGAACACATCGCCCAGCCAATATTCGTATTCGGGAAAACACGCCATATCAAACCGCTTCAATGCCGCCGAACCCATCAGCCGTCCTTCGTTATCCACAGCCGCAAATGCCAGCGGAAAATCATCCCCATCGAGGCACTGCGCGTAATACGCACGGATTTTATCCAGAGACGACCACGGCGCAAAATCGTGCCACTCCTCAAACAGCGCGAGGGCTAAAGGCTCGACAAATTCAGGCTTCAGACGGCATATGTTCATATCGGGTCCTCTTGTTGTACCGCGTAGGGATAGTTTTACAGTATAGGCCGTCTGAAAGGTTAACACATCTTAAAAAATCAGCGTAAAACACGATAAACCCGCCGCCAGCCCCATTCAAATCACTTATAATTCTGCCCATACCGCACACAAACAAAAGAAGAACATCATGGCTAAGAAATTTCCCATTTTCCCGAAAAATCCCGAGCGTATCTGCTGGGGTTGCGACAAATACTGCAAAGAAGACGATTTGCAATGCGGCAACGGTTGCGAGCGCATCCAACATCCCATCGAGTTGGACGGCCGCGACTGGTATAAAAAAGGCGACTGGAGCAATTTGTTGAGCGAAGAGCAGCAAATCGAACTTGGATTGAAAGAAGCGCCCAAGCCGGCCAAACCGCATATCAAGCTGCCTTTGAAAAACAAAACGGCTTAAACGGTATGCCGTAAACAAACGAAATAAAAAGGCCGTCTGAAACCTGAAAAACAGGGTTTCAGACGGCCTTTGCGTTGTCAGATTATGCCTTCACATAATGCACAAACGCATATTCGATGCCTTTGGCAGAAACATGGTTTTCCCGAGAGGCTTCTTGCCATGTTTCTGTGGAAAACTCAGGAAAAAACGCATCGCCATCCACATCCAAACCGACTTCGGTCAAACGCAAATCGGTGGCAATCGGCAGGGCTTGTGCATAAATTTGCGCGCCGCCCATGATGATGACTTCTTCAACCCCCTGACACAAAGCCAGCGCATCTTCCAAAGAAGCCGCCGTTTGCGCACCTTCGGCCTGATAATCTTGGCGGGTGATGACGATATTTTGACGGCCGGGCAGCGGCTTGCGCGGCAGAGATTCCCATGTTTTGCGGCCCATAATGACGGATTTGCCGGTAGTGTAGGATTTGAAAAAGGCAAAATCCTCGGGCAAATGCCAAGGCATGGTGTTGTTGATGCCGATACAGCGGCGAGCGGCGTAGGCGGCGATAAGGGTGATTTTCGGCATGATGAAATCCGTTTGCAAAATAAAATGATTATAGCGGAAGGGAGGCGGGATGGACTGAATATCCGATATTCTAAAAATGTTTCAATATTTATAAAATTAATATTCAAAATACTTAATTTTGACAAAAATCATTTATTGTTCATTTTTTTAGGTATATGATAAATATCATACCAAATAAAAAAGGAAAGGAAAAAATGATGAGAACCCTCCGTATTTCTGCTTTGACGGCTTCCCTGTCTTTGATGTTGGCTGCATGCGGCGGCGCAACAAGCGGCTTGTCGAATGCCGTGACCGAACCGCTCAATCCGCATCCGAAAGGCGTGTTGTCCGTTGAATTGAACGAATCCGTCCCTGAAAACGGTACGTTGGAGCTGACGGCTAACGGTAAAACGCAAACCCTGCAAAAAGGCGGCAAACTCGATACCGGCTTTTTGAAAACCGATAAAGTATCTTCTTACGACTACGCCCAAAAAATCAAGGTAAACGGCAAAGTCATCACTTTGGAAACGGGCGATTTTCAAGTGTATAAACAAAATTATTCCACTGTTGCCGCGCGTTACGCCAAACAAAAAGCCGATGACGCAGGCAAGCTGCAAAACCTCGATACATACACATTCACCGTCGGCGAAGTCCAAGGCGATGAAACAGCGTATCGCAATTTGCCCAAACAAGGCAGCTATCAGTATTCGGGTATCGCGTTTAACGGCGACGACCGCAGCGGCCGTCTGAAATACACCGTCGATTTCGATAAAAAACAAGGTTACGGCAAAATCAGCAGCATGGCTTCCCACAATAATGTCGACCTGCTTGCCGCAGGTATTGCCAATAACAATGGCAAAGCCGCCATCAGCGGAAAAACCAGTTTGAATGGCGTGGAAAACGGTCGTTATGATTTGAAATTCTTTGGTCCGCAGGCTGAAGAAATTGCCGGTAAGGCGCAAATCAAAGTTGGCGATTCCACCAAAGAAATCGGTTTGGCCGGTAAGAAAGAATAGGAAAAAGGCCGTCTGAAAGGTTCAGATGGCCTTTTTGTGACAAAAAAAGCAACGGTTCAAACCGTTGCTTTTTTCATGCCAACCTAAATTACAGGCTGCCCAAGATAATACGCAATACGCGGCGCAACGGCTCGGCAGCGCCCCACAAGAGTTGGTCGCCGACAGTGAATGCGCTGATGTATTCGCCGCCCATTTCCAGTTTGCGGATACGGCCGACAGGAACAGACAGCGTGCCGGTAACTTTGGCAGGCGTCAGCTCGTGAATGCTGGCTTCTTTTTCGTTGGGGATGACTTTCACCCAATCGTTTGCACCTGCCAAGATGGCTTCGATTTCAGAAACAGGCAGGTCTTTTTTCAGCTTCAGGGTGAGGGCTTGGCTGTGGCAGCGCATAGAGCCGATGCGTACGCACAAGCCGTCGATTACGGTCGGATTGTCGCTGCGGCCGAGGATTTTGTTGGTTTCCACACCGCCCTTCCATTCTTCTTTGGACTGGCCGTTGCCCAAGTCCACATCAATCCACGGAATCAGGCTGCCGGCGAGCGGTACGCCGAAGTTGGCTTTCGGATAGTCTTCGCTGCGCAGGAAATCGGACACTTTGCGGTCGATGTCGAGAATCGCGCTGGAAGGATCGGCAAGCTCGTCTGCCACTTTGGCGTGAATCGCGCCCATGCCGCTGATGAGTTCGCGCATGTTTTTCGCACCCGCACCGGAAGCGGCTTGGTAGGTCATGCTGGTTGCCCATTCGACCAAATCGTTTTGGAACAGGCCGCCCAAAGCCATCAACATCAGGGAAACGGTACAGTTACCGCCGATGTAGTTTTTCACGCCGTTTTTGAGGCCGTTGTCGATGACGTTGCGGTTGACAGGGTCGAGGACGATAATCGCGTCGTCTTTCATGCGCAGGGAAGATGCCGCGTCAACCCAGTAGCCGTTCCAGCCGCTGTCGCGCAGGGGTTGGAAGACGGATTTGGTGTAATCACCACCCTGACAGGTAACGATGATGTCCATTTTTGCCAATTCGGCAACATCGTTGGCATCCAACAATGTTTTGGCTGCCTGACCGAAATCAGGGGCAGCGCCGCCGACGTTGGAAGTGGTAAAGAAAAACGCTTCGGGAATGTGGGCGAAGTCGTTTTCTTCTTTCATACGCTGCATCAAAACAGAGCCGACCATACCGCGCCAGCCGACGAAACCTACTTTCATGTGTTACTCCTTACAAAGAAAATCCGGATAAGTTTATAGTGCATTAACAAAAATCGGAACGGCATCGCCTGCCGCTTTGTTCAGACTTTTGTTAACCCACTATAAAAAAGGGGAAAACGAGTGTTTTAACGCCGTCTGCGGAAAATGTAAAGGTTTTTATCAAAAATTTTTAGAATGATGGGAAAATAGGTTAAGATAACAATGAAACTACATTTCATTAATTGCACAGAGGAAGATTAAATGAGCGAAATCAATTTGTCGGATTTGCCTAAAACAGAAATAGTAGATGTCCATATTGCTTCGCCGGGGGCGAGGGTTGCGGCATATTTGTTGAATAATCTGTTTACTTTTTTGATATGGGTACCATTCATTGTGATGGTAGTTTTCACTTTTGATGAAAGCAAAGAATTAGTTTCGGAGTCTTCTCTTTCTAATACTCCTGACTATGCAGTCATAACATTTTTTATTTCTTTGGCTGTCTATTTGGTTTTTGGTATCTTCCAACTGTATTACATGAGCCGAGACGGTCAGTCTTTAGGTAAAAAAATTATGGGCATCCGGGTGTTAAAAAGTGACGGTAGCAATCCGGGTTTTGGTGGTACGGTTTTGATACGCGAAGTGGCTTGGTCATTCATTGTCGGTATTATAGTCATTGCGGTAATGTTGGCAGTAAATGAAACAGGTGGAGATTTGGTTTCTCTGCTTATGACTTTCATCAACTTCATCATGCTCTTCTCCGTCAAACGCAACCGTCGCACGCTCTACGATATGCTGGCCGATACGGTTGTCGTCAAATTGCCGCCGCGCCGATAAATCGCTTTTTTGTGTTAAAATCAGCACTTTCCAACATAGGCCGTCTGAAAAATAGCTTTCAGACGGCCTTTCGACACGCTATTGATTCCATGAAAAAACATCTGTACCGCATTACGCTCGTCAGTATTGCCGCAGCCATTCTTGCCGCCTGCCCGAGCAAAAGCATTAAAAATCTTCCCGAAACCGACACCAGCGTTATCAAAGGTCCTGACCGCCCCACCGGTACGTCTGATCCCATCGGTACGACTGTAAGCGGGGGAGGAGCAAACTACACCGTTGTTTCCTACAACGAACTGCCGCACTGGAGCACCCAACACTTCGCCAAAAGCCTGCAATCTTTTCGCTTAGGCTGTGAAAAACTTAAAAACCGCCAAGGCTGGCAGGACGTTTGTATCCAAGCCATGCAAACGCCGGCGCACCATTTCCAAGCCAAACACTTCTTTGAACGCTATTTCACCGCATGGCGCGTCGATAACGGCGGCAATCCTGCCGGCACCATTACCGGCTATTACGAACCGGTCCTGCACGGCGACGACAAATCCACGAGCCAATCCCGTTTCCCTATTTACGGCATTCCGAACGATTTTGTTTCCGTTCCGTTGGCTGCAAACTTGAGGGGCAGCAAAGCCACCGTCCGCATCCGCCAAACCGGCCCAAACAGCGGCGTCATCGACAACAGCGGCACATACACGGCTGACTTGTCCAGATTCCCGATTACAGCACGTAGCACTGCGCTGAAAGGCCGTTTTGAAGGCAGCCGTTTCGTTCCTTACTACACCCGCAGCCAAATCAACGGCGGCGCGCTTAACGGCAAAGCGCCGATTTTGGGTTATGCAGATGATCCGGTCGAACTTTTCTTTATGCACATTCAAGGTTCAGGCCGTCTGAAAACCCCGTCCGGCAAATACATCCGCGTAGGATTTGCCGATAAAAACGAACATCCGTATGTTTCCATCGGCCGCTATATGGCGGACAAAGGCTATCTGCCGCTGGGTCAGACCAGTATGCAGGGCATCAAGGCCTATATGAAGCAAAACCCCGGCCGCCTTGCCGAAGTTTTGGGACAAAACCCAAGCTACGTCTTCTTCCGCGAGCTGACCGGCAGCAGTGATTCAGGCCCGGTGGGCGCATTAGGTACGCCGTTGATGGGCGAATACGCCGGTGCCATCGACCGCCACTACATCACGCTTGGCGCACCGCTGTTTGTCGCCACTGCCCACCCGATCACCAAAAAAGCCCTCAACCGCCTGATTATGGCGCAAGATACCGGCAGCGCGATTAAAGGCGCGGTCCGTGTGGATTATTTCTGGGGCTATGGTGACGAAGCAGGCGAAGTGGCCGGCAAAATGAAAACCACAGGCTATGTATGGCAGCTCCTGCCCAACGGCATGAAACCGGAATACCGTCCATAAACAGCGGTTTAAAAAAAGGCCGTCTGAAACCAAGATTCAGGTTTCAGACGGCTTTTTTATTTCTATAAAAATGCGGCAGGTTTTAAAAACCTGCCGCGGTATGGGGACATACAGCTCGGACGGTAAGCCGGGTTCTGTCGCGGACAGTCATTCCTCTAGGCACATCATTGCTGGTGTGCTCAAGCAACCTACCCGAACGCTCGGCGAGCAGCGTCATCGCGTTCTGTTTGGTCTTGCTCCGAATGGGGTTTAGCCTGCTGCGCTTTGTTACCAAATGCACGGTGCGCTCTTACCGCACCTTTTCACCCTTACCTGTTTTGCCCGAAGGCAATCATCGGCGGTATTGCTTTCTGTTCCACTTTCCGTCGCGTTACCGCGCCCGGCCGTTAGCCGGCATTCTGCTCTGTGGAGCCCGGACTTTCCTCCCCGTATGCCTTACGCGATACGCGGCGACTGTCTGTCCGACCTGTATGAGGTGCGGATTATAACACAGCCGCTATAGGGTTCAGACGGCCTAAATATTTATTTTTTCTTTTTAAATGCTATTTCGGTCAAACCCAATTCCTGTGCTTTTTTGCGGACTGCGGATTCGGGCATTTCGCGTGCCAGGCGGCTGGTGCAGTATTCGGTCATGGTGGTGGCGCAGGCTTTGAAGTTGCCGGTAAAGTCGCTGGCGGCACTTAAAAACGGGATGAGGCGGCCGGCCATGATTTCTTCGGCCGGTGCGTCTGTTTGGGCGGATACGCGTCCGGACTCGACCGCCGAGAAAATTTGTTCGGTAAAGCGTCGGGCGAAGTTTTCTTCTGTTTGGCAGTCTTGGAATGCGGTGTTTTCGTGTTGGCAGACAAGGGTAACTTCGCCTTGAGCTTCTTGCAGCGGTTCGGCCAAATCGAGTTTGAGGGTTTGCTTGTCGGTTTGCAGCCAGGCGGTGCGGCCTTGGGTTTTGATGATTTTGCCGTAAACGCCGATGGCATCGTTTTTGGGGATGTTTTTCTGTTCGGCAAGTTGCTGGGCCGAGAATAAGGGGGCTTGTTCGGCAAATGCGCCGCCGGTTTCGTGTTTGAAGTAGGCGGCGAGGTCTTGTTTGATGAGGGCTTGGGTCAGTAGTTTTTCGCCTTCGGTCAGGCGGTGTGCAAAGCCGTGTGTTTTGGGGGCGGATGCGGCATCCGTGGTCTTGGTGTCCGGTGTGCAGGCGCTCAGGAGTAAAAGCAGGGGAAGGATGTATTTCATGGTTGGTCTCTCAACAGGCCGTCTGAACCTATGGTTTCAAATGGTCAGCGTTGTTTATCGATAACGATAAACCCGGCGGGGAACGGGATAGGCCGGGTAATTGCGGACGGGTTCGCTGTCTTGATAGATGACGGTCGTCCCGGGCGGGGCGTTGATGGTCACGGTTTTGTTGACGGTGGTTTGCGAGTGGACGGGCAGGTCTAAGACAGCGGTGCGCCCGTACGGAGTCTCGGTATAAACGCACGCGCTTAGAAGCAAGGCGGCACTCAGGACGGCGGTTTTCATGTTTCAGACGGCCTTATTTGAGCAGGTTTTTCAAGGCCAGGCGCACACCTTCACCGACTTCCGTGCCTTTGGGAATGCCTTTGGTGGCGGCTTTGGCTTCGCGTTCGTTGTAGCCGAGGGCAAGCAGAGTGTTGATGATGTCTTGGCTTTCGTCGGCAACGGCATCAGGGGCAAACAGGCCGTCTGAAACGGTATGGGATACGAGTTTGCCGCGCAGTTCCAACACCATGCGCTCGGCGGTTTTCTTGCCGATGCCGGGGGCGGAGGAGAGGCGTTTGACGTCTTCTTCGGCGATGGCTTGCGCCAGTTCATCGGCATTCATGGCCGACAAAATGCCCAATGCGGTTTTGGCACCGATGCCGCTGACTTTGACCAGTTGGCGGAAGGTGGCGCGTTCCTCGGCTGAGGCGAAACCAAACAGCAAATGCGCGTCTTCGCGGACGACAAGCTGGGTGTAGAGATGGACGGTTTCGCCAACGGGGGGCAGGTTGTAGAAAGTCTGCATGGAAACGTCGGCTTCATAACCGACGCCGTTGACGTCGATAACGACCTGCGGCGGATTTTTCTCAATCAATTTGCCTGTGAGCCTGCTGATCATGGTGTTCCCCTGTGATTAAAAAAGGCCGTCTGAAACCTTGCAATCGGGTTTCAGACGGCCTCGTATTGTATCAAACTTCAGTGGTAACGCGGACGAAATCAGATGGCGGATGCCAGGTTCAGATGACGGGCGCGTTCGCCTGCTTCGGCGGCACGTTCTTGGCTGCTGAACGGACCCATTTTGACAACGTATTCGTAGTTGCGTTTTTCAAGCATGACTTTGCTGTCTGACGGCAGGCTTTGTGCGGCTTGGTTCAAATAAGCCTGTGCTTCGCGTTGGGTACCGAAGGATTTCAAATCAACAAAAAATTCTTTGTTGTTTGGGGAAATAATGGTTTGAGCGGCGGTTTGGCCGGGGATAATTTGCTCAACTTTGACGTTGGCCGTGCCTTGGTTGATGAAACCCAATTGTTGGGCGGCGGCTTTGGAAACATCGATGACGCGGTTGCCGTGGAAAGGGCCGCGGTCGTTGACACGGACGATGACGCTTTTGCCGGTTTGCATATTGGTCACACGTGCGTAGCTGGGAATAGGGAGGGTTTTGTGGGCGGCGGAGAGGGCGTTCATATTGTAACGCTCGCCGCTGGAAGTTTTACGGCCGTGGAATTGGCTGCCGTACCATGAGGCTTTGCCGGTTTGGCTGAAAGAGGAAACTTTGGTCAGCGGCGTGTAGCGTTTGCCGGCAACTTTGTAACTGCGGTTGGCAGAAGGATGCAGTTTTTCGACTCGGACCACGCTGTCGGCGACGGCGGCATTGATGGAGAGGACGCCGATGGTGGCGGCGGCTAAGGAAAGGAGGGTTTTTTTAGTAAAAGTCAAAACGGGTTCCGTTCTTGAGTTGATAACGCAGCGGTTTTCAGACAGCCTGTTATACGCCGCCGGCAAAACCGTTTTGTCGCCATGCTTCAAATAAAATCACGGCGACGGTATTGGAAAGATTCATGCTCCTGCTGTCGGGCATCATCGGCAGGCGGATTTTTTGTCCGGCAGGCAGGCTGTCGAGAACTTCGGCAGGCAGGCCGCGCGTTTCGGGACCAAACAGCAATACGTCGCCTTCGCGGAAGGAAACTTCGTCGGGGCGGGTAGAGCCTTTGGTGGTCAGCGCGAAAATGCGGCGGCCTTCAAGGGCCTTGAGGCAATCATCGAAATTCTCATGTACCGTCAGTTTGGCAAACTCGTGATAATCCAAACCCGCGCGTTTCATTTTGGACGAATCCAGCGGAAACCCAAGCGGCTTGACCAAGTGCAAATCGGCACCGGTATTGGCGCACAGGCGGATGATATTGCCCGTATTAGGCGGGATTTCAGGTTGGTACAAAACTATGGTAAACATATAAATCAATCACTTATAGAGTGGCATAATGCCGAAATGTTCCATGGGTGTCAAAAACTTTAAGCTATTTTTTCATTGGCGGCCGTGCCAAGCTCCAGCAAAAAATCTTACCTGCGCCTGATTTTTTCAGCGTTTTCGCCAATTCGTTTAAAGTCGAACCGGTGGTAAAGACATCGTCAATTAACAGAATATTACACGCCTTCGGCAATTCGGTTTTGATTTTAAATGCATTCTTGATATTTCGCCGACGTTCGTCGCTTTTCAGCGTACTTTGCGGCTCGCTGTGCCGTCTGAAAATCGCGTGGCGCGGCAGTAGCGTCCAGCCGTAGCGTTTTGCCAAAATATCCGTCAACGCCTCGCTTTGGTTGAATCCGCGCTTGAGCCGCCGCTCTTTGCTCAAAGGCATGGGCAGGACGAAATCGAAGTGTTCCGTCGTCAGCCAGTCCGGTGCGTTTTGGCTCATCAAATCCGCCAACGGACGGCTCATGCCCAAATCTGCTAAGTGTTTCAGCTCGCGTATCATGCTGCTGACGGGTGGTTCGTAATACAGCGAGGCCCACATTCTATCAAATGCGGGCGGTTTTTTCTGACAACTGCCGCACACTGCCCCGCCCGCGATATGGCGGAAACACAAAGGGCAGCTTTGTGCCGCGTCGATAAAATATTCCGTCAAATCGTTTGCGCAGCCTCGGCAAAGGCCGTCTGAAACGGAATCGTGGCATAATACGCAACGTCGCGCATTGAGTTGTTTCAAACTGCGCCACCAAGAAAGAACATTCATGCCACACTCCGTCAAAAAAGTTTATCTGATACACGGTTGGGCGGCGAACCGCCATGTATTCGACGATTTGATACCGCGCCTGCCTGCCGATTGGGACGTCCGCGCGCTTGATTTGCCCGGACACGGCGATGCGCCTTTTGCCGAACCGTTTGATATTGCCGCCGTTGCCGAAGCCTTCGCCGGACAAATTGACACGCCGGCACACATTCTCGGCTGGTCGCTGGGCGGACTGGTTGCCCTGTATCTGACCGCGCTTTATCCCGACAAAATCCAATCGCTCTGCCTGACGGCAAGTTTTGCCCGATTGACTGCCGATACGGATTATCCCGAAGGCTTGGCGCAACCTGCCTTGGGCAAGATGGTCGGCGCATTTCAGCAAGATTATGCCAAACATATTAAACAGTTTCTACAACTGCAACTGCTGCACACGCCGCATTCCGGCGAAATCTTAAACCGGGTATTGCCCGATTTGGTGCGTTGCGGCACGCCTTCCGCCTTACAGGCCGCGCTTGAAGCGGTCAACCATGCCGACGCGCGTCCGCTGTTGCCGCTTATTCAAACGCCGTCACTGCTGGTGTTTGGACAGAAAGACGCCATCACGCCGCCGCGCATGGGCGAATATTTACACCGCCATTTGAGCGACAGCGAGCTGGTCCTTATCGACAAAGCCGCACACGCGCCCTTTTTAAGCCATGCCGACGAATTTGCCGAAACCTACCGCAATTTTATCGAAAAGGCCGTCTGAAACAGCCTTAAACCATAAAAACATTGCCGGGCAAAGCCCGCTGACACAACCCACCATGACCGAACAAGACAAACGCTGGCAAATTCACTGCCATCTCGCCCAAGACACCGACGAGCGCCTGCAGCTGGTCCGCAATGCACCCAAACGCATCATGCTGATTGGTGCCGATGCCGACATCAGCCGCAGCCTGCTGGCCGCGCGTTATCCCGACGCCGTGTTTGAAGAATACGATCCGAATGCCGATTTTTTGAAAACCGCCGCCGCCGCGCGCAAAGGCGGTTTTTGGCAGAAGCTGACCGGCAAAACCATCCCGCAGCATTGCCAAGCCCTGACCGCGCCGTTGCCCGAAGCATCCGCCGATATGTTGTGGGCCAACCTTAGCCTCAGCCGCGCCGACGATATTTTGCCGGTATTGAAAAACTGGGCCGCTGCTTTGAAAACCGACGGATTATTGTTTTTCACACACTTTGGCCGCGACAGCCTGAGCGAACTGACAGGCCGTCTGAACCATGAAGGCATCGAATGCGAAGCGCCCACGCTGATTGATATGCACGACTTGGGCGATATGCTCGCCGACAACGGCTTTTACGATCCGGTGACCGACACGGCCAAGCTGGAGTTGAGCTATAAAAAAGCCGGGACGTTTTGGCAGGACATGGAAACCTTGGGATTGTGGAATGCGTTGAAGTTAAGCAATCCGCAAGCGGCAAAGGAATGTGTGGATAAGATTTTTGCCAACGAAGGCCGTCTGAACATCACGCTTGAAACCGTGTACGGCCATGCCGTGAAGAAATTGATGTTGCCGCAAGGGGAGAACGTGGTGCAGTTTTTCCCGAAACGGCAGGGCTAGTTTGGCGGTTGTGCCGGTAAGGTTTACACAGCGATTGCGTGTTGTCGAATGCGGTTTGTCGTTTGTATCGATTGCCTGCGCTGTTTAATATGTATGAAAAAGGCCGTCTGAAAAGTTTTCAGACGGCCTTTTGTTTATTCCAAATTAAGCCTGTTTGGCCGCCCATTCGGCCGGAGTGGCGGCAACAGAAATCGACAGCGCGTGCAATTCGTTGCTTTCGAGTTGCGGCTTGAGGCCGTCTTTAATCAGGCGGTGGCGGGCGAGGCGGGCTTTGCCTTCAAATGAGGAGGAAACGATTACGGCGAAGAAGTGATGGCCGTCGCCTTCGACTTCGACGTGTTCGCAAGGGGTAACGCCTTCAATCAGGGTTTTGACTTGTTCGGGTAAAAGCATGGGGGTTCCTTGGGAAATGGTTTGCTTGTAAAAGAGGGCATTATACCGAATCTTGATAAAAACAGGCCGTCTGAAAAACCAAACTTCGGGTTTCAGACGGCCTCGGTCTTTTGAAGCGTCAAATGCTTATTCGTACACTTTCAGCAGCTCGACTTCAAAAATCAAAGTTGCGTGCGGAGGAATCACGCCGCCGGCACCGTGTGCGCCGTAGCCCATTTCGGAAGGAATGGTCAGCTTGCGTTTGCCGCCTTCTTTCATGCCGCCGAAGCCTTCGTCCCAACCTTTAATCACTTGGCCGACGCCCAGGGTAATGGTCAGCGGTTGACGGCGGTCGAGGCTGGAGTCGAATTTGGTACCGTCTTCCAACCAGCCGGTGTAATGTACGGTGATTTCTTTGCCTTTGACGGCTTCTTTGCCGTGGCCTTCTTGCAAGTCTTCAATAATCAGGCTCATGATGTTCCTTTCGGGTGTATGGTGAAAATCGGCTCAAGATTACCATATTGTGTGGAATCGTGAAACAAATGCGCCTATATGGCCGGCAACAAAAAGACCGTCTGAAACGGATTTTCAGACGGCCTTTGTTTTGCGCTAAACCTTATTTGTTGTCAGGTCGGGATTTGACATCGGTGGATACAGGCAGCTCAGGCATGGTTCGGGCAGATTCAGGAACATTGCCAGAGAGGGCTTTCAAGAAGGCAACGATGTTTTCAGTGTCTTCCGGAGCCAAGGTTTTACCCAATTGCGCTTTCGCCATGATGTTGACGGCTTTATCCAGTTCCCAAACGCTGCCGTTGTGGAAGTATGGATAGGTACGTTCAACGTTTCTCAAGCCGGGAACACGGAAGAAGAATTCGTCTTCGGCTTTTTTGGTTACGTCCGCACGGCCTTTGTCGTGTTTAGGATCGTCGATGTGTTTCCAGTAAGGACCGTCCACCAAACCGAATTTTTGGAACATGGTACCGCCCAAGTTGACGCCGTTGTGACAAGCGATACAGCCGTTGTCCATAAATGCGCGTACGCCTTTGCGTTCTTGTTCGCTCAGGGCAGATACGTTGCCTTTCAGGTAGTCGTCCCAACGGGTCGGGGTCAGCAGGGTACGTTCAAACGCGCCCAATGCGGTGGTGATGTTTTTTAAGGAAACCGCGCCGTCTTCAGGGAATGCGGCTTTGAATTTTTCTTGGTATTCAGGGATACCGGCGATTTTGGCGGCGGCATCGGCTTCGGTAGCGTTGGCCATTTCAACAGGGTTGAGCAATGGGCCACCGGCTTGTTCTTCCACATCGGCTGCACGGCCGTCCCAGAATTGGCTGCCCAACAAGGCGGCATTCAGAGCAGTTGGGGAGTTACGGCCGCCGAATTGGCTTTTATGACCCGCGCTGGTCGGCATATTGTCTACGCCGGCAGTTGCCAAGTTGTGGCAAGAGTTACAGCTGACGGTGTTGCCTTTGGACAGGCGGTTTTCGTACCAAAGTTGTTGGCCGAGTTTGACCTGTTCTTCGGTAAACGGACGGACTTTTTGCATTTCGGCTAAGTCAGGCAAAGGTTTGAACGTAGCTTGCGCGCGTTCCAACAGGGCTTTGTCTTCGTCAGAAACATCGGCAGAATTTTGAGGGGCTGAAACGGCGGCGGTGCTTGCGGCAGTATCGGCAGCGCTCGCGGCAGAAGCAGCTTGAGGAGTTTCAGTAGTTTGTGCAGTTTTCTCACCGCAGGCGGTCAACGCGGCAGAAACGGCCAAAGCCAAAGCGATTTGGTGGAGTTTTAAACGTGGCATAGGAGGGTTCCTTTGTTATGCGTTTGTTATGTCATGGATTGCTGATTGCACCAGCAATATGCCAACTATAAAAGATAAGGCGGTTTTAATTTTTGTTGTAAATCAACCTTTTAAATTTGATAAATTTTGAAAATATCACTGATAGGGAAATTTATACTATGGAACTTTTTTATTATTTATTTACAATTGCTTAGATAAATTAAGGCCGTCTGAAAAAATAAAATTCAGACGGCCTTTTAGTTTTTATTGATTACGTCCGTTATTCTATTTTAAAAAATCTTAATAAATATGGGGTTATTAAAAAATAAAAATAATTTGCGTTATTAAGCATAAAGCGTTATAAATGCGTTAATAAATGAATGTTTCACTTTAGAGTTTTTTTATGCTGATTGCTTTATTGATTATGCTGCGCGAGGGCATCGAAGCCGCCCTGATTGTCGGCATTGTTGCCAGTTTTTTGAAACAGTCGGGACACAGCGAGCTGATGCCGAAGGTTTGGCTGGGTGTGTTTTTGGCTGCGGCCATGTGTTTGGGTATCGGTTACGGCATTCATTCCGTTACGGGCGAGATTCCGCAAAAAGAACAGGAATTGGTGGTCGGCGTTATCGGCCTGGTGGCTGTGGCGATGTTGACGTACATGATTTTGTGGATGAAAAAGGCCGCACGTTCGATGAAACAGCATCTTCAGGATTCTGTTCAGTCGGCCTTGAACCGCGGCAGCAGCCAGGGTTGGGCCTTGGTCGGCATGGCATTTTTGGCTGTGGCGCGCGAAGGTTTGGAGAGCGTGTTTTTCCTGCTGGCCGTGTTCCAGCAAAGCCCGACGTGGTCTATGCCGATAGGCGCGGTATTAGGGCTGTTGGTGGCGGTTGTCATCGGTACGCTGATTTATCAGGGCGGTATGCGCCTGAACTTGGCGAAGTTTTTCCGTTGGACGGGCGCGTTTCTGATTGTGGTGGCGGCCGGTCTGCTGGCCGGTTCGTTTCGCGCGCTGCATGAGGCCGGCGTATGGAATGTGATGCAGGACATCGCTTTCGACACATCGAAATATTTGCATGAAGACAGCCCTTTAGGCGTGCTGCTCGGCGGTTTCTTCGGCTATACCGACCACCCGACCGAAGGCGAAGTCCTGATTTGGCTGCTGTATCTGGTTCCCGTCATGATTTGGTTTTTGCGCGGCAGTGCGCCGGCAAAAACGTTAACTAAATAAAAAGGAAGTAAAATGAAAAAATTCAATCTAACTGCTTTGTCCGTAATGTTGGCTCTGGGTTTGACCGCGTGTCAGCCGCCTGAAGCCGAAAAAGCCGCGCCTGCCGCTTCAGGCGCATCCGCTGCCGCTAATGCCGACGGTTCGGTCAATATCGGCGTGAACGATACTGCCTGCGAACCGATGGAATTGACCGTCCCCAGCGGCCAAGTCGTGTTCAACATCAAAAACGACAGCGGCCGCAAGCTGGAATGGGAAATCCTGAAAGGCGTGATGGTGGTGGACGAGCGTGAAAACATCGCCCCGGGTTTATCCGACAAAATGACCGTTACCCTGCTGCCGGGCGAATATGAAATGACTTGCGGCCTGTTGACCAATCCGCGCGGTAAGCTGATTGTTACCGACAGCGGCTTCAAAGACACTGCCAACGAAGCGGATTTGGAAAAACTGTCTCAACCGCTCGCCGACTATAAAGCTTACGTTCAAGGCGAGGTTAAAGAGCTGGTGGCGAAAACCAAAACCTTTACCGAAGCCGTTAAAGCCGGCGACATTGAAAAGGCCAAATCCCTGTTTGCCGCCACCCGCGTCCATTACGAACGTATCGAACCGATTGCCGAGCTTTTCAGCGAACTCGACCCCGTCATCGATGCGCGTGAAGACGACTTCAAAGACGGTGCGAAAGATGCCGGATTTACCGGCTTCCACCGTATCGAACACGCCCTTTGGGTAGAAAAAGACGTATCCGGCGTGAAGGAAATTGCAGCCAAACTGATGACCGATGTCGAAGCACTGCAAAAAGAAATCGACGCATTGGCGTTTCCTCCGGGTAAGGTGGTCGGCGGCGCGTCCGAACTGATTGAAGAAGTGGCCGGCAGCAAAATCAGCGGCGAAGAAGACCGTTACAGCCATACCGACTTGAGCGACTTCCAAGCTAATGTGGAAGGCTCCAAAAAAATCGTTGATTTGTTCCGTCCGCTGATCGAAGCCAAAGACAAAGCGTTGTTGGAAAAAACCGATGCCAACTTCAAACAGGTTGAAGACATTTTGGCGAAATACAAAACCCCGAACGGTTTCGAGCTGTACGACAAATTGAGCGAAGAAGACCGCAAAGCCCTGCAGGCGCCGATTAATGCCTTGGCAGAAGACTTGGCCAAACTGCGCGGCATTTTGGGTTTGAAATAAGATAACGCGTTTTCAGGCGGCCTTTGGATATTGAAAGGCCGTCTGAATCTTATTGTCTCCCACACAAAATATGCTTGAAAACCAACCTTACTTCACACGATTGCAATCTTTCCGTTCCCTGCCAAGGAGCAGACCATGAGCCAAAACAAACAACCGGCACAACCCGAAAAACGAACCCTTTTCAAAACTGCCCTTGCCGCCGGCGCTATCGGCGTTGCCGGTTATTTTGCCGGTAAAAAACAAGGCGAGGCTGCCGCCGAAACCCAAAACAACCAACATTCCGAGCTGGCCTATCCGTGTTATGGCGAGCATCAGGCAGGCATTGTCACGCCACACCAGCTCTTCGGTATCATGTGTGCCTTTGACGTTACCGCCAAAGACGCCAAACAACTTGAAAACTTGTTCCGCGCCCTGACCGCCCGCATCGAATTTCTCACCCAAGGTGGCGAATACCAAGACGGCGATGACAAGCTCCCGCCAGCAGGCAGCGGCATCCTCGGCAAACAATTCCGCCCCGACGGGCTGACAGTTACCGTCGGCGTCGGCAGCAGCCTCTTTGACGACCGTTTCGGCCTCAAAGACAAAAAGCCGAAACACCTGCAGGAAATGCGCGACTTCCCCAACGACAAACTCCAAAAATCTTGGTGCGACGGCGACCTCAGCCTGCAAATTTGCGCGTTTTCCCCCGAAACCTGCCAAGCCGCCCTGCGCGACATCATCAAAAATACCGCCCAGTTTGCCGTGATCCGTTGGAGCATAGACGGTTGGCTCCCTAAAGCCGAACCCGGCGCCATTGCCGCGCGCAATCTTTTAGGTTTCCGCGACGGCTCAGGCAATCCCAAAGTCGAAGATCCCAAAGTCGCCGATCAAGTCCTGTGGACGGGCGTTGCCGCCAACAGCTTGGACGAACCGGCATGGGCGAAAAACGGCAGCTATCAAGCCGTCCGCCTCATCCGCCACTTTGTCGAGTTTTGGGACCGCACCCCGATGCAGGAACAAACCGATATTTTCGGCCGGCGCAAATACAGCGGCGCGCCCATGGACGGTAAAAAAGAAGGCGACACCGCCGATTTCGCCAAAGACCCCGACGGCAAAATCACGCCCAAAGACAGCCATATGCGCCTTGCCAACCCGCGCGATCCGGAGTTTATGAAAAAACACCTGCTCTACCGCCGCGCCTTCAACTACTCGCGCGGCCTCGCCGCCAACGGCCAGCTCGATGTCGGTTTGGTGTTCATCTGCTATCAGGCCAACCTTGCCGACGGCTTCATCTTCGTGCAAAACCTGCTCAACGGTGAGCCGCTGGAGGAATATATCAGCCCGTTTGGCGGCGGCTATTTCTTCGTCCTGCCGGGTGTCGAAAAAGGCAGTTTCCTCGGCAAAGAGCTTTTGGGCGTATAAATCCGCCGATGGTTTGAATAGATAAATAAAAAGGCCGTCTGAAACCTGATTTCCAGATTTCAGACGGCCTTTTTATCTATTTAATATTTTATGATAAAAGACTAATCTTAGGCTTTGTTATATCAATGACAGAATTAGAATAAAGCTGCACTCAACCTACGGATACGGTTTTCATCTTTTAATACCCCTGCACTTTGTAACAATCGTAAATAGGCTTTGATATAGCTGTATTTAGCTTCGGCAAGTTTTTGTTCTGCATCTGATGCAGCTTGTTGTGCCTGTGTTTCTTCCAAATTATTGCGGACTCCGACCTGTCTCCCCAAACGGGTTGCTTCCAGTTTAGCACGACTACTTTCCAAAAGACGTTGTTGTGCCATGATCTGCATTTTATTACTGTGGATTGTGTAATACGCTTGCTTAATATCTAGGCGAATTTTGCGCTCTGCAGCTGTCAGAAGCTCACGATTCTGCATTTCTCGTGATGCGGCTTCCTTAATTCTTCCTGATATTTTTCCGCCTGTAAAAAGTGGCATGCTGATCTGGATATTGAACATTGCCCCTTTGCTTCGGTAGTCTTGGTCAAAACTGCTTGCTCCGTATGCACTGTAATCGTAGTGATAGGTACCTCTGTTGTCCGTATAACCACCGTTAACCGTTACCGTCGGTATCCGTGCTCCTTTTGCAACCTTTACTTCTTGTCTTGCATTTTCAAGATTTTTACGTTGCAATTGCCACTCTGGATTATGTACTTCTGCTAAAGACTGCCATTCGTATTCTTGGGAATTATCTAATAAATCAATAGTATCGTTTCCATCCTTCATTTTTAATACAGTGATTTCGTTGGGGTCCAGCCCCGTCAGGTTAGCAAGTGTATTTTCTGCTGTTCTCAGATTGGTTAGTGTATCTACTTCCTTGGACAGCGCATTATCATAACCTGACATGGCTTCATGAGTGTCCAGCACTGTTGCAACTCCCTGATGGAACATTTCCTGTGCGCGCTTTACTTGTTTCTCATAAGCCGCTTTTTCCTCACGAATAGCTTTTAGTTTATCCCTGTACATTAATACGTCAAAATAAGCGTTTGCCACCGCTATTTGCAATTCGTTGCCACTGTTATCCAATCGGATATCCGCCATCTCTTCCGCTAATTTTCCCTGTTTATATTGTGCAAACTTGCTACGGTCGAATAATACCTGGCTGACTTGAACATTCCAACCATTGCTTTGCGTATTAGATGAGAGAGAATAAGGCTGTCTCTGATATTGATAATTGGCACTTGCCTGAGGCAGAAGCTCTGCCCGGGCTTGAACTTTTTTTGCAGCTTCCGCATCACGCTCATATTTTGCAGCAGAATAATCGGCAGAATATTCCAACGCGGCCTGCCAAGCATCAAACAGAGTGAAAGAATGTGCTGAAGGAGAAATTAGACAAACGGGTAAAATACACCAAAGTGCCAGTTTAATATCAGACATGAGTTATGTTTCCACAAAATAAATTAGTTAGAGCATTTCTTTTTAAAATAGTTTATTTGAATAAAAAATATTTTAAAAGCATATAAAAGCAGTTAAGAAATTATTATATGGTATTTAAAATTAATAACAAAAAATCATAAAGCTTAACATTTGTAATTATATGATGATTTGGTACATGTATGTCTTAAAACATAAATGGTCTTAACTAAAAGATTAGATATGATCTTTCATGGGGTAAGGTAAAAGAGTTTTAATTCAACTGTGGTAGAAACAATCTGAATTATCTTTACGACGTTATACAAAAACAAACAGAACTAATTCTAATTCTTTATTGTCCCATTAATAAATTAATAGTTGAAACAGCAAATGCTTAAATGTTATTGTAACTTTAACTAACGTAACTATGAGGTCGTAATTATGAAAGATTTAAAACAGCACGAATTGGAACAAGTGGCAGGCGGTTATAACTTCAAAGATTTCCGAAAAGACTGGAAAGATTTTTGGAAAGAAATGGGCAACGGCTTCTCCAAAGCCGGCGACGCTTTGAGCGACGCATGGAAAGAAGCCCGCGAAGCCGTGCGCAACAACTGAATCATAGATTCGGTATAAGGATACAGAGAAAGAAAACATTTTTCGCAGAATTGCTTTCTTTCTCCGTAAGAGGGGAGGCAGAGAGTCGCCTTCCAGTTTTAAACGGGCTTTATGCCTTTTATCAAACTTAATCTTGAGGAGATTATTATGCAAACTTTAGCTATGAACGATTCTTTTGTCCGTGAATTGACTATGGAAGAATTGGATTTGATTGCTGGTGGTTGGAATTGGGGCAATGTCAACTGGGGCAGAGCTGCTGCTATAGGTGGTGCTGGTGCAGTTGGTGGTGGCATTGCTGGCTCAGTCGGTGGTCCTCTTGGTGCGGGATTAGGAGCGGCAGGCGGTTTTGTTGCCGGTTTCGGTGGAGCAGTAATTAACGACGCATGGTAATCTGTTCCCGTTAGTATTATCTTTATGAAAAGATAGCTTGATAATTTTATCAGGCTATCTTCTTAACAATCATATTATTTTAATTACAAGGGTTTGTCATGGAATTAAAAAATTCTTTATTCGTTTCGGGTGGTTTTTTCTTCCTGTTTATGTTTATCTTTTCTTACTTTTTTATTTACCCAACCTTTGTAGAATCCCTAAAATTTACGGTTATTTCCACATTAATTTTTTTGCCATTAAATTTTATTTTAAATAAGACTTTTAATAAGAAAAAACTTAAGTAAGCTCCTATTGGCTCGGCGAATTATTTGATAACTTATTATGATGGAAAAATATAAAACCATTTATGTTTTGTTTTTCGGAATCCGTTTGCGTCAAGCAAATTAGGCAACCGAATTTCAAACGGTCAACAACAACTTAAGGAGTCTGTTATGAAACAACTGAACATCAGCGACTTGGAGAAAATTTCCGGCGGTATTACCGAAGGAGGCTGCGTCCTTCCTGTCATCAGCTTTCCGTGGTGGATGAGATGGTTTTGATCGGATAAGGTTCTGTCCCGAAGGTGCAGCCGTTTAGGTAAGGATGCCCATGCGGTTGCTTTGACGGGCAGCAGCTTTTCAGACGACATGTTGTTTGGAATGGTTTTGGAAAATCGAGATGAATAAAAAGCGCAGCTTGAAATCGATATTGTTTTTGGACTTTGCCGTATTCGCCGTCTTGTCTGCGGTGTATTATTTTTTTCAAATACGCTTTATCCCGTTCGCTATTGCTTGGTTTTTTATCGGCACTGTTTATATTTCTCATGACCTTGGCGGGCGAAAAACTTTTGAAAAACTGAACGGAAGAGTAGGTAGGGACGGTTTATCGTATGGACGGCGATCGGATTTTTGGTAAAGGCAAGCGGTTTCAGGCTGTTTTGACTGTGTGCAAATATGTCTTTGCCGTATTCTGTCTGATGGCGGTATGCGGTTGGTGCTATGAGCTTTACCGTTATGGATTCGTGTGGAATGTTTTTGCCGTTTATGCCAAGGCATTTTTGATGTTTTTGTTTTTGGGATTGTTTGCTGATTATTCGTTGCGGCGCATATGAAAAAATTTATCGATTTGAAAGTTGTTTTTCTATCAAGCATCCTATTTTCTGTTCTGCATTGGTTTGTTTACCCCATGCTGCCTGAAGCCTACAAAAACCAATATATTCTGGACAATCGTCATCCTTGCCATGACTGTTATTTATTGTCATTTGTCGAAAAGGGAGTATGCCTATGAAGAAGATTGAAAAAAACACCAAAAAATTATTGAAAAATGCGGCGGTTTCGGGCGTGGTTTACTTTTCGGTAATCTTGGTAATGTCGTATTTTTTCATTTATCCGAATTTTGCCAAGTTGCTACGCCATGCTGCTGTTTCCACGTTGATATTCGTACCGCTTATCCTGCTTCTGAACAAATTTTTCAATAAAAAATACTATGATTCAAGACAAGAAAACTAAAACCCTTTATGTCATTATTTTCAGCATTGTCGTGATTGTCGGCTTTTTGTGCGGAATTGCCGTTGGCTTGAACAGTTTGAAATAGTGGTTGATATGCTTTAGGATGTTTTTCAGACGACGTATTGAGAAATCGAGTGTAATAAATGTCAAATAACAACAGTTTTTTCCGCCCTGAGATTTTCGAGGCGAAGAAGAACAAGTGGACGGGGCATGTCGTCATGACCCGCCCGTTTTCTTTTGTGTTTCTGACGGGCTGTGCGGCTTCGGCGGCGGCGGCGATTTTATTGTTTGCCTTTTTCGGCAGCTATACGCGCAAGACCAATGTCGAGGGGCAGTTGATGCCTGTGTCGGGCTTGGTGCGGGTTTATCCTGCGGATACCGGCATCGTTACCGAGAAAATGGTGAAAGAAGGCGATTTTGTACAAGAAGGCGATGTTCTGCTGAAGCTTTCGATGCCGCGTTACAACGGTGAGGGCAATATCCGCGATCGTCTGGTCAAGGAGGCGGAAGCGAAAAAGGAAATGCTGCTTCATGAAATCGAGCGACAGAAGAAGTTGCAGGAAGGGGAAGTGCGAACGACTTCCGACAGCATCAGCCGTCTGGAAAACCAGCTCGCCGATGTGCGCAGCCAGATTTCGGGACAGAAAAAGCGTGTGGCGCTTGCCGAAGAGTTGATTGCGAAATACCGTCCTCTTTTGAAACAGGACTTTATTTCAGAACAGCAGATGATGGACTATGAAAACGGCCGCCTCGACCAACTGTCCCAACTGAATGCACTGCGGCGGGAAGAGTCTGGCATTGTCCGCGAGTTGAATGCGCAGCGGCAGACTTTGAAAACCCTGCCCGAAAAACAGCAGACGGAATTGAGTCAGTTGAACCGCAGCGTGGCGGAAATTACGCAGGAAACGCTGAATCTGGATTCCCAGCAGGAACAGGTCATCCGTGCGAGCAAGTCGGGTTATGTCAGTACGTCCAATGTAGAGGTCGGGCAGCAGGTAACGGCTTCAACCCTGTTGCTGAGCATTGTGCCGGGCAAGACGGATTTGGTGGCGAATCTTTATGTGCCGAGCAATGCCATCGGCTTTATCAAGCCTGACGATAAAGTGATTCTGCGTTATCAGGCTTATCCTTATCAGAAATTCGGTCATGCCGAAGGCAAAATCATTTCTATTGCGAAAACGGCTATGGGCAAACAGGAGCTTGCCAATTTGGGTGGTGTTTATCCTGCTGATACGGAAGAAAATCCATCTCGCCCGAACGAGTCAGTTTATCTAGTGAAGGTTAAGCCAGAAAAGCAGACTGTTAAGGTTTATGGTGAAGAAAAACCGTTACAGATGGGGATGGCTTTGGAGGCCGACATCCTGAACGAGCGTAAGAAACTTTATGAATGGGTACTCGATCCACTTTACAGCATTGCAGGGGAGTTAGGTCGATGAGTTATTTGGAACGTTTATCTTTTGGATTCAGTAAAAAACTGCCGGTGGTTTTGCAGACGGAAATTGCTGAGTGTGGCTTGGCATGTCTGACTGCAATTGCGGGCTATTTCGGCTATCACACGGATTTGCGCACATTGCGGCAGAAATATTCGATTTCGCAGACGGGTACTACCATGGCGAATATCGTGCATTACGCCAACGATTTGAACCTAACTTCGCGTCCGCTACGTTTGGATTTGAACGACCTGCCCAATTTGAAAACCCCCTGTATCCTGCATTGGGATTTGAACCATTTTGTAGTCTTGAAAGAAGTCGGCAAAAACGGTATTACCATCATGGATCCCGCTGTCGGAATGCGGAAAATTCCGATGGAGGAAGTGTCGCAAAAATTTACCGGCATTGCGCTGGAAATGTGGCCGAACACGCATTTCGAAGCGAAAAACGACAAGCAGAAAGTTAAAATTTCCTCTTTGGTCAAAGGCATTACCGGCATCAGCAAATCGCTGGTTCAGGTTTTGATTTTGGCGTTTGCTTTAGAAATTTTCGGTTTGGTCAGCCCGTTTTTCACTCAATGGGTTATCGACCATGTGATTGTTTCCGCCGACCGAAATCTTTTGCTGACGCTGGCACTCGGATTCGGCTTACTGAAAATCATCGAACAACTGACTTCCTTACTTCAGGCATGGGTCAATATGCATCTGACGACTACGCTGAACGTACAATGGAAGGCGAATATGTTCAAACGCCTGCTCGAGCTGCCCAGCGATTATTTCAGCAAACGGCATTTGGGCGACGTAATATCGCGCTTTCACGCCATCGACGACATTCAGGACACGCTGACTTCTACTGCGTTTAAAACCGTTTTGAGCGGCATTATGGCGGTCTTTACTTTGGGATTGATGTTTTTTTACAGCCCGATGCTGACCGTTGTCGTATTGATTGCGCTGGTGTTGTACATCATCATCCGCATCGCGGCCTATTATCCGCTGCGTAATGCGACCGAAGAAAACATTGTTCATGAAGCCAAGCAAAACACTTATTTCATGGAAACCGTGCGCGGCATTCATACCGTCAAACTGTTTGAGAAAGACGAACAGCGCCACAGCTCATGGATGACGTTGTTTGTCGATACCGTCAATGCCCATCTGACCACCCTGAAGCTGACCAACGTTTTCGATTTCGCCAACAAACTTTTGTTCGGCATCGAAGGCATCGTCATCATCTATCTGGGCGCAACCCGCGTATTGGACGGCGTGTTTTCCGTTGGCGCGCTGATGGCTTTCCTTGCCTACAAAGACCAGTTTGAAAACCGGGTGGGCGATTTGGTCAACCAATACATCAAAATCAAAATGTTGGGGCTGTATGCCGAGCGCCTTGCGGACATTGTATTGACCGAAACGGAAGCGGAAGAAGTTGCAGATCCCTATGTTCCCGAGGTTTCGGGCGATATTGATATTGCCGTAGAAAATGTGTCGTTCCGCTACTCCGACAGTGAACCCTATGTTCTGCAAAATTTTAGCCTGAATATCAAACAGGGAGAATCCATAGCTTTTACGGGTAGTTCCGGCTGCGGTAAATCAACGCTGATGAATATTTTAATCGGTAATCTTAAGCCTGAGTCGGGTAAAGTATTAGTGAATGGACATGATATTCACAAACTCTCGCCCAAATTCATCCGCGGCTTGAGCGGTACGGTGACGCAGGATGATGTATTATTTGCAGGCTCGATTGCTGAAAACATCTGTTTTTTTGATGAAACGCCAAATATGGAATTAATAGTGCAATGTGCGGCTATTGCGATGATACATGAAGATATTATCAGAATGCCGATGGAGTACGAAACCCTGATTGGTGATATGGGTAATGCCTTGTCCGGTGGACAGAAGCAGCGTGTTATTCTAGCTCGCGCACTTTACAAAAGGCCGCGTATCCTATTTTTAGATGAAGCAACTAGTAATCTAGACATGAAAAATGAATTGGCGATTAATGAAAACCTGAAATTGCTCAATATTACTAAAATCATGGTAGCGCACCGGAAGGAAACTATTGAGTCTGCTGGTAGGGTGATACAGATGCAAAAAACTGAAAAGAGTTAAAGCACTTTCATTCAATAGGAATTTAAAGGCCGTCTGAAACCTGATTTCCAGATTTCAGACGGCCTGTGTTTTTTCTATCAAACCAAATGTTCCGCCAAGAAAGCCAATGCGTATTCGACGGCTTGCGCCCTTACTGCTTCACGGTCGCCTGTGAATAGCGCGGTTTGCTCAAACGAACCTTCGGGCGTTGCCAGGCCAAACCAGACTGTGCCGACCGGTTTGGCCGCGCTGCCGCCGCTAGGGCCGGCGATGCCGGAAATACTCAAGGCGTAATCTGCCTGCGCGACGGCTTTTGCGCCGCGTGCCATTTCATAGACGGTTTCGCGGCTGACCGCGCCGTGTTTCAGCAAGGTGTCGGGCATGACGCCGAGGCGGTCTTGTTTGGCTTGGTTGCTGTATGTGACGAAGCTTTGATGAAACCATTGCGAGCTGCCAGAGAGGGAAGTCAGCGCACCTGCAAGCAGGCCGCCGGTGCAGGACTCGGCGCAGGTAACGGTTTGGCGGCGGCTGGTCAGGTGTTCGGCGATGGTTTGCAGATGGGACATGGCGGCTCCTTATAGAAAAGGGTGGAATGGGGCGGGCGTTTGACCTGCCGGGTTTCAGACGGCCTGAAAGCTGAAATCAGTCTTTCGGCTGAATGAGGTGGACATCACATTGTGGGAATGGGATGTTGATGTTGGCTTCGCGCAGGTTTTCAACTACTTGCTCGTTCAGAGCGAATCGGAACGGGCCGAGATTTTCTTCTTGCGTCCACGCCCAAAGGGTAATTTCGATGGCGCTGTCGCCAAGGTTGGTAATGTATACGACGGCAGGTCGTTCTTCGGTTTGAACACATAATGGATGCTCGGTTGCCGCTCTCAATACGGCGGCTTTGGCGGCTTTCAAGTCGCAGGCGTAGTCGACGCCGACAACGACTTGGGCGCGGCACAGGGGCAGGGAAGAGCGGTTGGTGATGCTGTTGGTCATGACCACGCTGTTGGGCAGGACGACTTCTTCGTTGTCCGGCGTGCTCAAAGAGGTCTGCACCATTTTGATTTCGCGGACGATGCCTTCAAAACTGTTGACGCGGATAAAGTCGCCGACTTTAAATGGGCGGAACAGGATAATCAGCGCACCGGCGGCGAAGTTGGACAGTTGGTCTTTCAAAGACAAAGCAACCGCCAAACCTGCGCCACCGATCAGGGCGGTAACGGAAGTGGTCGGAATGCCGAGTTTGCCCAGTGCGGCGATGATGACGAGGATCAGCAGGCCGATGTTGGCGACGTTGCCGAGGAAGCTGACCAGCGTTTTATCGACTTTGGCGCGCGTCAGCGCGGCTTTCATCAGTGTCACCACGCGCGTGGCGACCCAGCGGCCGATAAAGAAGATGGCTAAGGCGGCCAGCAGGTTGGTACCGAAAGACATGCCGGTTTGGGCGAGTTGTTCCCAGCCGGAGAACGAAGAGAGGACTTGAAGATCGAAATTCATAATTGTGTGTGCGTGTAAAGTTGTTTAAAAGGTCATTGTAAAACAAGGCCGTCTGAAAAACTAATGATTTGTTTTTTCAGACGGCCTTGATGTGTTTTTAAGTTTTTCGGTTTAACGTAAAACGGTTTTGCTCCAACGGCTCACCCATTGTTTTTGTTTAGTGTTGATGTCGGTGCGGTTGGGGGAATCGCTGTGTTTCGGGGTTTGGGCAAACTCGAATACTTTGGGCAGCGGCGTATTTTTGGCAGCCGGATAGACCCACATTTCGGCAGGCAGGGCTTTTTGCACTTCGCCGCTTTGCAGCCAGCTCACCAGTTTGGCTGCCAGTTCGGGTTGTTTTGTGCCTTTCAAAACGGCCGCGCCTTCAACTTGGCGGAATGTGCCGCCTTTGAGGAAGAGGTTGCCGGTGGGTGGGGTGCTGTATTTGCCTTTGGAGTAGTGGACTTCGGCCGCCGGGCTGGTGGCATAGCTGACCACGAGGGGATAGGCGCCGCCGTTTTGGGTGAAGTCGGTGTAGTAGGCTTCGCTCCAGCCTTTGGCAACTTTCACGCCGTTTTGGCGCATTTGCGCCCACCATTTGAACGCACCTTCTTCACCCATGCCGCCGATGTTGGCCAAGAGGAAGGAGAGGCCAGGCGAGGATGTGGCGGGAGACGGGGTTACCAGAAGGTTTTTATATTCCGGTTTGGTCAAATCTTGCAGGGTTTGCGGCAGGGGCAGTTTTTTCTGTTCAAACCATTTTTTGTCGTAGTTGATGGCGACATAGGCGTAATCAACGGCCAGAGCATCGGGCAGGGAAGCGGTTACGGGTGCGGATTTGGGTTGGCTGGCGGCGAGGATGCCGGCGGATTTGGCTTTGCCGATGTTGGCGTTGTCCAAACCGTAAACCGCATCGGCAATCGGGTTGGCCTTGCTCAAAATCAGCTTGTTGAGCATTTCGTTGCCACTGCCTGCCTTGATGACGGACACTTTGGCATCGTTGGCTTTTTCAAATTGCGCGATGACGGATTGGGGCAGGCTGAAGGATTTGTGCACGGCCAAACGTACTTCGGTTTGGGCGTACAGGTTTGCCGAGGCAAGTAATAGAGCCACTGCGGACAATTTCAGTTTCATTCTCTTTCCTTTGTGCGGGTAAAATACGAAATATCATAACAAAATCTGCATATCAAGGCACGATATGAATTATTCCCCCGTTTGGCTGTTTGACCTCGACAACACTTTGCACAATGCCGAAGCCGGCATTTTCTACATCATCAACCGCGCCATGACCGAATACATGGCAGGCCGTCTGAAGCTTTCCGAAGAAGCCGCCTCCCAACTGCGCCAAGATTATTGGCACCGATACGGCGCGACGCTTGCCGGTTTGCAAATCCATCATCCCGAAGTTGATATCGATGAATTTTTGCTTGAAAGTCATCCACTTAAGCAAATTTTGGCAAAGGTGGAGGGTATGGATGGAACTGATGACGTTTTAGGCCGTCTGAAAGGGCGAAAAGCCGTATTTTCCAATGGGCCTTCGTTTTATGTCCGCGCATTGGTTGAGGCGTTGGGCTTGGAAGCGCATTTTGACGGCTTGTTCGGCACGGACGACTTCGGCCTGCTCTACAAACCTAATCCGCAGGCCTATCTCAACGTCTGCCGCCTGTTGGGCGTCACACCCGAACAGTGCATTATGGTGGACGACAGCGCCGACAATCTGCACCAAGCCAAAGCCTTGGGCATGAAGACCGTTTGGTATGGCGAAAAGGCCCATCCGCTGCCATTTGCCGACGGCATAGCGAAAGATATGCAGGGTTTGCTTGAAGTTTGCACAAAACTGCCGTGAAGTTTTGCAAAAACAAGTACAATACACGGTATTGCCGACATTTAAAAACAAGGACAACATCATGCGTAAACTCGCTTTAATTCTGACCACTGCCGCCGTTTTGGCCGGTTGCTCTTGGGAAACCTACACCAACGAATCCGGCCGTACCGCCGTACGCCAAAAATATGCTACCGGCACACCTATCGTTTATCAGGACGGTACTTATTCTAAAAACATGAATTACAACCAGTTCCGCCCAGAGCGCCGCGCCGTCCAATCCAATCAAGCGGATCATGCTGAACACGGCGAACGCGGCCAACATTGGCAAAAACCGCAATTTGCCAACCAACAGCCAGTAACCGAATAACAATATCCCCAAGGCCGTCTGAAACGGAGTGAAAAACAACCAACACTTGTTGCCACACTTTTCAGACGGCCTCAAACAACGACAACGGAAACCGTATCATGGCTCAGACAGCTTTAAATATCGTCATCCTCGCCGCCGGCAAAGGCACGCGCATGTATTCCAAAATGCCCAAAGTGCTGCACCGCATCGGCGGCCTTCCCATGGTTGAGCGCGTTATCGATACCGCCGCCTCCCTGAATCCCCAAAACATCTGCGTCGTCATCGGCCACGGCAAAGAGCAGGTCTTGGATACCGTCAAACGCGATGTTGTTTGGGTTGAACAAACCGAACAGCTCGGTACCGGCCACGCCGTCAAAACCGCCCTGCCGCACCTGTCTGCCGAAGGCCGCACGCTGGTGTTGTACGGCGACGTTCCCCTGATTGACGCAGCCACCCTCGAAACCCTGCTCGAAGCCGCAGGTGACGAAGTCGGCCTGCTGACCGACGTGCCCAACGACCCGACAGGTTTGGGCCGCATCATCCGCAACAGTAACGGCAGCGTAACCGCCATTGTCGAAGAAAAAGACGCCGATGCCGCCCAAAAAGCCGTGAAAGAAATCAATACCGGCATTTTGGTTCTGCCCAACGCCAAACTTGAAGCTTGGTTGAACAGCCTTTCCAGCAACAATGCCCAAGGCGAATACTATCTGACCGACCTCATCGCCAAAGCCGTTGCCGACGGCATCAAAGTTCATCCCGTCCAAGTCCGTGCCTCCCATCTGGCTGCCGGCGTGAACAACAAACTCCAACTGGCCGAACTCGAGCGTATTTTCCAAACCGAACAGGCGCAAGAATTGCTCAAAGCAGGCGTCACCCTGCGCGATCCAGCACGTTTTGATTTACGAGGCCGTCTGAAACACGGACAAGATGTCGTGATTGACGTCAACGTCGTCATCGAAGGCGAAGTCGAACTCGGCGACAACGTCGAAATCGGTGCCAATTGCGTGATCAAAAACGCCAAAATCGGTGCCAACACCAAAATCGCCCCATTCTCCCATTTTGAAGGTTGCGAAGTCGGTGAAAACAACCAAATCGGCCCATACGCCCGTTTGCGTCCGCAAGCCAAACTGGCTAATGATGTACACATCGGTAACTTCGTCGAAGTCAAAAACGCCACCATCGGCAACGGCACCAAAGCCAACCACCTCACCTACATCGGTGATGCCGAGATCGGCAGCAAAACCAACTTCGGTGCCGGCACGATTATTGCCAACTACGACGGCGTGAACAAACACAAAACCATCATCGGCGACGAAGTGCGCATCGGTTCAAACTGTGTACTGGTTGCTCCCGTTACCCTCGGCAACAAAGTGACGACAGGCGCGGGCAGCGCGATTACCCGCAACTGCGAAGACGGCAAACTCGTTCTCGCCCGTTCTCGCCAAACCGTCATCGAAGGCTGGGTGCGTCCGGAAAAAGGCGATAAGAAGTAAGGCTGGTCTTTTATTTGTTTTCAGACGGCCTTGAGAAACAACAGGCCGTCTGAAACCCAGATTTGCCGTTTCAATGAATATAAAACGGCGTTTTCCGACTGCCGCTTTCGGGAGCCGGAGCAGCAGTCATTTTTTCAAACTTTTGATACTAAGGAACTTATATGTGCGGTATCGTAGGTGCTATTCGCGCCAATCACAATGTAGTCGATTTTCTGACCGACGGTCTCAAACGCCTTGAATACCGAGGCTACGATTCGTCGGGTATTGCCGTAAACATGGACGGCAAAATCAAACGCGTCCGCCGTGTCGGCCGTGTTCAGCTGATGGAAGATGCAGCACGTGAAAATGGCGTGTTCGGCCATATCGGCATCGGCCATACCCGTTGGGCAACCCACGGCGGCGTAACCGAGCCTAACGCCCACCCTCACATTTCCGGCGGCATGATCGCGGTTGTCCACAACGGCATCATCGAAAACTTTGAAGCCGAACGCGAACGCCTGCAAGCGTTGGGTTACACCTTTGAATCGCAAACCGATACCGAAGTCATCGCCCACAGCGTCAACCACGAATACACGCAAAACGGTGGCAAACTGTTTGAAGCCGTCCAAGCTGCGACTGCCCGTTTCCACGGTGCGTACGCCATTGCCGTTATCGCACAAGACAACCCTGAACAAATGGTTGTTGCGCGCATGGGCTGCCCACTGTTGGTAGCCTTGGGCGACCAAGAAACCTTTATCGCTTCCGACGTATCCGCCGTGATCGCCTTTACCCGCCGCATCGCTTACTTGGAAGACGGCGACATCGCCCTGCTGAACGCAAACGGTATCGAAAAACTGCTCGACAAAACCGGTGCGCAAACCGAACGCGCGATTAAAGTGTCCGAATTATCTTTGGCTTCTTTGGAGTTGGGCCCATACAGCCACTTCATGCAAAAAGAAATCCACGAACAGCCCCGCGCCATCGCCGATACTGCCGAAGTCTTCTTGGACGGCGGTTTCGAACCTGAAAATTTCGGTGCCAACGCCCGCGACGTGTTCGACGATATCCACAGCATCAAAATCCTTGCCTGCGGTACGTCCTACTATGCCGCGCTGACCGCCAAATACTGGCTCGAATCCATTGCCAAAGTGCCAACCGACGTCGAAATTGCCAGCGAATACCGCTACCGCGACGTGATTGCCGATCCGAAACAATTGGTCATCACCATTTCCCAATCCGGCGAAACTTTGGATACCATGGAAGCCCTGAAATACGCGCAATCCTTGGGACACAAACACAGCCTGTCTATTTGTAACGTGATGGAATCCGCACTACCGCGTGAAAGCGAATTGGTACTGTACACCCGCGCAGGTGCAGAAATCGGCGTTGCCTCTACCAAAGCGTTCACGACCCAACTGGTTGTCCTGTTCGGCCTGGCCGTTACCTTGGGCAAACAGCGCGGCCTGGTTTCTGACGAACAAGCGCGTGAATACGTTGAAGAACTGCGCCAACTGCCGGGCAGCATTCAGCACGCTCTCAATCTGGAGCCGCAAATCGCCGCTTGGGCGCAAAAATTTGCCAAGAAAACCAGCGCACTCTTCCTCGGCCGCGGTATCCACTTCCCAATCGCCCTTGAAGGCGCATTGAAGCTGAAAGAGATTACCTATATCCACGCCGAAGCGTATCCTGCGGGTGAGTTGAAACACGGCCCGTTGGCCTTGGTGGACGAAAATATGCCCGTTGTCGTGATTGCCCCGAACGACAGCCTGTTGGACAAAGTGAAAGCCAACATGCAGGAAGTCGGCGCACGCGGCGGCGAACTCTTTGTCTTCGCCGACCTCGACAGCAACTTCAACGCTACCGAAGGCGTGCACGTTATCCGCGCCCCACGCCACGTCGGCGTACTCTCGCCGATTGTGCACACCATCCCCGTGCAGCTCCTGTCTTACCACGCCGCCCTTGAACGCGGTACAGACGTGGACAAACCGCGTAACTTGGCTAAATCGGTAACGGTTGAATAAACAATAAACCGGTTAAAAAAGGCCGTCTGAAACCTGTTTCAAGGTTTCTTTCAGACGGCCTTTTTATTTGTCGGTTTCAGTAATAGAAATGCTATTTATGATGTCTTTGCTTTCATTATAAATGTACAACAACAGTTGATTGTGACCGATATTTTATTGATTAGAGTGGCCTCTGATGGCAAGATCAGCAAACCGACAGAATGACAACAGGCCGTCTGAAAAATCTTTCAGACGGCCTGTTGTTTTAAAGCGTTTTATTCTGCGCCGACAACGACGGTGTTGAGGTCTTTGAATTTGACGCGGCGTTGCCATGCGTCGCGGACTTGTTCGACGGTCAGGCTGTTGATGGCTTTGGGATAGACTTCCAAGTAGTCGTTGGGCAGGTCGTAGAGGCCGATCAGGCTCAGGTAGTTGAGCAGTTTGTCGTTAGAATCGTAGCGCAGGGGGAAGCTGCCGATGATGTTGGCTTTGGCCTGTTTCAGCTCGGCTTCGGTCGGGCCTTCGGCGATAAACTGCTCGATGACGGCTTGGGTGTCGGCCAGTGAGGCTTTGGTGTTTTTCTTTTGGGTAGAGTATGAAACGGTAAATGTGCCTTCTTCTGTTGCCGGGGTGAGGCTGCTGTATACGCCGTAGGTGTAGCCGTGTTGGTCGCGCAAAACTTTCATGAGGCGGCTGTCGAAACCGCCGCCGCCGAGGATGTAGTTGCCGGCAACGAGGGCGTAGTAGTCGGGGTCGTGGCGTTTGATGAGGGAGGTGCCGAGCAGGACTTGTGCTTGTGTGCCGGCAAAGGGGATGTCGCGGCGTTGGGCGGTTTGTTTGGGAACGGGCGGGATGGCGTGGGTTGCGGTGGCTTTGGCCGGCAGGTCTTTGAGGACGCGATCGACCAGTTGCTCTGCCTGTTTGCGGTTGAGGTCGCCGACGATGGCGACGATGGCGTTGTCTTTGCCGTAGTGGGTGCGGTGGAAGGCGCGGATGTCGTCCAGACTAACTTGTTTGAGGCTGTCGACGGTTATGTTTGCGCCGCTGCCGTAGGGATGGTTCGGGTAGATGAGTTTGGTCAGTTCGCGCGTGGCGGTGTAGTCGGGGGTGGTTTCTTGTTGTTGCAAGCCGGTAATGGATTGGATTTGACGGCGGCGGAAAACGGCTTCGTCAAAACGCGGACGGGTCAGCGAGTGGTTGAGCAAGTTGGCGGCTTTGTCGCGGATGTCGGCTTTGCTGAGGCTGCGGAAGCCTGCGGACGCGCTTTCGGCATTGCTGTCGCTGCTGATTTGTGCGCCGATGTTGTCGGCTTCGGCATTGAAGGCTTCTTCGTCCAGCTCTTGGGTGCCGTCGGTCAGGAGGGCGGCAGTAAATTCGGCAACTTGGCTTTTGCCGTCCGGATTGGCGACGCTGCCTGCGCCCTTGAAGCTGACTTCAAGGTCGATGATGGGGTTTTCGTGGCGTTCGACAAGGAGAATTTGGGTGCCGTCGCGGTTGCGCCAGCGTTGGATGTCGGTGGCGGCTTGGACGCTTAAGGGCAGGAGTAGGGCAAGGGCGAGCAGGGTGGGTTTCATGTTGTGGCTTTCTGTTAAGGCCGTCTGAAAGGGTATGGGCTTTCAGACGGCCTGATGTTTATCGGCGTTTGGCAGCTTTTTTGCTTGGCGCGGTGGCTGTTTTTTGCGGCTCGATGATGACGGTACTCATGCGCTCGTCGGTCAACATCCGGGCGGCGGCCTGTACTTCTTGCGCGCTGACTGCCTGTAAGCGGCGGTGGATTTCTTGTTCGTCGGTATATTGGAAACCGCGCGCTTCGAGGCGGCCCATCATGGAGGCTTGGGAAGACATGGAGTCTTTGGCGTAGATTTCGCTGACCGCTGCCTGGGTTTTGACGCGCTGCAATTCTTCTTCGGAAACGCCGTTGTCGGCAATGTCTTTGATTTCTTGGCGCAGCTGGGCAATCAAAGTATCGGTTTTCACGCCTTCGGCAGGCATGGCCATGACGCTGAACAGCGGCATTTCACGGCTGATGATGTCGTAATGCGTGCCTGCGCTCAATGCGGTTTGTTTGCCGCGCACGAGGTTTTTATCAAAACGGCTGGACGCGTTGCCTGCCAAAATATCGGAGAGGATGTCGAGGGCGAAAGGCATCGTGTCATCGAATTTTTGGAGTTTCGGCACACGGAAGTTGATAGCAATCAGTGGCTGGTGTGTGACTGGAGAAGTGGCTTTAACCGTAACAGGCTTGCGCAAATAGGGTTCGGTATGGAGCTTGTTGCGCGGCGGTTGGGCTTTGGCCGGAATATCGCCAAAGAGTTTGGCGGCCGTCTGAAGCGTTTGTTTGGCATCGACATCGCCGACAATGACCAATACGGCATTGTTGGGCGCGTAATACTGTTTGTACCACGCGCGCAGGTCGTCGGCTTTTAGGGTGTGCAAATCTTTCATGTAGCCGATGACGGAGGCGCGCATGGACGGTTGGGTAAAGGCGGCAAGATAGGCTTGCTCCCACATTTTGCCGTCGGCCGTGTCTTCCGTGCGCTGGCGGCGTTCTTCACGGATGACGTTCATCTCGTTGAGGAATTCTTTGTCGCTGAAGTTGAGGTTGTGCATGCGGTCGGCTTCGAGCTTCAGAATCTCGGGCAGGTTGGCGGCGGCGACGTTTTCGTAATACACCGTTTCATTACGGTTGGTATAGGCATTGTTTTGCCCGCCCAGCTCGGACACGCGGCGGTTGAACTCGCCGGAGGGGACGTCTTTCGTGCCTTTAAACATCATGTGTTCCAAAGCGTGGCTCAGGCCGCTTTTGCCCGGTTTTTCATCCACGCTGCCGATTTTGTACCAAATCTGCGAAACGGCCACAGGCGCGCGGTGGTCTTCTTTGACGATGATTTCCAGACCGTTGGGCAGGGTTTCAGAAAGCGTCTGCGCCCATGAGGCGGCAGGTAGCGCGAAGGCAAGCATTAAAGCAATTCGGCGTAACATGGTTTAATCCGTAAAATGAAAATCAATTGCCAAAGTATAGCGGAAAATCTGAAAGATTGGCCGAATATTTCAGACGGCCTGCAGCCTTATCTGCTGATTCACATCAAGCGCGGCCGTTGCCAATCTTTACCGTCGCGCCTCATTCGCGGATAATCCCAAACATTCCCGTTTCCAACCATCACAAAGGAATCATCATGGCATTTTTGAAACTGACCGAACAAAATGTTCAAGGTAAAACCGTTCTGATCCGCGCCGATATGAACGTACCGTTTAAAGACGGCAACATCAGCGACGACACCCGTATCCGCGCTTCGCTCGCATCCATCAAATACTGCTTGGACAACGGCGCGTCTGTGATCGTGATGACCCACCTCGGCCGTCCGACCGAAGGCGAATTCCATCCTGAAGACGATGTAGCGCCTGTTGCCGCGCATTTGGGCAAACTGTTGGGCAAAGACGTGAAAGTATTGAACGACTGGCGTGAAAACAAACCGACCTTGAATGCCGGTGATGTTGTGATGTTGCAAAACGTGCGCATCAACAAAGGCGAGAAGAAAAACGACTTGGAGCTGGGCAAAGCCTACGCTTCTTTGTGCGACGTGTTCGTCAACGACGCATTCGGTACCGCCCACCGTGCCCAAGCTTCGACTGAAGCCGTTGCCCAAGCCGCACCGGTTGCCTGCGCCGGCGTGTTGATGGCGGGCGAACTCGACGCTTTGGGCAAAGCCCTGAAACAACCTGCTCATCCGATGGTTGCCATCGTTGCCGGCAGCAAAGTGTCTACCAAACTGACCATCCTCGAATCTTTGGCCGATAAAGTCGACCAACTCATCGTCGGTGGCGGCATTGCCAATACTTTCCTGTTGGCAGAAGGCAAAGCCATCGGCAAATCTTTGGCCGAACACGATTTGGTGGAAGAATCCAAAAAAATCATGGCGAAAATGGCGGCCAAAGGTGGCTCCGTACCGCTGCCGACCGATGTGGTTGTCGCTAAAGCCTTTGCCGCCGATGCGGAAGCTGTGGTGAAAGACATTGCCGACGTTGCCGAAGACGACATGATTTTGGACATCGGCCCTAAATCTGCCGCTGCTTTGGCCGATTTACTCAAAGCTGCCGGTACGGTCGTATGGAACGGCCCGGTCGGCGTATTTGAATTTGACCAATTTGCCGGCGGTACCAAAGTATTGGCCGAAGCGATTGCCCAAAGCGATGCGTTCTCGATTGCCGGCGGCGGCGACACTTTGGCGGCGATTGCCAAATTCGGCGTAACCGATCAAATCAGCTACATTTCTACCGGCGGCGGCGCGTTCCTTGAGTTCTTGGAAGGCAAAGAGTTGCCTGCCGTTGCTGCCTTGGAAAAACGCAGCGCGTAATCGGTTTTAATATCGATTGTTAAAAATAAAGGCCGTCTGAAATCTGGAAATCAGGTTTCAGACGGCCTTTTGTTTTTAGGTGTTTATTGGAGAAAGGGTTCAGCTGGATTCAACGCTGATGATTGGCAGACTTGTTGCTAAACAGGCTGGAAAGCGTCCGGCTCTTTTCAGACGGCCTCTACGTCGGCTTGTCGGTGCAATGCCTGATAGCACGGGGTAAGCTGGCGGATGATCAGGTCGAGCTGGTGTTTGAGGATGTGGTCTTGCTGCGCTTGTGTGTTTTGTTCAAGCTCGGCAAATTCCTGACGGATTTGGGTCATAGCCGTTTCAAAAGCCTCGGGGTCGGTTTGGGGCATTTGGGTCAGCAACTCGGCGATGTGGTGGGTTAGCTTGGCATAGGGCGCAAAGCCGTCGTTGCCGTCGATTCGGACTTGGTCGCGGTATGCGCCGAGCGCGGAAATATGGCCGGTCAGCGCATAGCTGGTTTTGAGCAGGGTAAAACCGTCTTGCAGGCGGTCTTGGTATTTTTTCGGGTTGCTGCTCATGTCAGACAGGGTGCTGCTGAGGGCGGCGGTGCTTTCATGGGCTTGGCGGCGGGTAAGGCGGTAGTCGAAATCGTCGCGGCTGCCGTTTTGCAGCTGGTCGAGGATGGCGTCGAGATAACGGCCGTTGGCAGTGATGGTTTGGGCGGCGGTGTGGCTGAGAGTGAGGTAACGCCAATCGGGCCAGAGGTAGGTGGCGGCAGCCCATGCGATAACGGAACCGACGATGGTGTCGATGATGCGGATGGGCATGGCGTGGTACACGTCCAAACCGGCAAGCGAGAGGCTGGTCAGGGCTTGGATGGTGATGAAGAAGGTGGAGAAGCTGTATTTATAGCTTCGGGTGATGAAAAACAGGGTGGTGCTGGCGATGACAATCCAGAGTTTGGTTTCAACAGACGGGGTGAAGTAGGGGACGAGCGAACCGACAATCACGCCGAGAATCGTGCCGGCGATACGTTGGTACACGCGGCTTTTGGTGGCGGTGTAGTTGGGTTGGCAGACGAAGAGGGCGGTCAGCAGAATCCAGTAGCCGAGGTTGAGATGGAGGATTTCGACGATGATGCAGGCTGCGGCCACGACGATGGAGAGGCGAGTGGCATGGCGGAAGACGCCGGATTCGAAATTGAGCTGGCTGAGGACGGTCTCGCCGATATTGCGGAACTTGGTGTTTTCAAGGGCGGCGATGCGGGTGTTGGCGTTGTCGTTTTCGGCAAGGGACGCATCGTTTTGCAGTTGCCGCAGTTGGTAATCGACGCTGCTGAGGTTGTCGAGCAGGCGACGGATATTGTGGAGGTTGGCATTGTCGGCATGGGTCTCGGCAAAATGGCTGAGGGATTGGCGGCAGCCTTCCATGGCGCGGCCGAGGCGTTTGCTGTATGCGTAGGGTTTGTTGTTGCGCAGGGAGGCGGCAACGTTGCGGCACGCCTGGCCTTGCATTTCGAGCAGGCGGCGGATGCGGAAGATGAGGTCGGTATTTTTGAGCTGCTCGGCCATTTCGCTGTAATCGACGTGGGCGGAGCTGATGCGTTCGTGCATGTCTTGCGCGCAGAGGTAGTAGCGCAGCATTTTGGCGGTACGCGGATGGCGGTGTTGGCCGCGCAACCGGTAGAAAAGTGCGCCGCGGCATTGGTTGAAGGCGGTAATCACGCCGGTGTTACTCATGGCCAAGTCGATTTGGCGGTTGCCCAACCATGCGGCTTCGTCGGGGTCGAAAAAGTCGGCTTTGGCATCGAAGTAGTTGCTGAGTGCGTCGTAGGCGTTGGCAACGGTTTCTTGGACGGGGCGGTGGGGCAGGATGATTTGGAAGATCAGGGTATTGACGCTGTATAGGACAGTGCCCAACAGAATCATGACGGGGTTGGTCAGCCAGTAGGTTTCGGGGGTGTAGGTCAGCGTGGTGTAGGTGGCGACGGCGAGCGCACCGAAAGCGAAGGTGCGGTATTTGAGGCCGACGGTGCCGAGGATGGTGAAGCCGAAAGTCATCAGGGTCATGGCCAAGATGAAGGGAACGCCTGTGCCGATGGTGCTTTGGGCAAGCAATGAGGAGAGGGTAAACAGGGCAACGGTGATGACGATGTTTTTCAGACGGCCTGTGAGGCGGTTGTCCAAATCGACCAAACCGCCGGCAATAATGCCGAGTACGAAGGGCATAACCAGTTTGGGTGTATCGAAGTGCCAAACGAGGGTGGCGGCGATGAATACGCTGGCGAAGACGGGCAGGGAGGCAATGATCAGAGGTTTGAGCGGCGGAGTGTTCATGATGGTGTTGTTTATTATTCGTTATGAGGTGAATGATTGGATTTTAACAGGATTTTCAGTCGGTTTCAGAATGTTTGAAATAGGATAAGGCCGTCTGAACGGATACGGGAAAATACTTGATTTCGTTTCCACATCCGTTCAGACGGCCTTGTTTGGCTTGCGCCATTAGGTCATCAGGTTGAGGTCGCTGATGCGGTCGTAGAGACGTTCGGTATTGTTGCCCTCGTCGTGCATTTGAATGCGCAGGCGCAAATCGTTGGCGGATACCGCTTGGCGCAGGGCTTCGCTGAGTTCGATTTGGCCTTGTGCGTAGAGGTTGAAGAGGTTTTGGTCGAACGTCTGCATGCCGTTGCTGCCGGAGCGTGCCATCAGGTCGCGGATTTCCAGCAATTCGCCTTTGAAAATCAAGTCCTGCATGGCCGGAGTGTTGAGCAGGAGGTCGGTAACGGCCGTGCGTTGGCGGTTTTTCTTGATGGTGAGGCGTTGGCCGATGATGCCGACGAGGTTTAACGCCAAATCCATCAAAACCTGTTGGCGGCGGTCTTCCGGATAGAAATTGATGATGCGCTCGATGGTTTGGGAGGCTGTGCTGGCATGGATGGTGAAAACGCACAGATGACCGGTTTGAGCCAGTTGGAGGGCGTATTCCATGCTTTCTTCGCTGCGGACTTCGCCGATGCAGACGACGTCAGGCGCTTGACGCATGGCGCTTTGAACGGCGGTTTTCCAGTTGTCGGTATCGATGCCGATTTCGCGCTGGGTGAAGATGCTGCGGCAAGGTTTGTAGATAAACTCGATGGGGTCTTCGATGGTAACGATATGGCCGGGCAGCTTTTGGTTGCGGTAGTTGAGCATGGAGGCCATGGTGGTGGACTTACCCGAACCGGTCGGGCCGGCGAGGATCAGCAGGCCGCGCGGCGCGAGTGCAAGCTCTTGGAGTTTTTCGGGCAAACCGAGGGTCTTCATTTCGGGAATGTCTTGGCTGACGCGGCGCAATACCATGCCGACGCGGCCTTGCTCGTGGTAGGCGTTGACGCGGTAGCGCGTGTTGCTGCGCGATTGGACGGAATAGTTGATTTCCCAGTCGCGATTGAAGGCTTCGAGCTGGTCGGGGTTCATGGTGGATTCGGCGATGGCGGCGGTGTCCGCGCCGGTCAGCGCTTTGTGGGGCATGGGCGTGAGGGTGCCGCCGACTTTGATGGCAGGGGGAAAGCCTGCGCTGATGAAGATGTCGGATGCGTTGCGTTTTTCGGCTTCTTCACACATGCGGTCGAGCAGGGGATGAAGATGCGTGCCGATTTCGGCCGGGGTGGGGATGTGCGGTGCTTGGTTTTTTTGTGAGTAGGCTTGCACCATTTCGCTTAACAGGTCGTGCAGAGGGGCGAGGTCGCTCATGATGATTCTCTTTAAAACGGGTATTCGGTCAGGCTGAAAGGCCGTCTGAAAACGGGAGGATAGGGTTCAGACGGCCTGAGGATGGTTTAGAAAACAGAGAGGTTTTCGATGTTTTGCGCCTTGCTGTGTGCCAGCTCGGGGCTGATGGTGCCTTGGCGGACAAGGGTTTGCAGGGCTTGATCGAGGGTT
Source organism: Neisseria sp. P0020.S005 (assembly GCF_051957055.1). NCBI lineage: Bacteria > Pseudomonadati > Pseudomonadota > Betaproteobacteria > Neisseriales > Neisseriaceae > Neisseria > Neisseria sp. P0020.S005. Next base: position 4,427 of record NZ_JBQCWV010000002.1, on the reverse strand, counting down.
TGCATACCGTGGGCCTGACCGGTTTGGAGGGCGGCGTTGATTTGGGCGATTTTGTTTTCGCGGATGAGGTTGCGCACGGCCGGTGTGGAAATCAGGATTTCGTGTGCGGCGACACGGCCGTTGCCGTCGTGGGTTTTCAGCAGGGTTTGAGAAATGATGGCGCGCAAGGATTCGGACAACATGGAGCGCACGATTTCTTTTTCGCCTGCTGGGAATACGTCGACAATACGGTCGATGGTTTTGGCGGCACCGGTTGTGTGCAGCGTGCCGAAAACCAAGTGGCCGGTTTCGGCGGCAGTCAGGGCGAGGGAGATGGTTTCAGGGTCGCGCATCTCACCGATCAAAATCACGTCGGGGTCTTCGCGCAGGGCGGAACGCAGGGCGTTGGTGAAGCTGTGGGTGTGCTGATGCAGCTCGCGCTGGTTGATGAGTGCCTTTTTGCTTTGGTGGACGAACTCAATCGGGTCCTCGATGGTCAGAATGTGGGCCGGTTGGGTTTCGTTGATGTAGTTGACCATCGCCGCCAGCGTGGTGGATTTACCCGAACCGGTCGGGCCGGTTACCAAGACCAAACCGCGCGGATTTTCGGCAATTTTTTGGAAAATGCGCGGCGCACGCAATTCTTCCAGCGTCAGAACGGTGCTCGGAATGGTACGGAATACGGCGGCCGGGCCGCGTTCGGTCATAAAGGCGTTGACGCGGAAACGGGCAACATTAGGCAGCTCAAATGAGAAATCGACTTCAAAATCCTGTTGATAGAGCTTGCGCTGGTGGTCGTTCATGACCGAGGTAATCATGGTACCGACTTCTTCCGAACTCATCTCGGGCAGGTTGATGCGGCGGATGTCGCCGTGTACGCGTATCATAGGGGAAATGCCCGAACTCAAATGGAGGTCGGAGGCTTTGTTTTTCACGCCGAACGCGAGTAAGTCGGTAATCTGCATAATGTGGCCTTGTTTTGGTTTAGAATAATAAAATCGCTTTATTTTAAATAGATAAATCCGTTCGACCAAGTAAAATTTTCAAAATGCCGAGTGATGAACGGGTTAAAGGAGAAAAACATGTCGGTATTGCAACAAAACTATCAGGACGTATGCCGGGCAGTTGAACAGGCGGCTGAGGTTGCCGGACGGCCTGCGGATGCGGTAAAGCTGGTAGCGGTTAGCAAGACCTTTCCGGCAGACGATATCCGCGAAGTGTATGCGGCCGGTCAGCGCGATTTTGGCGAGAACTATATTCAGGAATGGTTTGAGAAAACGGAAACGCTGGCCGATTTGCCGGATATTGTTTGGCACGTTATCGGCGATGTGCAGTCTAATAAAACCAAATTTGTGGCAGAGCGCGCACATTGGGTGCATACGATAGGCCGTCTGAAAACGGCGTGGCGCTTGAGCGAACAAAGGCCGTCTGAAATGCCGCCGTTGCAGGTGTGCATTGAAGTGAACATCGCTGCGGAAGAAGCAAAACACGGCGTAGCGCCCACTGAAGCGGTCGAGCTGGCCCTTGAAGTGGCCAAGTTGCCAAATATTAAAGTGCGCGGATTGATGTGTGTGGCCAAGGCCGACAGCAGCGACGATGAGTTACGCAGCCAGTTTTACACTATGCAACGGCTGTTGGCTGAGCTGAACGCGGCAGGCGTCGAAGCAGATGTTTTGTCTATGGGTATGTCCGGAGATATGCCAATCGCGGTAGAATGCGGCGCAACCCATGTCCGCATCGGCAGCGCGATTTTCGGCAAGCGGCATTATCCTCAATAAAAGTAATAGGCCGTTTGAACAGGGCAGACAGCAGTTTCAGACGGCCTGATCGATATCACAAAGGAGTGACATATATATGAATATCTATTTTCTCGGCGGCGGCAATATGGCGACTGCCATTGCAGGCGGTTTGGTCAAACAAGACAGCTATCGTGTCCACATTGTCGAACGCGGCGCCGAAAGACGGGCGCAGCTGGTTCAAGAATTGGGCGTAGCCACTTCTGAAAACCTGCCCGAATTGAGTGCGGACGACGTTCTCATTCTCGCCGTCAAACCGCAAGACATGCAGGCAGCCTGTCAAAACATTCGTTTGAATGGCGCGCTGGTGTTGTCCGTAGCGGCCGGATTGTCCATCGATACCCTCAGCCAGTATCTGGGCGGCACACGCCGTATCGTACGCATCATGCCCAATACGCCGGCTAAAATCGGTTTGGGCGTATCCGGTATGTTTGCCGATGCAAGCGTTTCAGAAGCCGACCGCGCAGCCGCCGACGGCATCATGCGCTCTGTCGGCACGACCGTTTGGCTGAACGAGGAAGAGCAACTCCACAATATTACCGGCATCAGCGGCAGCGGCCCCGCCTACGTTTTCTATCTGTTGGGCGCGCTCCAAAAAGCGGCTTTGGCACAAGGTTTCAACGAACAAGACGCACGCGAATTGAGCCTCGCCACATTTAAAGGCGCCGTGGCTTTGGCCGAACAAACCGGCGAAGCATTCGCACAATTACAGCAAAACGTAACTTCCAAAGGCGGCACGACACACGAAGCCATCGAAACCTTCAAAGCCCGTCACGTTGCCGAGGCCATCGAACAGGGCGTAGAAGCCTGCGTTAAACGTTCGCAAGAAATGGCGCAACAATACAAGGCCGTCTGAACATGCGCGGCGACTTGCTCCTATTATTGGCAGACGCCGTTGCCATCCTGTGTATCACACGCTTTTTGCTCCGATACGCAGGATTGGCGGCAGAACACCCCCTGCTCAAATTCAGCATACAGGCAACAGGCTGGCTGACCAAACCTTGGCAAAAAGCATTTCCAAGCGGCGAGAAAACCGATTGGTACTGCCTGCCCGCAGGTTTTCTGGTGTATTACCTTGCCTGTACCGCCATTATTTTCATCTCGCCGGCATTATCCATCAGCAATAAGCTGATTCTGGCAAACTTCTGGTTTGCCGCACTCCATATGCTGAAAGCCGCAGCCTATACATTACTTATCGCTCTGATTATCAGAATGGTGTCCAGCATACAGGGTCGCTATTCGCCGTTGACTTATGCCATCGAACGAATCCTGCAGCCATTGCTCAAACCGTTTTCCTTCTTACGCGCAGGGCGATACGATTTTTCAGGCAGTTTGCTGGCACTCTTATTATGGTTGTGGCTGACACGATGGTTTCCCCAGCTTATCCAGCAAACCAACCTATGGTTGCTTCAATAGGCTGTCTGAAAGCGCAGCAGGTATTAACGACCAAAAATACAACGTCCTAAAAAGCGCATTAATATATTTAGGCGTAAGCTAGTGCAAAAAAGTGCAAATCGAAATATAAAGAACAAATGAATAGGTAAAACATGATATGATTCGCCCAATTTCCAAAACGGAAATTCAAGAAAACCCAATAAAAGCAAACCCGTAGCATCCAAATCATTAACATAAACCGAAAGCAGACACCATGGCAAAGCTGACAGAACAAGATATTTTAAACTGGGATGGTCCTGAAGAGGACTACATGAACAGCGACCAATTGGCCTTCTTCCGCGAACTACTGGTTAAAATGCAAGAAGAGCTGATTGAAAATGCAAACACCACTACCGGTCATCTCCAAGAGCACGAATCCGCCCCCGATCCTGCCGACCGCGCTACCCAAGAAGAAGAATACGCTTTAGAACTGCGCACCCGCGACCGCGAGCGTAAACTTCTCAGTAAAGTACAAGCAACCATCCGCAGCATTGACGAAGGCGATTACGGTTTCTGTGCCGATACCGGCGAACCCATCGGCCTCAAACGCCTGCTGGCACGTCCGACCGCGACACTGTCCGTAGAAGCGCAAGAGCGACGCGAACGAATGAAAAAACAGTTTGCCGACTAAAATATAGACATAAAACCTCAAAAAGGCCGTCTGAAATACTCTTTCAGACGGCCTTAGTATTGAATCGGGTTGGATTTGGGAAGCGAATAGGGAAGATTTGAGGTGTTTTTAGAAAAATAAAAACCCTGTTAAAACAGGGTGGTGATTAAATTTTCGAAAATAATTTTGCGAAAGGTGTTGACTGGTTTTGTTGGGAGGAGTATAGTTCGGTTCTTCGCTGCTGACGCGGTGAAGAAAACGAAGCAGATAGTATAACACAGTTGGTTGAAATTTTCGATAATTTTAGTTGACATTTGCTAAATGTACTGTATAATTCGATTCGCTCTTTAAAAAACAGATTACCGATAAGTGTGAGTGCGTTAGGCCTCACACTGTTTGAAAGACAGACAAGATGATGTTTTAGACATTGTCCTGTCGGTTTCTTTGAAGCAGACCAGAAGTTATAAGTTAGAGATTGAACATAAGAGTTTGATCCTGGCTCAGATTGAACGCTGGCGGCATGCTTTACACATGCAAGTCGGACGGCAGCACAGAGAAGCTTGCTTCTTGGGTGGCGAGTGGCGAACGGGTGAGTAATATATCGGAAC
>NZ_JBQCWV010000001.1:228226-418186 GCF_051957055.1 Neisseria sp. P0020.S005 | reverse complement strand
CGATCGCAAATCGTTCCCGCTGTTCTTGAAAGAATGCGAATTTCGATTTAACTTCGGCACACCGTCTCAACAGCTTAAAATCCTGCGGGATTGGTGTGGAATTTAGGGCTAATCTACGTCAGCCCCTAATATTTTAGGCCGTCTGAAAAATGGGTTTAATCCCTTACATAAACGACTTCGACATCATAGTCGTCTTCATTCCAATCGTCGTCATCGTCCATGCCGAATTTCTCTTGCCATTCTTCCTCGTTGCTTAGGGACGAATCCAAACCGGCTTCCAGACGCAGGACGGAAAGCAGGTGGTACATATCGTCAGGCATAGGCGCTTCAAAGGAAACGGTTTCGCCGGTTTTTGGGTGTATAAAGCTCAGGCGGTAGGCATGCAGGGCTTGGCGCGCGCCGAGGGCTTTGATGGCTTCTTTAACCGCGTCGCTGCATGGATGGCGTAAGTTGCCGTAAACAGGGTCGGCGGCCAGCGGATGGTTGGCTTCGCGCATATGAACGCGGATTTGGTGCGTGCGGCCGGTTTCGAGCGAGCATTCGATGTAGCTGTGTGCCAGATAACGTTCCAACACTTTGACGTGGGTAATGGCAGGTTTGCCACCGAATTTGACGACTGCCATTTTCAGGCGGTTGTGCGGATCGCGGCCGATTTGGGTTTCGATTTTGCCGTCAAAAGGAACGATGCCGTTGGCGACTGCGCGGTAAATGCGTTTGACTGTGCGCTCTTGAAGCTGTTGAACCAGTGAGTTTTGTGCCGGCAGGGTTTTGGCGACCACCATCAGGCCGCTGGTTTCTTTGTCCAAACGGTGTACGATGCCCGCACGCGGCACTTGGCTTAATTCGGGACAATGCGCCAACAGGCCGTTGAGCAGGGTGCCGCTCCAGTTGCCTGCGGCAGGATGGACGACCAATCCGGCCGGTTTGTTGATGACGATGACGGTATCGTCTTCGTAAATAATGTCCAAATCCATGGGTTCGGGCGTGAACGCGAGGTTTTCTTCGCTCGGACGTACCGTAACGGCAATCAATTCACCGCCTATCATTTTATCTTTGGGTTGCGCGGGCTTATCGTTTACAATGACTGCACCCTCTTTAATCCACGAACTCAGGCGGCTGCGCGAGTAGTCGGGCATGAGTTTGGCCAATACGGCATCCAGCCTTCCGCCCGCCATTTCGAGCGGAACGGTCAAATTAACACAACTTTCTGTTTCAGGGGATGACGGAAAGTCTAAATCATCGCTATAATCGGCTTCGTTATCAAAGGAAGTATTCTGCATGAAAAAAATTCTTTTAGTAGTTTCTTTAGGTTTGGCACTGAGTGCCTGCGCAAATAAAGGCACAATCGATAAAGACGCCCAAATTACTCAAGATTGGAGTGTGGAAAAGCTTTATGCCGAAGCGCAAGACGAATTGAACAGCAACAATTATACGCGAGCTGTCAAGTTATACGAAATTTTAGAATCCCGTTTTCCAAACGGCCGCTATGCCCAGCAGTCCCAGTTGGATACGGCGTATGCCTATTATAAAGACGATGAGCCGGAAAAAGCCTTGGCTGCCATTGCGCGCTTCCAACGCCATCATCCGCAACATCCGAATATGGACTACGCGTTGTACTTGAAAGGTTTGGTCCTGTTTAACGAAGACCAGTCTTTCTTGAACAAGCTGGCTTCTCAAGACTGGTCCGACCGCGACCCAAAAGCCAACCGCGATGCTTATCAGGCGTTTGCCGAGTTGGTGCAACGTTATCCAAACAGCAAATACGCTGCCGATGCAACCGAGCGTATGGCCAAGCTGGTGGACGCTTTGGGCGGTAACGAGATATCTGTGGCACGTTATTACATGAAACGCGGTGCTTATGTCGCAGCGGCCAACCGTGCGCAAAAAATCGTCAGCCGTTACCAAAATACCCGTTACGTCGAAGAAGCTTTGGCGATGATGGAATTGGCGTACAAAAAACTGGACAAGCCGCAACTGGCTGCCGATACACGCCGCGTTTTGGAAACCAACTTTCCGCAAAGCCCGTTCTTGCAACACGAATGGCGATCTGACGATATGCCTTGGTGGCGTTACTGGCGCTAAGCGTCGGGTTGTTCAGGCATGAATTAAGGCCGTCTGAAAATGATGCAGCTATGCATTTGGTTTTCAGACGGCCTTTGTTTTTAATGTTTTTTTACGTTCTCTGTAAACAGGGTGCAAAATTCGTTTTAATATGGTAAAGTCTGATTTTAATAACTCGACGGTTTGAAGCCGTTACTCAGGGGCTGTTTAAATTTAAAATCAGTTTTGTTGAAGCCGCATCGGATTTGCCGTTGATGCATTCAGGAAAATTTCAGTCGTCAGGCTGATTTGGTTTTAAATTTAATCAGCCCTTTATGTTTACAAAAAAACAGAGGTAGATTCTCATGAAGTCTTGGCAGCTTCCTGAACACGTTGCCGACGTGTTACCGACCAATGCCCGACAACTGGAAAGCGCCCGTGAGCGGCTGTTGGCTTTGTTCCGCGTGCATGGTTATGAATTGGTGCAACCGCCGTTGATGGAATACAGCCATTCCTTATTGACACATATCGATGCCGGTTTGTCTTTGAAAACCATTTTGGTCGTCGATCAGCTCAGCGGCCGTCAGCTCGGTATCCGTGCGGATATTACGCCGCAGGTGGCGCGTATTGATGCCCACTTGCTTTCCGCCAACCAAGGCATCAACCGTTTATGCTATGCCGGTTCGGTGCTTCATGCGCGTCCTGACGGATTGCTCAATATGCGCGAGCCTTTGCAGGCGGGCGCGGAAATGTACGGCTTGGAAGGCATTGAAGCGGATATCGAATTGATTGATTTGATGCTGAAAAGTATGAAAATCGCCGACATGGGCGAAGTTTTGCTCTCGTTGGGACATATCGGCGTATTCCGTGCTTTAGCAAATGCCGCGCATTTGGATGAGCAGCAATCGGCAACCCTGCTGTCATCGATGCAGGACAAGGATGCCGAAGCCGTCAGCCAGTTGGTCAAAGAGTGGAAACTCGACGGCATGTGGGCAAAAGCGTTTTCACTGTTGCCCCGACTGTACGGTGGTCGTGAAGTGCTGACTGTGGCTAGAGAGAAATTACCGGAATTGTCCGCAGTCAGTGCGGCCTTGGATGAATTGCAGGCAGTATGCGATGCGTTCCCAAATCAAAAAGTGCATATCGATTTGTCGGAACTGCGCGTTGACAATTACCATACCGGTTTGCTTTACGCGGCTTATGGTTCAAACCGTCATGATGCCGTGGCACGCGGCGGCCGTTATGATGGATTGGGCGGATACTTCGGACGTGCGCGTCCTGCGGCCGGATTCAGTTTTGATTTGCGCAGCTTCATCGGCCGCCTTCCTGCTATCGGACGAGAATCCGTGGTGGCTGTCGATGTAAAAGACATGCCTGTGGCTCATGAAGCGGTAGATGCTTTGCGTGAACAAGGACAATGTGTCGTTATCGATTACGGTATCGGCTATAACGGTTCAGAAGAGGTTACAGGCCGTCTGAAACAGGTAGACGGCGTTTGGAAAGTAATCGCTTTGAACGATTGAGTTTTATTTTGAAATTTTGTATCTGAAATAAGGTTAGATGGCTATGGCTAAAAATGTTGTCGTAATCGGTGCCCAATGGGGTGATGAAGGCAAAGGTAAGATTGTTGACTGGCTGGCGGAAGAAACCAGCGGTGTTGTACGTTTCCAAGGCGGCCACAATGCCGGCCATACTTTGGTCGTCGGTGGTAAAAAAACCATTTTGCGCCTGATTCCAAGCGGCATTTTGCATGAGACTTTGGACTGCTTCATCGGCTCAGGTGTCGTGGTTTCTCCTGAAGCATTGTTGGGTGAAATCGACGAATTGAACGCTGCCGGTGTGAAAAACGTTGAAGGCCGTCTGAAAATTGCGCCAACCTGCCCATTGATTCTGCCTTACCACATTGCGCTTGACCAAGCACGCGAAGCTTCCCGCGGTAAAAGCAAAATTGGTACAACCGGTCGCGGCATCGGCCCAGCCTATGAAGATAAAGTTGCCCGTCGCGCGATTCGCGTGGTGGACTTGTTGCACCCTGAAAAACTGGTTGAAAAACTGGAAGCTGTTTTGGCTTATTACAACGTTCAGCTGCAACACCTGCACAATGCCGAGCCGGTAAAAGTTGAAGATGTGATGGCGGTCATTGAAAAAGTTGCACCGCGCATTACGCCGATGATTACCGATGTTTCCCGTGTTTTGAACGAGAAAAACCGCAGAGGCGAAAGCCTGTTGTTTGAAGGCGCGCAAGGTACGTTGTTGGACATCGACTACGGCACTTATCCGTTTGTCACTTCCTCCAACTGCTTGGCTGGTGCCGCTTCTGCCGGTGCAGGCGTAGGTCCGCAAATGCTGGATTACGTTTTGGGTATCGTTAAAGCCTATACCACCCGCGTGGGTTCCGGTCCATTCCCGACTGAATTGTTTAACGAAGTGGGCGCAGGTTTGGCTGAACGCGGCCATGAATTCGGTTCGGTAACCGGTCGTGCGCGTCGTTGTGGCTGGTTTGACGCGGCTGCTCTGAAACGCTCTATTCAAGTTAACGGCATTTCCGGCATGTGCATTACCAAGCTGGACGTAATGGACGGTATTGAAAACATCAATATCTGCGTAGGCTATGAATTGCCTGATGGCAGCAAAACCGACATTCTGCCTTGCGGCTCTGATGCGGTAGAAACCTGCAAACCGATTTACGAAACCATGCCGGGTTGGAGCGAGTCGACTTTCGGCGTGAAAGAGTACGACAAGCTGCCTGAAAACGCTAAAGCTTATCTGAAACGTATTGAAGAAGTGTGCGGTGCGCCTGTGGCCATTGTTTCAACCGGTCCTGACCGCGAAGAAACCATCGTTTTGCATCATCCGTTTGCTTAATTGATTAAGTGAATAAAAGGCCGTCTGAATTTTTCAGACGGCCTTTTATATGAAATGCAATAAAAATTCAGCCCTGAAGGATGTCTGTCTTCAGGGCTGAATTTTGTATTCTACGCCGTTTTGAAGTACAAATGTTTGGAAAGTGAGATGTAGTACCAAGTAACAATTATTCTCATTGACGTAAATCAAGAAAAACCAAATCTGTAATTTTATTTCATAAAAACCCCTGTAAATAAATGGGTATTGATGTTATCCTTTCAGAAAATTTACAGTCTATATTTTCAATAAAATTAGGAGCTTGATATGTCAAATGATGTTCAGCAACGTCCAGCCGCTTGGGAAGGTTTTGTCGGTGGCAACTGGGAAACCAACGTAGATGTCCGCGATTTTATTCAAAAAAACTACACGCCATATGAAGGCGATGCCTTTTTCTTGGCACCAGCAACCGAAGCCACAACCAAGCTGTGGGCGGAAGTGATGGAAGGTATTAAGGTTGAAAACCGTACGCACGAGCCGTATAAAATCGACGCGCAAATCGTCTCCGGTATTACCAGCCATGCTCCAGGCTATATCGACAAAAATTTGGAAACCATCGTCGGCCTGCAAACAGACGAGCCTTTGAAACGCTCTATCATGCCGTTTGGCGGTTTGAAAATGGTGCAAGACGCGTGCAAAGTGTACAACGTTGAATTGAATCCCGAAGTCAGCGAAATTTTCACCAAATACCGCAAAACCCACAACCAAGGCGTATTTGACGTTTATACACCCGACATCCGCCGCTGCCGTAAATCAGGTGTGATTACCGGCCTGCCGGATGCTTATGGCCGCGGCCGTATTATAGGCGACTACCGCCGCGTGGCATTGTACGGTATCGACTTCTTGATGAAAGACAAACTCAACCAGTTCAACTCACTGCAAGCCGATTTGGAAAACGGTGTGGACTTGGAAGAAGTGATCCGCCGCCGCGAAGAAATCAATGAGCAATATAAAGCATTGAACCAAATGAAAGAAATGGCAGCTTCTTACGGCTACGATATTTCCGGCCCTGCAAAAAATGCACAAGAAGCGATCCAATGGACTTACTTCGCTTACCTTGCTGCCGTTAAATCTCAAAACGGCGCAGCGATGTCCTTCGGCCGTGTATCTTCATTCTTGGATATTTACATCGAACGCGACCTGAAAAACGGTGTGATTACCGAAACCCAAGCTCAAGAATTCATTGACCACTTGGTGATGAAACTGCGTATGGTCCGTTTCCTGCGTACGCCCGAATACGACCAACTCTTCTCCGGCGACCCGATTTGGGCAACCGAATCCATCGGCGGTATGGGCTTGGACGGACGTACGCTGGTAACCCGCACCAACTTCCGCGTGCTGCATACCCTGTACAACATGGGCCCGTCTCCTGAGCCAAACATCACTGTATTGTGGTCAGAACAACTGCCTCAAGGCTTTAAAGAATTCTGCGCCAAAGTATCCATCGATACTTCGTCCATCCAATACGAAAACGACGATTTGATGCGCCCTGACTTCAATAGCGACGACTACGCCATTGCCTGCTGCGTCAGCCCGATGGTGGTCGGCAAACAAATGCAGTTCTTCGGCGCACGTGCTAACTTGGCTAAAACTCTGCTGTACGCAATCAACGGCGGCGTGGATGAAAAATCTAAAGAGCAAGTTGGTCCGAAAACCGAGCCGATTATGGACGAAGTTTTGGACTACGACACTGTCTTTGAGCGCATGGACAAATTCATGGATTGGTTGGCAACCCAATACGTTACCGCGCTGAACATTATTCACTACATGCACGACAAATACAGCTACGAAGCCGCGTTGATGGCGTTGCATGACCGTGATGTGAAACGTACGATGGCATGTGGTATCGCTGGTTTGTCTGTGGCTGCCGACTCATTGTCCGCCATTAAATATGCCAAAGTGAAACCGATTCGTGACGAAAACGGCATTGCCGTTGACTTTGAAATCGAAGGCGAATACCCACAATTTGGTAACAACGATGACCGCGTTGACGATATCGCCTGCGATTTGGTTGAACGCTTCATGAAAAAAGTGGCAACCCACAAAACTTACCGCAACGCCACTCCGACTCAGTCTGTACTGACTATTACCTCCAACGTTGTTTACGGTAAGAAAACCGGTAATACTCCAGACGGCCGCCGTGCAGGCGCTCCGTTTGGTCCGGGTGCAAACCCAATGCACGGCCGTGACGTCAACGGTGCAGTTGCTTCATTGACTTCTGTAGCCAAACTGCCATTTGAGTTTGCCAAAGACGGTATTTCCTATACCTTCTCCATTATTCCTGGTGCGTTGGGTAAAGACGAGCATTCTCGCGAACGCAACCTTGCCGGTTTGATGGACGGTTATTTCCACCATGAAGACGGTATTTTGGAAGGTGGTCAACACTTGAACGTCAACGTATTGAATCGCGAGACTTTGGAAGATGCAATGCACAATCCGGAGAAATATCCGCAGTTGACCATTCGTGTGTCCGGTTATGCGGTTCGCTTCAACTCGCTGACCCGCGAACAACAGCTTGATGTGATTACCCGTACGTTCACAGAAACCATGTAATCGGGTGGCGAAACGAACCGGAAGCTAAATTTGCGTTTAGTTTGTTTTGAAACAAAGCTCCGAGGCCGTCTGAAATGTTCAGACGGCCTTTATTATCGTACAATCCATATAAGCAAAAACATTTTTGAGCCGAACACTATGTCCACGACTTTTGCCATTACCCCCGAGCCGGCACTGAAAGACCTTGGCCACCGTCACTATAACGGCAAAGGCATTATTCATTCGATTGAATCTTGCGGTGCTGTCGATGGTCCGGGTTTGCGCTACGTGCTCTTTTTGCAAGGTTGCCTGATGCGCTGCCTGTATTGCCATAATCGCGACACATGGGATCTCCATACTGAGCAGGCGCAGGAATTGGATGTGGCAACCGTGATGAAGCAGGTCATGACTTATCGTCATTATCTGCGTGCGACAGGCGGAGGCGTAACGGCAACCGGCGGCGAGCCGTTATTGCAATATGAGTTTGTACGCGATTGGTTTACGGCCTGTCGGGAACACGATATCCATACCTGTCTTGACAGCAATGGCTATGCTTTGCACTATGATTCGATTTTGGATGATTTGCTCGATCATACCAATTTGGTCATGCTCGACTTAAAACAAATCGATCCTGAAATTCATAAAGTGCTTGTCGGTATCCCTAATACCAAAACGCTGAAATTCGCGCGCTATCTTGCCGAACGCAATCAGCCGACGCGTGTACGTTATGTGGTTGTTCCAGGCTACACTGATGATGAGCGTTCAGCGCATTTATTGGGCGAGTTTATCGGTGATATGGATAATGTCGAAATGGTCGAGCTTTTGCCGTATCACGAATTGGGCGCACACAAATGGGCTTTGTGCGGCGACGAATACAAATTAAAAGGTGTACATCCGCCGCCTAAAGAAACCATTTTGAAAATCAAAGAAATATTAGAGAGTTACGGAAAAAATATTATTTATTAAAACAGAAAAAGGCCGTCTGAAACGAAATAATCAGTTTCAGACGGCCTTTTCATGATTGAAAAAGACTTAAGCGTTCAATGCGGCCAAAACCTTGGCGACAACTTCTGATACCGCAACGGCTTGAGCCTGATTATCACGGCGCTCGGCATATTCGACATTGCCTTCTTTTAAGGCGCGATCGCCGATCACGATGCGGTGAGGAATACCCAACAGCTCGGAGTCATTCAGCAATACGCCCGCACGTTCGTCGCGGTCATCCAACAATACATCTGCACCGGCAGCCAAAAGCTCGGCATAGATTTTGTCGGCGGCTTCGCGTACAGCTTCTGATTTTTTGTAGTTCATCGGCACGATAACGACTTCAAACGGCGCCATTGCTTTGGTCCAAACAATGCCTTTTTCGTCGTTGTTTTGCTCGATGGCGGCGGCAACAACGCGGGTAATACCGATACCGTAGCAGCCCATTTCCATGATTTGGGATTTGCCGTTATTATCCAAGAAGCTGACATTCATGGCTTGGGTATATTTGTCGCGCAATTGGAAGACATGGCCGACTTCAATACCGCGCGCCAGTTTCAGACGGCCTTGTTCGTCAGGGCTGATATCGCCTTCGATGACATTGCGCAAATCGACAAATTCAGGCTCAGCAGCATCTCGGCCGAAGTTGAAGCCGGTATAGTGGTAGTCGTCTTCGTTCGCGCCGATAACCCAGTCTGCGCCTTTTTCGGTGGCGAAATCGGCATAGACTTTACCTTTGAAGCCGACAGGGCCGAGAGAGCCGCCGTTTGCACCGAACTGTTCAACAATCGCGGCAGGGCTTGCCATGGTCAGCGGTGATTTCACGCCGGCCAGTTTTTCTGCCTTGATGTCGTTAAATTCATGGTCGCCACGCAACAGCAGCAGGATGAGTTCGCCTTCGTTTTCGCCTTCAACCACGATGGATTTGAGGGTTTGTTCAACCGGAATATTGAGGAATTCAACCAAAGACTCAATGGTTTTGACGTTTGGTGTATGTACTTTGGTCAACTCGGCATGAGCAGCGGCGCGTTCGCCTTTAAGTGGCAAGGTAGGTGCCAATTCGATATTGGCGGCGTAATCAGAAGTGTCGCTATATGCAATAACGTCTTCGCCGCTCTCTGCCAATACTTGGAATTCGTGAGAGCCGGTACCACCGATGCTGCCGGTGTCTGCGGCGACGGGGCGGAATTCCAAGCCCAGACGGGTAAAGATACGACAGTAAGCGTCGTACATATCTTGATAGGTCGTCTGAAGCGAGGCATAGTCGGCATGGAAGGAATAAGCGTCTTTCATGACGAACTCGCGCGCACGCATCACACCAAAGCGCGGACGCACTTCATCGCGGAATTTGGTTTGGATGTGATAAAAGTTTTTCGGCAGTTGTTTGTAGCTGTTGACTTCTTTGCGCACGATGTCGGCAATGACTTCTTCACAAGTAGGACCCATACAGAAATCACGGTCATGACGGTCTTTCAGGCGCAGCAGTTCTTTACCGTAAAACTCCCAGCGGCCGGATTCCTGCCACAGTTCGGCAGGTTGTACCACCGGCATCAGCAGCTCCACGCTACCTGCGCGGGCCATTTCTTCGCGCACGATATTTTCAACTTTGCGCAATACGCGCAGACCCATCGGCATCCAAGTATAAAGACCTGATGCGTTGGCTTTGATCAAGCCGGCACGAATCATCAGCTTGTGGCTGGCAAGTACGGCTTCGGCAGGGGCTTCTTTAAGGGTAGAAATGAAGAACTGGGAGGCTTTCATGGCGTATTTTTCTTTCTTAAAAATAAGTGCGTATTGTAACGCAAAATGTATGGCCGCGTGTCTTTTGAATGGCACCTGATGAAATCGGCCGTTGTTTTACGCAGCTTTTGATTCGGGGCGATTTTTAGGGATGTCAACCCTAATTTATGCACAAAGCCGCATAACCTTGTTTTACCTATAAATTTTCACTGTATGATTATAGTAAAATATTATAAATATAACTATTTGATTTTATTATATTTTATTTGATTAAATTTTAGTCAATTTAAGACTTGGTTTGTTCCTAAAGAAAATTTTACGATTACCCAAAGCTTATCAACAGATTTATCCACAGAGATTGTGTATAGATTTTAAATGCTGTCGGCGTAATGATTTCGCATGATTGGCAAGCCTTGTTTAAAGCAGATTTGGTTGCCTTAAAAAGATGGGGCAACAACACGATGGGCAGGTTTTGCGCTAACATTCTGCTTATTGTTGTTTCCTTACAAGGAATAAAATGAAAAATTCAGAATTGCATTTGCTGGAACGCAGAAAGATGTTTAACGGGTATCAGGAACGGTACCGCCATTTTTCTCAAACCTGCCGGACGGATATGGTATTTGATGTCTATCTGCCGCCACAAGTCTTAAAAGGTTATCCCGCGCCTGTTTTATATTTTCTTTCCGGCTTAAATAGTGATGGTTCTGAATTGGTTCGGCAAAGCGGAATCCAACGTTTTGCAGCGCAATGGAATATTATTGTGGTTTTTCCGGATACCTCGCCACGCGGTCAGCATGTTGCCGACAGCGGTGAATATTATCTTGGACAGGGCGCTGGATTTTATGTCAATGCAACTGAAGCACCTTGGGCGCAGCATTACCAAATGGAGAGCTATATCAGCCAAGAATTGCCTGATTTGATCGAGCATCATTTCCCGGTAATGAAAGAGCGCAGCATTGCAGGTTTCAGTATGGGCGGGCATGGTGCGTTGCATTTGGCTTTGAAGCATTCTGGTCGATATGCTGCGGTTTCCGCTTTTGCGCCTTTATGTCATCCCGTCGATACGGAAGGCGGCAGGCAGGCGTTTTCTGCTTATTTGGGGCAAAACGTGGAAACATGGAAACGCTATGACAGTACAGAGCTGCTTCAGACGGCCTCGTATAAATTGCCTGTTTTGATTGATGTCGGCAGTGAAGATGCTTTGTATCCTGAGGTCCTGCAACCGGAAGGGTTTGTCCGCTCAGCGCGTGAAAAAGGTTTCAATATCCAATATAAAGTACGCCCGGGCTATGGGCATGACTATTTCTTTATTGCCAGCTTTATCGATTCGCATATTGAGTTTCACGCTCAGGCATTAGGGCTTTAAGCAGCATTGAATAAAAGGCCGTCTGAAATCCGATTAATGGTCGGATTTCAGACGGCCTTTATTTGGTCTTTTTTGACCTTTTATTTCAAATAGACTTATTCCTCAGGACGTTCGCCGTCGGTATCGTCCAATTTGCCTTCGGTGATATCGACATTGATACCGACTGCCGCACGGATTTTGGCATCGATTTCGTTGGCGATATCAGGGTTTTCTTTCAGCCAAACGCGTACATTGTCTTTACCTTGGCCGATTTTTGCGCCGTTGTAGCTGTACCATGCACCGGATTTCTCAACGATGTCATGTTTGACGCCCAAGTCGATCAATTCACCTTCCCAGCTGATGCCTTCGCCGTAAAGAATGTCGAATTCGGCTTGACGGAATGGAGGCGCAACTTTGTTTTTGATAACTTTGACTTTGGTTTCGTTACCAATAACGTCATCGCCTTTTTTAATTTGACCGGTACGGCGGATGTCGAGGCGGACGGAGGCATAGAATTTGAGCGCGTTACCGCCGGTCGTGGTTTCAGGGCTGCCGAACATCACGCCGATTTTCATACGGATTTGGTTAATGAAAACAACCAATGTATTAGTGCGTTTAATGTGGCCGGTCAGTTTGCGCAGGGCTTGGCTCATGAGGCGGGCTTGTAGGCCGACATGGCTGTCGCCCATTTCGCCTTCGATCTCGGCTTTAGGCACAAGTGCGGCTACGGAGTCGACAACAACCATATCGATACCGCCTGAGCGTACCAATGTATCACAGATTTCCAATGCCTGTTCGCCGGTATCCGGTTGGGAGAGATAGAGTTCTTCGACTTTTACACCGAGTTTGCGGGCGTAAATCGGGTCAAAAGCATGCTCGGCATCGATGAATGCACAGATGCCGCCATTTTTTTGGCATTGGGCAATGGCTTCGAGACAGAGTGTGGTTTTACCGGAGGATTCCGGGCCGAAAATTTCAACCACGCGGCCGCGGGGCAGACCGCCGACGCCGAGTGCCAAGTCCACGCCGAGGGAGCCGGTGGAAATAACATCAAGGTTTTCTTCCTGTTGGCTGCCGTCCATTTTCATGATGGAGCCTTTGCCGAAGTTTTTTTCGATTTGGGCAAGGGCGGCGGCTAAGGCTTTGCTTTTTTCGTCTGACATGTTTTCTCTCCGAAAGGAAATATGAATCGCTAAGAATTTATTTAGCTATTATCGCATAAATTAAGAAAAAGTATAGTTTTATTTTTATTTTTCAGACGGTCTGTGTTTTTTGTATGCAACAGGCCGTCTGAAACTTTGAATAATCAATCAGTTGGTCAATGATGCAAAAACTTGGAAATAGTCGGGGAAAGTTTTATGCGTACATTTCGGGTCGTTGATGATGATGGGAACGCCCAAAAGCGAAGCCAGTGAGAAACACATGGCCATGCGGTGGTCGTCGTAAGTATCGATGACGGCATCGGGGGTAAGTGTTTCGGGCGGCGTAATATGAATGGCTTCGGCTTCTTCAACGACTTCTGCACCCAGTTTGCGCAGTTCGGTTGCCATGGCGGTGATACGGTCGGTTTCTTTGACGCGCCATGAGCCGATATTGCGCAGGGTGCAGGGCTGTTTGGTGGCCAGTGCGACGATAGCCAGAGTCATGGCCGCATCAGGAATATGGTTGGCATCCAAATCAAAAGCCTGAATATTGCGCTCGGCAGGACGGGAAATTTCAACAAAATTTTCGCCCCAAATGACATCTGCGCCGATTTTCTCCAGTTCACGCGCAAAGGCAACGTCGCCTTGGATGCTGTGTGCGCCGATACCGGTTACGCGGATGGGTGTACCCGCAATCAGGCCTGCGCCTAAGAAATAAGATGCGCTGGAGGCATCGCCTTCTACATATAAATGTTCGGGCGCATGATATTTGGCACCGGCCGGGATTTTAAATACACGGTAGTCTTCATTAATGATGTCTACACCGAACTGCGCCATCAGTTTGAGCGTGATATCGATATAAGGTTTGGAAATCAACTCGCCTACCATGTGGATTTCAAATGCTTGTCTGGTTAAGGGCAAAGCCATTAGCAGGGCGGTCAGGAATTGGCTGGAAACATTGCCTTTGATCGGAATCACACGCTCGCCGTTGTCTTGGCGTTTGCCGATCTGAAGCGGCGGATAGTTTTCATTGCCCAGATATTCTATGTCTGCACCTGCAATGCGCAGCGCATCCACCAAATCGCCGATGGGGCGTTCGTGCATACGCGGTACGCCGTGCAGATGATAGTCGCCGCCCAAAATGGCAAGCGCAGCAGTCAAGGGGCGGAATGCCGTACCGGCGTTGCCTAAAAACAAATCAGCGGTTTGGTTGGGAAAGCGGCCGCCGGTGCCATGAACTTTCAGACGGCCTTCAGGTAAAGATTCAATTTGCACGCCGAGTTTGTCGAGTGCTTCAAGCATTCGGTCGGTATCGTCGGATTTGAGCAAAGAATGGATTTCGCAAACGTTGTCGGAGAGTGCCGCCAAGAGCAGCGTGCGGTTGCTGATGCTTTTGGAGCCGGGCAGGGCAACGGTGGAGGGCTTGAGTGTGGAAGCGGGCAGGCGGATGGATTCGGTCATGGCTGGACTAAGCTCGTTTGAATTGTAAATAGACCGATATTATACGCAGGCAAAGGCCGTCTGAAAAATGAAGAGGTCGCAATTTATTTGTGAAAAAATGAATTTTTATATCGTTACACAATTTTCCAATCATTTATTTTGAAATTTTCTGCTCCTGTTTTGTGTTTGCCGCTATAACTTATTTTGTTGTGGCAGGTATATAACCAAACACCATAAGAAAATCAGAAACCATTCTTTCCTATTTTTTCAGACGGCCTTTAATATCGGCGGACAATCATTGATAAAGCAAGAACACGACCATGAGCCATTATCCTTTGTTTGCCGATTTGAGAGACCGCCCAGTTTTACTGGCAGGTGCGGGCAAGGTTGCCGAGCGCAAGGCGGAAAGCCTGTTGTCTGCCGGAGCGCATGTGCGTGTTGTTGCGGAAACTTTGAATCCGCAGTTTCAGCAATGGGCGGCTGAAGGGAAAATAGTTTGGCTGGGCGGCTTGTTTGAAGAAGCCATGTTGGACGAGGTGTATTTCGTTATTGCGGCGACGGATAATGGCATGTTTAACCGCCGTGTTTTTGAATCGGCGGAACGACGGGCGAAATTGTGCAATACGGTGGATACGGCAGATTTGTGTTCGTTTATCGTGCCTGCCGTGGTGGATAGGGGGCCATTGAAGATCGCCATATCCAGCGGAGGTACTGCGCCTGTATTGGCACGGAAATGGCAGCAGATTATTGAAACATTGATTCCGCTGCATACGGGCACGATGGCGCGTATTGCCGGTAAATGGCGCGAAAAGGTTAAGCAAACGCTGAATAATGTCGAACAACGCCGTTATTTTTGGGAAAAGTTATTCGACAGCCGTTTCAGTATTTTTGCGGCTCAAAACAATATCGAGGCGGCAGAACGTGAATTGATCACGCAGTTGAATCGGGAAACGCCGTTTGGCGGCGAGGTGGTTTTGGTGGGGGCAGGGCCGGGAGATCCGGGCTTGCTGACCATACATGCTTTGCAGGCAATTCAGGCTGCGGATACCGTGTTTTACGATGCTTTGGTGTCGGATGAGATTTTAGCGATGGTGCGTAAAGATGCGGTGAAAATCAGCGTGGGCAAACGCGCCGGTGCGCACCATGTTCAGCAGGAAGAAACCAATCGTCTCTTGGTTGAACACGCTCAAAAAGGCGAGCGCGTAGTGAGGTTGAAAGGCGGCGATCCTTTTGTGTTCGGACGTGGTGGGGAAGAGGTGCAAACCCTGCATCAGGCCGGAATTGCCTACCGCATTGTGCCGGGCATTACTGCTGCACTTGGAGCTACTGCTTATGCCGGTATTCCGTTAACCCATCGCGATTGCGCCCAAAGTGCTTTATTTGTAACTGGCCACAGTAAACACGAGGGCAATCAGCCTGATTGGCAGACTTTGGCTTTAAGCCGTCAAACGCTGGTAATCTATATGGGCACGCTTAAAGCGGCTGAGATTGCGGAAAAACTGATGGCTTATGGCAGGCAGCCTTCTACACCTGTTGCCGTGATTTCCAATGGGACTTTACCGCATCAAACCGTGCGGACAGGCCGTCTGAAAGATTTGGACTTGTTGGCTGCCGAAGCAGAGCGTCCGGCTTTAATGGTGATTGGCGAAGTGGTTGCCCTGCGCGATGAGATGAAATGGTTTGGAGAATTTGTCGAATGCTATGAAGAAGCTGCGTAAAGAGAATGGATTAAATCAGGCCGTCTGAATATTGGTTTCAGACGGCCTTGCCTTATTTAAAAGCTTGGCAATATTGTTGATAACGTTCTGCCAATCCATATAGGATGATTGCTGTCAGTCCCCAGATGTCGTAGTGCCGAAAAGGTAGGGCGGGGAGGGCGAGGGTTTGATTGTTGTGATGAAGCTGGCGGAATGTGTAGTTTTGCAGGTTTAAGGCGAAATCCAAAGGCAGATAAAAAATTTCAGCTACTTCATCGGGATTGGCTTTGGGGTTGACGGGCTGGACGCAAACTGCCGGAACAGGCGTAACACGGTAGCCGGAAGGCGTGTCATAAAAGGGTAGCGGCGCAAAAGTCTGCCATGCGGTAATCGGAATGGCGGTTTCTTCATAAGCTTCTCTTAACGCCGTTGCCGTTAGGCTGTCGTCTTGGGTATCTTTGCGGCCGCCGGCAAAGGCGATTTGTCCAGTGTGCTGTCTTAAGGTTTCGGCCCTTTTGGTCAGTAAAATTTGCCACGCTCCTTCATGCAAGACAATGCCGACCAAAACGGCTGCTTCTTTGACTGTTTGGGCGGTAAATAATTGATTGCGCTCTGCTTGCATACGGCTGCTGAAGCGTGAAGCTTGAGTTAGGAAATGGATAAGGTGGTCGGTATTCATTTTTGGCGCTGATCGTTTTATGCAGATGAGGATTACACAAGGTTTACGGTTACCGTGTCAACAAAATAGGGTGCGTGTGTTACAGTTATGCCTGAATGATAAATAAAGCTTTGCGTCTGTTTTGCAAGTGCTTAGGCCGTCTGAAAATGCCGGCAGGTTCTCAAAAAGGATAGTTATGTTGTTTTCCCCATCCCGTATTCGAGTGGCAGCTACGGCTGTCATGATGTTGTTTGCTACACAAACTTTTGCCGCGCCCGGCGATTCAAATACAGTTTTTGAATCGGCTAAGATTATTAAAAAGAAAAGCCGTGCCGACCGTTTTTCTCCCGAAGAGCGTGAGCAGGAGCGGATACGTCTGTTGGGTATACAAAACCGCACATCGCAGGTTTTTACTTTGTTAAATTCAGAACTGGCCTTGCAAAAGGGTGATGCGGCTTCTGCACTGTTTACTTATATTTTAACGTTGCATCGCACCAAATCTCCCGAAGTGGCCGAACGCGCTTTGGAGATGGCGGTTTCTTTAAACGCGTTTGAACAGGCTGAAGCCATTTACCAAAAATGGCGTGAAATCGAGCCGGAGCCTGGTGAAACTCAAAAGCGTATGACTTGGTTGCGCAATTTGCTGCTGGGCAAAGCCGATAAGAATTTGAGCGGATTGGACAAGGTAATTACCGGCGGTAGTGAAGATGAGCAAAAGCGCGTGTTCCTGCTTTTGGCACAAACCGCAGCCCAACAGCCGAATCTGACCAGCGATGCGGTCAAACAGGTGCATAAAACGGCCTTGAATTATAAAGACTTCCCTGAAGCGGCGATTGCGGATGCAATTTTTAGTGCAAAAGACGGTCAAAAGAAACACGCCATTGCGGCATTGCAGAGATTGGCTAAGTTGGACAATGAAATTCTGCCGCCTACTTTTGTTACATTGAGACTGATGGCGCAACGGCATCCTGATATTCTGGACGGCTTTTTCAAAGAGACAGACACCAAAACCTTATCTCCGATTTGGCAGGAATTGGATATCGCCAATTTGATCGCCCATGGCCAAAATGATAAGGCTTTTAAGCGTTTGCAGACTTTGTTGGAAGAAAATCCAAACCCTGATTTGTATATTCAGGCCGCCTTATTGTCCGCCAGCAAAACGGAAAATATTTCTGCGGTAAACAGCTATCTGGAAAAGGCTTATAAAGCTGGTACGGAAGAGCAGCGCAGCCGTGCGGCGTTGATTGGCGCGGTTTCTTATAATGATGTTGAAGAATTAACCAAAGCTAAACAATGGCTGGATAAGGTAACGGCTACAGCTTATACGTTTGATAAAACCATTTTGGCCGCTTCTATCGAAGCCAAACAGGGCAACCATAAAGAGGCTTGGGCTTTGGTGCAACGCGCACAAAAAATGCCCGAGCGAAGAGGACGTTATTTTGAAGCCAGTGATTTGCTGAGTACGGCTTTGTTCGTATTGTCTAAAAATACTAATCTTCAAGAATCGTTGAACGCTTTGAACAGCTTGGTAAATTCCACCGAAAAATCCTTGAAAACCCAAGCTTCTCCCGAGCTGCTTGCCAATGTGCTGTATCAGCGTTCGATGGTTTATGAGAAGCTGAATCAGCCAGGAAAGGCGATTGCCGATTTACGCCGTGTGGTAGAGCTGTATCCGGATAATCCGCACGGTTGGAATGCTTTGGGCTATACCTTGTTGTCCAACGGCAAGGATTTGGACGAGGCCTTCAAAATGGTTCAGACGGCCTATCAAATGGAGCCGGAAAGCGCAGCAATTAATGATAGTGTAGGTTGGGCTTATTATCTTAAAGGCGATGCCCAAATGGCTTTGCCGTATATCCAATATGCCTATGAAAAAGAACCTGAGGCCGAAGTTGCCGCGCATTTGGGCGAAGTCCTATGGACGCTTGGTGACCAAGATAAAGCCAAAGAAATCTGGAATGACGGCTTGAAACGCGGAAGCAATCTCCGAGTATTAAAAGAGACAATGTCCAAATTCGGTATAACGTCCAGTAAACCGCATACTCAAAAACACAAATAGAACCAAAAGGCCGTCTGAAAAGAGTTTGATTTCAGACGGCCTATGAAGGAATATCCATGAATTTGAAACAATTATCATCGGTTGCAGCCTTACTGCTTTTGGCTGCCTGTGCGCAGCCAAACTTACCTCAGCAAAACAGTTGGCAAGCGGCCGAGCAGGTGCAGGATTTTAGCGCAGATGGTCGTTTGGCTGTCAAAGTGGAAGGCAAAGGCTCTTATGCCAATTTCGACTGGACTTATCAGAACGCGGTTCAAACCATTGATGTGAATACACCGTTGGGTAGTACCGTAGGCCAGTTGTGTCAAGACAGTGAAGGTGTATTGGCAGTAGACAGTAAGGGTAAGGTTTATCAGGCGGAAACGGCTGAGGAATTGAGCAGACAGCTTTTGGGATTTGCTTTGCCGGTTCAATATCTGCATATTTGGGCTGATGGTAAACGCGTTGCCAATGCGCCATACAAAATCCTGCCTGATGGTCGTCTAGAGCAGTTTGACTGGACAATATCGCGCACTTTAAATAGTTCAGGACAGCCCAAAACGCTTCAACTTGAGAATGCCAAGTTTAATATCCGTTTGGTGTTCGACACGGTAAATCACTCTTTGGATAAGAATGGACAAACCCGATGCGCAGCACGCAAATAGAGGATACCATGTCTGTTTCAGAGGAAATCCAAGCCTTTCCTGCACCGGCTAAATTAAATTTGGATTTGAGGATTACCGGCCGCAGGAGCGATGGTTATCATAATTTGGAAAGTATTTTCTGTTTGATCGGCTTATACGATACTGTTCATCTAAAAATACGTACTGATGGGCAAATTATTCTGCATACGCCGGTCGAAGGGCTTGAGCCTGAACAAGACTTGACTTATCGGGCGGCTAAATTATTACTGCCATATGCAAGCGTAGCGTACGGCGTTGAAATTTGGTTGGATAAAGTGATTCCGACTGGAGGCGGATTGGGCGGTGGGAGCTCTGATGCGGCAACAGTCTTAATGGTTTTAAATCAATGGTGGCAATGCGGCTTGAGCAGGCAGCAACTGATTGATTTAGGCGTAAGTCTTGGCGCAGATGTTCCTTTTTTTATTTTTGGAAGAAGTGCTTTTGCCAAAGGAGTAGGTGAGAAGCTGGCTGAAATAGATGTCCCTAAACAATGGTATGTTATCGTTAAGCCCCCCGTCCATGTTGCAACAGCTAAAATTTTTGCACATGAAGGCTTGACACGGGATTCCAAACCCAGCATAATGCCGACTTTCCAATCGTTACAGCCGTTTCAAAATGATATGCAGGCGGTTGTGTTTCAGGAATATCCTGAAGTTTGGAAGGGTTATGTTGAGTTATCCCAATATGGTCATGCATTAATGACCGGTTCCGGGGCTTGTTTGTTTATAGCAAGTGCATCTCATCAAGAAGCAAATACAATTTACCAACAGGTTTCTCAATCATATGAAGCTTATTGTGTGGAAGGATTAAATATTCATCCTCTGTTTCATATGATTTAGTAAGTTGGGGAGTCGTCAAGCGGTTAAGACACTGGATTTTGATTCCAGCATGCGAAGGTTCGAATCCTTCCTCCCCAGCCAAACCCTTTGTTGGGGAGTCGTCAAGCGGTTAAGACACTGGATTTTGATTCCAGCATGCGAAGGTTCGAATCCTTCCTCCCCAGCCAACACCCTTTATTGGGGAGTCGTCAAGCGGTTAAGACACTGGATTTTGATTCCAGCATGCGAAGGTTCGAATCCTTCCTCCCCAGCCAAATAAAAGCGTGTAAGTTTTCTTACACGCTTTTTTACGCTAAGAGCAAAATTACGCTGAAAAACTTTTTTTTACCCGTCTTTACGAGTATAATCGCATAATTAGTGTCTTAGACATAGGGCAAAGGGAAGCGTAATGTTTTCTGAGCGTAAATCAAATCTAGAATCAGGTGAAGATATGGCTGCTTATGACAGTTTAATGGTGTTTACCGGTAATGCAAATCCGGAATTGGCGCAACGTGTTGTCAAACATTTGGATATTTCACTCGGTGAAGCCACCGTTTCCAAATTCTCTGATGGCGAAGTAGCCATTGAATTGTTGGAAAATGTGCGTGGTCGCGATGTGTTTATTTTGCAACCTACCTGCGCCCCAACCAATGACAACCTGATGGAAATTTTGACTATGGCCGATGCACTCAAACGTGCTTCTGCAGGTCGTATTACTGCCGCAATTCCTTACTTTGGCTATGCTCGCCAGGATCGTCGTCCTCGCTCTGTCCGTGTGCCGATTTCTGCTAAATTAGTGGCAAATATGTTGTACTCAGCAGGTATCGACCGCGTATTGACTGTTGACTTGCATGCTGATCAAATTCAAGGTTTCTTCGATATTCCGGTAGATAATATTTACGCTACCCCGATTTTGTTGAACGATATTAAACAACAGCGCATTGAGAACCTGACTGTTGTCAGCCCTGACATTGGTGGTGTTGTACGTGCACGTGCTGTTGCTAAATCTTTAAATGCTGATTTGGCGATTATCGACAAACGTCGTCCTAAAGCCAATGTGGCTGAAGTGATGAACATTATTGGCGATATTCAAGGCCGTACTTGCTTGATCGTAGATGATATGATCGATACAGCAAACACCTTGTGTAAAGCAGCCGTTGCCCTGAAAGAGCGCGGTGCAGATCGTGTACTGGCATACGCCAGCCATGCAGTATTCTCCGGCGAAGCAGTGAATCGAATTGCTTCTTCCGAAATTGACCAAGTAGTTGTGACAGATACGATTCCATTGTCTGAAGCAGCTAAAAAATGTGAACGCATCCGTCAAGTTACTATTGCCGGTTTGCTGGCTGAAACGGTACGCCGTATCAGCAATGAAGAATCTGTCTCATATCTTTTCAATGAAGATGTGATGACTGGCGGCATGTTGCTGCCATAACCCGATGTCGTCTTAAGCTGGTCGCGGCCGATGACGACGATTTTATCTAAATTGGAGTATTAAACATGACTTACGAAATTCAAGCCTCTGTTCGCGAAGCCCAAGGCACTGGTGCGAGCCGCCGCCTTCGTCGCGAAGGCCAAATCCCTGGCATCCTGTACGGTGAAGGTCAAGAGCCTGTTGCTATCGCTGTAGACCACAAAACTGTATTCTACGCATTGGAAAAAGAATCTTTCCATACTGCTTTGATTAAACTGTCTTTGAACGGTGAAACTAAAGACGTTATCGTGCGTGACTTCCAAATGCACCCATTCCGTCGCGAAGTTCAACACATCGACTTCCAAGCTGTAAAAGCTGATCAACCTGTACGCATCCGTGTTCCTCTGCACATTGTTAACGCTGAAAACTCTCAAGCTGTTAAATTGCAAGGTGGTCGCGTATCTCTGTTGAACACTTCTGTTGAAGTGGTTGCTTTGCCTGCAAACATTCCTGCTTTCTTGGAGTTGGATTGTGCATCAGTAGTTGCCGGCGACATTCTGCACTTGTCAGACGTCAAATTGCCAGAAGGTGTTGAAAGCGTTTCCCTGAAACGTAATGAAAACCTGGCTGTTGCTACTGTTACCGGTAAAAAACGCTAATCGGTAGTTAATATAAGAAAACCGTATCAGATTTATCTGATACGGTTTTTGTTTTACATATAAAATCATTTGCTATAAAACTTAGGCAAATGCAGCAGCATATGTACTTTATAAGATTGAAGCAATTTCATTGCGAAGTTTATTAAGAAAGCGGCCATGCCGTACCCATTGTGCGGCTGATTCATAATTCTGTTGTTCAAATGCTTGTTGTAAATCTTGATATAGGCTGCTTTGTACTTCTTGAATTTCTTGATCCAGTGTCCGGATGGCATCATGGTTTTGTTCTATTTGTGCATCCATCAATGTTTCCCGCCATTCCATTTGCTGCATGAGGAATTCTGGTGAAAACGAAGTGTGTTCAGGTGCATCAGCATCGATATTTTGGCTTTTCAAGAGATAAGCAGCCCGATCAATAGGACTTTTTAATGTGCGGTAGGCATCATTAATTGTAGAAGACATCATGACGGCTTGTTTCTGCTCAAAAGCTGAAGCAGAGGCAAATTTATCGGGATGGAAACGGGCTGCTAAAGCTCGATAGGTCTGTTCGAGTGCTTCGGTATCAATATTGAAAGATGGCTCAAGCTGGAAGAGATTGAAGTATTGAGACATGATATTAAAGGAAAAAATCTAAAGAAGAGGATTATTTTACGATATAATCTGGAAACTGTTTATACGAAAGGAAAACAATATGACCGGTAAGGTGCAACACAATAAAGGCAAAATACGAGACAATACCTTAAAAGCCTTAGTCAAATCTGATTTGTTCCGACACAAAGTAGAACGAAAAAGAAAAGGCAAGGGTAGCTATAATAGGCAAGAAGCCAAAAAATGGCGGGATGGTTTTGATACTTTCCCGCCATTTTTTATATTTTAAACGTGGAAGCTCTCACCGCAGCCGCAAGAGTCTTTGACATTTGGATTTTCAAATTTGAAACCTTCCTGCAAACCTTCTTTAGTGTAATCAACTTGCGTGCCGTCCAAATAAACCAAGCTTTTCGGGTCAATATAAACGCGTGCGCCGTGTTCTTCAAAAATCAGGTCATCCTCGTTCACTTCATCGACAAATTCAAGGTTGTATGCCATGCCCGAGCAGCCGCTGGTTTTCACACCCAAACGCACGCCCAAGCCTTTGCCGCGTTTAGTTAGGTAGTTGTTGATGTGTTTGGCTGCGTTTTCTGTGATGGTAATCATGCTTTTTTCCTCATTTCGCAATCATTTTCTGTTTTGCCTGCTTTTTTATTTCAGACGGCCTCTTGATTTTCAGGCCGTCTGAAAACGTTGTTTTGCCCACTCTATTGCGGCGGCAATGGCAGCTTTAGCCTGCGGACTGTTTTTCCAACAGGTCGAACCGGTCAATTGTGCGCCTTGTTCCAAAATATCGTCCAAATCTGCCGCTGCCAGCTTGGCAACATCATCCAACCCCATTTGCTGCAAACGCTGCAATATGGTTTTACCTATGCCTTTGACAGCAAGTAGGGATTGGATTTCTTCATCGGTAAAAGGCATATCGTCTTCTTTGATTTTGCAGGTATAACGACTAAATATAAGCTGTAGCTTATTGCCCTCTCCCTAACCCTCTCCCGCGGGGAGAGGGGATAGATTGGCAGGTAATCCCAAACTTGGTAGCAACTTCAAAACGATTAAGTTTCTGTACAGTTGGTTTTGCCTCACAAAAGAAGAGGGGGGAAACCATTAGATTTGCTTTTCTCGAAGATTCGCCGGGAATCTTGGGCACCTGCCGATAAGGGTTCGTTAAATCCGGTTATTTGTTTTCCTGACGTTTGCGATAGTCTGCAACGGCCGCTTTTACCGCATCTTCAGCCAAGATGGAGCAGTGGATTTTAACTGGAGGTAATTCCAACTCTTCGGCAATTTCGCTGTTTTTGATTGCCAGTGCATCATCAAGGCTTTTGCCTTTAACCCACTCTGTGATCAGACTGGAAGAAGCGATGGCGGAGCCGCAGCCGTAAGTCTTGAATTTTGCATCTTCGATAATACCCTCATCGTTTACTTTGATTTGCAGACGCATTACGTCACCGCAGGCCGGAGCACCGACCATGCCGGTACCGACAGATTCGTCGTTTTTGTCGAAAGTGCCGACGTTGCGGGGGTTTTCGTAGTGGTCGATTACTTTATCGCTGTATGCCATGATGTGGTTTCCTTTGTGTTTTTAGTGGTGTAAATGGTTTGTTTACGAATATTCAGACGGCCTGAAGTTTAGATTTTGCATGCGCCGCCTTCGCAGCCGTCATCATTCTCTGAATCAACGCCGCCTTCTACGGTAACGTCGTCAAAATCTTCGAGCAGGTTGTCGAGATTGTCGAGGTCGATTTCTTGTTCGTTCATGGGTTGTATCCTTGATTCTAATGTGGTGGCTTTTAGGTCGTCTGAAAAGGCCTTTGGGGATTTTCAGACGACCTTTTTTATTTATAGGTAGGTTGGGTTATTAAACTCAACATTTCAGGCGCTTTAATAGACTCGTTGGGTTTCCAACCCAACCTACGCTTGCTTAAAATATCGTGGTTTGTTGATGTTTTAGTCGTCTGAAAAAGACGATTGTTCTAAATTTTCTAAAATTAGGCATGCCAATAAGCTGCTATCGACATGGTATGCCTGAATACAGGCTTGAATCATTTGTTCGGCAGAGATATTTTGCCAATGTATCTGCAAACCGTTTTTCATTGCCAATTGCGTCATAAACAGGCGCAATGTTCTGCCGTTTCCTTCACGAAAAGGATGTAGGACGTTCAACTCGCCCAAATAATAGGCCACACGCTCGGCGAATTTATCTTTATCCAACCCCCGCAAATAGTTTTCGCTTTGCAGCTTCTCCAAAAGTGTACGGCTTTCGTTTTCGATAAAAGCAAAATTGGCAAATCGGGTATTACCTTTGGAAATATCAATTCGCCGGATTTCTCCTGCCCAATTATAAACATTGCCAAACAGTTCGCGATGAATGGTCTGTAAATGCGCCAAATCGAAATTGCCTGTAATGGGTTGCAAAAGCAGATTTTGGGCGGAAATAGCAGAAATGTCTCTTTCGACCTTTTCTAATTTAAGTGGATCTTGAATGGCTAATTTATTTCTAAATACACCATCATTCATATAGATTATGTCTTCACCACCGTATTTACTCATTTTTTTAGAACCTTTGTTTAATTTTTCTTATTTCTTTCTCAATATTTGTTTTACCAATCTTTAGAAGTTGCATTGCATATTGAGTTTGTCGACTAATTTCTAAATTCTCCATTTTCCATGAACCAGTGATATCATCAACATCTTTTGTCCAATGATCTTCAATAGTTAACCATTCCAAACTTCCTTTATCACGATCAATAATATCAAGATGATGTCCTCCTTGATAAACAAAAATGTTTTTACTCTTAAATAAGGAAGAGAATTTATTGAATATAGATCGATTGTATTCAATAACAGATAAAGCAAATTCAATATCTTTTTTTAATACGTCTAAATCTTGTTCATAATCTAAGTCAAATTGTTCAAAATATTTTCCATAAATAATACGTTTATAACCATTTGGCAAATTAATAATTTTAACTTTCATGGTATTCTTTCTATGAAAATAGCATACAAGACTGTCTATAAAAAGTGTTTTACTGTATTCAAAAATCAGACTCACTTTCTCAGACAGCCTTTGTTTGACATCAATCTTAATGCGCTGCCCATTCAATCGAGTTCAAATCAATCCCGTCTTTGAACATTTCCCACAGCGGAGACAGTTCGCGCAGTTTGCCGATTTTGGATTTGATCAGTTCTGCGGCGAATTGCACTTCTTCTTCGGTGGTCATGCGGCCGAAGGTGATGCGCAGGGAGGAATGTGCCAATTCGTCGTTGCGACCGAGCGCACGCAGGACATAGCTTGGCTCAAGGCTTGCGGAAGTACAGGCGGAGCCGCTGGATACGGCGAGTTCTTTGACTGCCATAATCAGGCTTTCGCCTTCGACGAAGTTGAAGCTAACGTTCAGGTTGTTTGGAGCGCGGTGTTCGAGGTCGCCGTTGATGTAGACTTCTTCGATGCCTTCGATACCTTTGAGGAAGATATCGCGCAGTTTCAGGTAGTGCGCAGTGTCTTGTGCCAATTCTTCTTTGGCAATGCGGAAGGCTTCACCCATGCCGACGATTTGGTGGGTCGGCAATGTGCCGGAACGGAAACCGCGTTCGTGGCCGCCGCCGTGCATTTGGGCTTCGAGGCGGACGCGTGGTTTACGGCGTACATACAGGGCACCGATGCCTTTAGGGCCGTATACTTTGTGGCCGGACATAGACAACAAATCAATTTTGGCGTCTTCAACGTCAACAGGCACTTTGCCGCATGCTTGTGCTGCGTCAACGTGGAAAATGATTTTGCGTTCGCGACAGATTTCGCCGATGGCAGGAATATCTTGAACCACGCCGATTTCGTTGTTTACCCACATGACGGAAACGAGGATGGTGTCTTCGCGGATGGCGGCTTTCAGCACGTCTAAGTCAACCAAACCGTTTTCTTGTACGTCCAGATAAGTTACTTCATAACCTTGGCGTTCGAGTTCGCGCATGGTGTCAAGCACGGCTTTGTGCTCGGTTTTTACGGTGATGAGGTGGTTGCCTTTAGATTTGTAGAAGTGCGCCGCGCCTTTAATGGCAAGGTTGTTGGATTCGGTTGCGCCGCTGGTGAAAACGATTTCTTTGGAGTCGGCGTTAATCAGGGCTGCGATGTCTGCACGTGCTTTTTCTACAGCTTCTTCTGCTTCCCAACCGAAGCTGTGGCTGTTGGAGGCTGGGTTGCCGAAAATATCGGACAGGTAGGGAATCATTTTTTCGGCAACGCGGCGGTCAACGGGAGTGGTGGCGGCGTAGTCGAGGTATACGGGGGTTTTGACGGTCATGGTTTGCTCTTTCGTTTGGTCATCTGCCTGCGGTCTTTGCCGTAGGTCGGTTTAATGAATGTGTGTAAAGGTAACGACATGACTGCTGTCGCTGCAGTTTTTTTGTTCAATGATGCTTTGCAGCGTAACGCCGCTGAGGTAATCATTGATGGTTTTGTTTAAGTTTTCCCAAAGGTCATGGGTCAGGCAGGGGGCACCGTGGTGGCAGTTTGCTTTGCTGCCGCATTGTGTGGCATCCAGTCGGTCTTCGGCTGCGGAGATGATTTGTGCAATATTGATTTGCTCGGCGGGTGCGGCAAGGATATAGCCTCCGCCGGGGCCGCGTAGGCTTTCAACCAATCCGGCACGGCGCAGCTTGCTGAATAATTGTTCGAGGTAGGAAAGCGATATGCTTTGTCGTTCGCTGATGGCACTGAGTTTGACAGCGCCTGTTTGCGCGTTCATCGCCAAATCTATCATGGCGGTTACTGCAAATCGCCCTTTGGTAGTCAGTCTCATGGTGTGGTTGCCTGTGTGGGGCGTTTTTATTAGTGGGGGAATTGTCTAATATCTGAGTGTTTCAGTCAAGTATGTGGCAGCTCGGTTTGATTGTTTGTTTAAATGGTGGCATTGGCTGATTTTTAAATTGGAAAATATTTTCTTTATTTTTCTGTAATTTGGATTTAAGGCCGTCTGAAAAAAGGCTATCAACCCTACAAATATCAGGGTTAAAATGTTTTGATTTAATATTGATACTAATATAGATTATCAAAATTATTCTTAAAATTTAGTTGTTTTGATGGAGCAGAGCAAAGGGTTGTTTGAAATATTCAGACGGCCTGAACCATCCGTCTTTACTTGAACAGAGGCAATCGACAATGAAATGTGATTTAAGCAAAATAACCTGTATCGAAGACTTGCGCCTTGTTGCCAAACGTAAAATGCCGCGTATGTTTTATGACTATATTGACTCAGGCTCTTGGACGGAAACCACTTATCGTGAAAATACGTCGGATTTTAAAGACATCCGTTTCCGTCAAAAAGTATTGGTTAATATGGAAGGACGCAGCCTTGAGACCAAAATGATCGGGCAGGATGTGAAAATGCCGGTGGCGATTGCGCCGACAGGTTTCACGGGCATGGCGCACGCCGACGGTGAAATCTTGGCGGCGCGAGCGGCGGAAAAATTCGGTATTCCGTTTACGCTGTCGACCATGTCCATTTGTTCGATTGAAGATGTGGCTGAAAACACCAGCTCGCCGTTTTGGTTTCAGCTTTATGTGATGCGCGACCGCGAGTTTATGGAAAACTTGATTAAGCGTGCGAAGGATGCCAAATGTTCGGCTTTGGTATTGACAGCCGATTTGCAGGTTTTGGGTCAGCGCCACAAAGACATCAAAAACGGCCTGTCTGCGCCACCGAAACCGACCATCGCCAATTTAATCAATTTGGCGACTAAGCCCGAATGGTGCATGAAAATGCTGAACACGGAACGCCGTACCTTCCGCAATATTGTCGGTCATGCGAAAAACGTGGGCGATTTGTCTTCGCTGTCTTCATGGACTTCCGAACAATTCGACCCGCGTCTGAGCTGGGACGATGTGGCGCGCATTAAAGATTTGTGGGGCGGCAAGCTGATTATCAAAGGCATTATGGAACCTGAAGACGCGGAAAAGGCAGCGAAAAGCGGTGCGGACGCATTGGTCGTTTCCAATCATGGCGGCCGTCAGCTTGACGATACCGTGTCTGCCATTAAGGCTTTGCCTGATGTGGTCAGCGCGGTAGGCAGCGACATTGAGGTTTGGATGGACAGCGGTATCCGCAGCGGTCAGGATATTTTGAAGGCTTGGGCTTTGGGTGCGAAAGGTACGATGATTGGCCGGGCGTTCCTGTATGGTTTGGGTGCGTATGGTGAAGAAGGCGTAACCCGTGCGCTGGAAATCCTGTATAAAGAAATGGATATTTCCATGGCGTTTACCGGTCATCGCAATATTCAAGATGTGGATTCCAGCATTTTGCGTTCTACGCGTTGGCATCAAGATGAATTTTAATTTCTGAACATAAGAAAAGGCCGTCTGAAAATCTGTTTTCAGACGGCCTTTTTATAGACGGCTATTTCTCGTTTTTGCGATACCATTCGATGAAGGCATCGGGTTTGACAAAGCCTAATAAGGCTTCGCTATGACTGCCGTCGGCGCGGACAACAAACACGCCCGGAGGGCCGAAGAGGCCGTATTCTTTCAGTAAGGCCTGATGGTCGGGAGTATTGGCGGTTACGTCGATTTGGAAGAAGCGCTGCATATCGACTGCTTCGTGTACCTGCGGTTGGTTGAGCGTGTAGGCGGCCATTTCTTTGCAGGATACGCACCAGTCGGCGTAGAAATCAATCAGTACGGGCTTGCTAGGATCGGCTTTCAAGGCAGCATCCATAGTGGCTTTGAGTTCGCCGACATCGGTAAACATCTTGCCGTGGTCGGTTTCTTGTCCGGCTTCGGATGGCGGAACCAGCGTTAAGAAGTGGTGCAGGGCGGTGGTTTGTTTATTGAAGCTTTGCCAGCCAAACCATGAGCCACCAATCAGCAGTAAAAAGCCCAATACGGCGGCAACTGTTTTCAGACGGCCTTTTTGTTTGCCGGATTTCGCCAAAAGCATAAGGGCTGGAACAATCATCAGCAAGGTGTAGAGGCCGACTACTGCGAAATAAGGCAGATGCGGTGTGGCAAGGTATACGGCAACGGCCAGTAAAATAAAGCCGAATGCGTATTTGATGCCGTTCATCCAGTCGCCTGCTTTGGGCAGGATATGGCCGCCGAATGTGCCGATGATGATGAGCGGTACGCCGGTGCCAAGTGCTAATGTGTAGAGCGCAAGGCCACCCAATACGGCATCGCCGGTCTGGCCGATATAGCCCAAGGCAAATGCCAGAGGAGGCGCAACGCAAGGGCCGACTATCAGGGCGGACAAAATACCCATGATGAAGACGGAAATGATTTTGCCGCCGGAGAGTTTGTTACTTTGGTTTTGGAAATAGGATTGGACGGAGTTTGGCAGTTGGATATTGAAGAGGCCGAACATAGACAGGGCCAGTACCACCATCAATGCGGCAGCGGCAAGCACAACCCAAGGCTGTTGCAGCCATACGGTCAAGAGCGCGCCTGTCAAACCGGCAATCACGCCAACCAAGGTATAGGTCAATGCCAAACCTTGTACATACACCATCGACAAGGTGAACGCGCGGCCTTTTCCGGCTTTTTTATCGCCTACGACAATGCTGGAAACAATCGGCAGGAGCGGATACATACAGGCGGTAAAGCTTAAGCCCAAACCTGCGACAAAAAACGCCAATAGGTTGGCGTTTAAAGTATCCCAAGAGAGCTTGAAGCGGCTGCTGTCGGGATTGTTTGTACTGGGTTGGGCGGGCATTTGGCCGTCTGAAGAGGCGGATGGTTGCAAAAAGCGGTCTTTGGCAGAAACCGGCTCGTCGCTTTGAGGCTGGTAAACCCCGTTGCCTTTTACGTCAAATTCGGTGTCCACAGGCGGATAACACACACCCACTTCGGCACAGCCTTGATAAGTCAGCGTCAGTTTGTATTGCGGCGCGGCTTGTTTGTAAGGCAGGTCAACCTGTGCGGTATGGTGGTAAACCGTTTGTTTGCCGAAGAATTCGTCTTCTTTTTCTTCGCCTTTGCTGAATTTGGGTTCGGCCAAGACTTTGTCAGGATTGGTCGCTGCAACGATTTTGGACTGGTACATATAGTAGCCGTCAGCGATCTTGAACTGAACGCTGATGCCTTGATCGGTTACATTGACTTGAGGCACAAAGGCTTGCTCTGGAGGCAGCAAATCATTGGCATCTACTGCAAATGCGAAGCTGCTCAAGCCTAAAAATGCAATGAGGAAATAAAGGAATTTTTTCATAGTATCTACGGAGATGCCGTTGAGGAACCGTCATTATAAATGATGGAAAAACAATCGGCTTAATTTATGTCAAATATTGCGAGAGAAATCTAATACTTTTGAATTATATCGAAATAGGGTTGCCCATATATGACCGATAGTCTCATGTTATCGTTCAATCTATGCCAAAGGCCGTCTGAAATTTTCAGACGGCCTTTGTTTCTATTCGGCTCGGCTTTTAAGGATAAGCGATATAAGCGTAAGCGGAATGGTTGTGTATCGATTCGAAGTTTTCGCTTTCGACAACAAACGATTCAATGCGTTTGTCGGCAATCAACGCAGTGGCCACATCGCGAACCATGTCTTCGACAAACTTAGGATTTTCGTATGCTTTTTCCGTTACATACTTCTCGTCAGGGCGTTTGAGCAAACCGTAGAGCTGGCAGCTTGCTTGCGCTTCGACGTAATCGATGATTTCTTCAATGTCTACATCCGCGTTTGCAATCAGGCTGACGGTCACATGCGAACGTTGGTTGTGCGCGCCGTATTGGGAAATTTCTTTGGAACACGGACACAAGGAAGTAACCGGAACCATCACTTTCAGACTGTGGCTGTATGTACCGTTTTTGATTTCGCCGGTCAGGGTAACATCATAGTCAAGCAGCGATTGGATGCCGGAGACGGGTGCACTTTTCTTGCGGAAAAACGGGAAGGTAAGGCTGATTTTGCCGGAATGGGAATCCAACAGGGCAACCATATCGGCGGTCAGCTTGTGCAACGTATCGAAATCCAAAGCATCGGTTTGTTTTTCCATCAGGGCGACAAAGCGCGACATATGCGTGCCTTTTTGGTCGGCAGGCAGGAAAACCGTCATGGTCAGGCGGGCGACGGTGGATTGTTCGCCTTCTTTGCTTTTGAGCGAGATTGGAAAGCGCAGGTCTTTGATGCCGACCTGATTAATCGGCAGGTTGCGTAAATCGCGGCTGGATTGCACGTCTGCAATGGCGTTCATGCGTGGTATGTCCTTCATGATAGGATTGTTGAGATGCGTGTGGAGGGAATCGGCTCGTATCGGCCGATTTGCAAATGCGAGATTATATCACTTGCTTTATCTGCCTGCATTGATTGTTTCTATTTTTCAGATAGTGATAAAATCTTTGATTATTCACATCTACATAGGCAGAGACCAAATGAAATTCGCCACGAAAGCCATCCATTCCAGCTACGATTGCGACGAACACAACCGTGCGCTGATGCCGCCGATTTATCAAAACAGTATGTTCGCGCTGCACGAAATCGGCGAGCAGGTTCCTTACCGCTACTCGCGCCTGAGCAACCCGACCCGTCAGGTATTGGAAGATACCGTTGCCGATTTGGAGCACGGTGCGGCCGGCTTTGCATTTTCCAGCGGCATGGCGGGGATTGATACCGTGTGGCGTACTTTCCTGCGCCCGGGCGATACCATTGTCGCGGTTGCCGATATTTACGGCGGCGCTTATGATTTATTGGTCGATGTTTATCAAAAATGGGGTGTGAACGTTGTTTTTGCCGATTTGGGCAATCCGGATAATTTGGATGAGCTGCTCAACGCACACAATGTCAAACTAGTTTGGCTGGAAACGCCGTCCAATCCGCTTTTGCGCTTGGTAGACATCAAAGCGCTTGCCGCAAAAGCCAAAGCAGCCGGTGCGTTGGTTGGTATCGACAACACCTTTGCCACGCCGTATCTGCAACAGCCGTTGGATATGGGTTGCGATTTTGTGTTCCATTCCGCTACCAAATATTTGTGCGGCCATTCCGACGTATTGATGGGCGTAGTCGTTGCCAAAACCAAAGAGCTGGCTCAGCCTTTGCACGACATGATGGTGCATACCGGTGCGATTGCAGGCCCGATGGACTGCTGGCTGGTGTTGCGCGGTATTAAAACGTTGGCCTTGCGCATGAATGCCCATTGCCAAAACGCACTCGAAATCGCGCGCCGTTTGGAAGCCCATCCTGCCATTGAAAAAGTGTTCTATCCCGGCCTGCCGTCTCACGAACATTACGAACTCGCCCAAGCACAAATGCCCAAAGGCATCGGCGGCGTGGTTACGGTTTATCTCAAAAACGACACGCGTGAAGCGGCCAATAGCGTGATTAAAAACATGAAACTGGTCAAAATGGCTTCCAGCCTCGGCGGCGTGGAAAGTCTGGTCAACCATTGCTATTCCCAATCCCACAGCGGCGTGCCGCATGATGTGAAAATGGAAATGGGCATCAAAGTCGGCCTGCTGCGTTTCTCTGTCGGTATCGAAGATGTGGATGATATTTGGAATGATATTTCCAAAGCATTGGATACAACTTTGTAAATAAGGCTTAAAGGCCGTCTGAAGGTGGATAGTTTTCAGACGGCCTTTAGCAATAAACAAGGAATAGATATGAAAACATTATTCGGTGCATTAATGAGTGTGGTAGTTTTGGCAGCTTGTACATCTCCTTCAGCATCTAAGCCTGAACAAGCCTCTAAAGCGCAGGTACAAACTCAACAAACGGCGCAACCTACTTTAGCCGCCAAATGGCGTGTTGTCGCTTTCAATAAATTCACTGAAAAAGAATTGGCAGATAAAAACGCCTATTTGGATTTCAGCAAAATGCCTAAGGCTTATGGCAATATGGGTTGCAACGGTATGATGTTTCAAGCGAATGTAATCGGAGCGGGCAAAATTGATTTTGGCCATATTGCGGTAAGCATGATGCTGTGTGAAGACATGAAGCTGGAAAATGCGTTTTTGCGCAAACAAAGCGTATGGAACTATCGTTTTGACGGTAACGATTTGATTTTGGAACAAAAAGGCATCAGTATCCGTTTGCGCCGTGAATAATCTTAAAGGCCGTCTGAAAATAAATATTTCAGACGGCCTTTTGAATCTTTATAATAAGCCCTATTTGAAACTGATACCGAATATCAAGGAAATCTATTATGGCAGCTTCTCCAGAAGCCAAGTTTACCGAAGAAAAAGTCTTGTGGATCAAACACCATACGCCCAAGCTGATGACTTTTGCCATCAGCCGTCCCGAGTCCTACCGTTTTTCGGCAGGGCAGTTTTCGCGCCTTGGTTTCCGTGACGGCGAGGGCTTTATTTGGCGCGCGTATTCCGTCGTGTCTGCCGAATACGCCGATACGCTTGAGTATTTCGCGGTGTTAATCGAAGGTGGCCCGATGTCGGCGCGTTTTGCCACAATGAAAGAGGGCGACACCATTTTGCTGGATAAAACGGCTACAGGTTTCCTCTTGCCCGAGCGTTTCCCCGACGGAAAAGATTTGGTCATGCTCTGCACGGGTTCCGGCATTGCGCCTTTCCTCTCCATTATCGAGCAGCCTGAAATTTGGCAGCGTTTCGACCGTTTGGTTTTGGCGCATTCCGTCTCTTACGCCGACGAGTTGATTTTCAACCAGCGCCTTACCGATTTGAAAGAGCATCCGCTGATTGAAGAATATTTCCATAAATTCACTTTTGTTCCGGTCACTACGCGTGAGGAAACGGAAGGCGCATTGAGCGGCAAACGGATTCCCGAATTGCTGAAGAATGGCGGCTTGGAAGAAAAAGTCGGTTTCAAGTTTACCAAAGCCAATACGCGCTTTATGGTTTGCGGTAATCCGGCAATGGTCAAAGACACTTTCCAAGCCCTAATGGATTTGGGATACGCCATGCACCGCAACCGCATTCCCGGCGAAATCATGATGGAAAATGGTTTCTAACAGGTAAATGGTCAAAGGCCGTCTGAAAGTTTCAGACGGCCTTCAATATTAAATATAAATCGAAAATCAGAGAAAATATGAATATCAAACAAATTATCCAAGCCCTGCCCAAAGCAGAGTTGCACGTCCACATCGAAGGGACGTTCGAGCCGGAATTGATGTTTGAAATCGCTAAGCGCAACCACATAGCGATTCCTTATGAAAATGTCGATGCGGTACGGCAGGCTTATGATTTTCACAATTTACAGTCGTTTTTGGATATTTATTATGCCGGTGCCGGCGTATTGCTGCACGAGGCGGATTTTTACGATTTGACCCGTTCGTATCTTGAGCGTTGCCGCGAAGACAATGTCGTGCATACGGAAATATTTTTCGATCCGCAAACCCATACTGCGCGTGGCGTGGCGTTTGAAACCGTGATTAACGGCATTGTCCGCGCCTGTCGTGAAGCCGGGCAGCAATGGGGCATAAGCACGCGTTTGATTATGTGTTTCCTGCGTCATTTGTCGGAAGAAAGCGCATTTGAAACCTTAAATCAGGCTTTGCCATATAAAGAACACATCATCGGCGTAGGCTTGGATTCGAGCGAATTGGGGCATCCGCCGTCTAAGTTTGAGCGCGTGTTTGCGCAGGCGCAGGGTTTGTTGACGGTGTGTCATGCTGGAGAAGAAGGCCCGCCCGAATATGTTTATGAGGCTTTGGACTTGCTGCATGTCCGCCGTATCGATCATGGCGTACGGGCGGAAGAAGATGAGGCCTTGATGGCGCGTTTGATTGCAGAGCAAATGCCGTTGACCGTTTGCCCGTTGAGCAATTTGAAATTAAAAGTGTTCCCTGAAATGGCGAAACACAATTTGCGCCGTATGTTGCAACGCGGCGTGTTGGTAACCGTCAATTCCGATGATCCGGCATATTTTGGCGGCTATATGAACCGCAATTTTGAAGCGCTTGCCGAGGCTTTGGATTTGAGTGCGGAAGAAATCAAAAACTTGTGCGCCAATTCGTTCCGCGCTTCGTTTTTGAGCGAGGCGGAAAAGGAAGAGTGGATACGGAAGATTGAAGGTTTTGATGCTGAATAACGATAAAAGGCCGTCTGAAAAAGTTTTAGACGGCCTTTTATGTCGGCGACGGGCTTATTCGCCTACGGTTTTTTGTATCAGTTTTTCGGCGTTTGCCAAAGTGTTTGCCACTTCGTCAAAACCGATGCGGCTGCCGGCGATGAGGGCGCGCGTATCGGTATAGGCGGCGCGTACTTTGCCGTCCGTTTCGGTAACGAGGACGCGCAGGGGCAGTTGCAGGGCGAAGGCGGGGTCTTTGACCATCAGCGGCGTGCCGGCTTTGGGCGTGCCGAAGACGATGACTTTTGCCGGCTGCATCGTTAAGCCGTTTCGGCGGGCGGCTTCCTGATGGTCAATGACGGCAAAAATGTCCATTCCTTTGCTTTTTATGGCGGTTTCAAGGCGGCTGACGGTTTCGTCAAAGCTGTATTTTGAGGTGAGGGTATGCGTGGTCATAGCGGTTTCGTTTTGGGTGGACGGTTCGCCGGTAGGATGTGCCGAAGCGGTTGAAATGCAGAGTGCGGATGCGGCAATCAGGGGGAGTATGTGTTTCATCGTATTTCCTTATCGGTTTGTTTATCAGGCTTCGGACGGGGCGGCACGCGCCGCGCCTGATGTTGCGCCGCGTGCCGGAGTGCCGTATGCCGTCTGAAAGCCTGTCCTTTCAGACGGCATTATGATGGCGGTTAATAGTCGACTTTGATTTTAGGCGTTTCCTGCGCAGCTTTGTATTCTTCTTCCAATTCAAAACGCAGCGGATACAAATTCAATTTTTCCATCAGCAGGCGGTCGCCGTCCTCGTCCGGATTGCCCGTAGTCAGCAGCTTGTCGCCGTAGAAAATCGAGTTTGCGCCAGCCATGAAACACATGGCCTGCATGGATTCCGGCATATTGCTGCGGCCTGCGGACAGGCGGACGTAACTGTGCGGCATGGTAATGCGAGCGACGGCGATGGTGCGGACAAATTCCGTCCAGTCCAAATCTTCGGCATCGGCTAGCGGCGTGCCTTCTACTTTGACCAACTGGTTAATCGGCACGCTTTCGGGTTGCGGATCGAGGTTGGCAAGGCTGGCAATCAGGCCTGCGCGTTCGGCGCGGGTTTCGTTCATGCCGACGATGCCGCCGCAGCAGACTTTCAAACCGGCATTGCGGACTTTGCCCAAAGTATCCATGCGGTCTTCGTGTTTGCGGGTGTGGATGATGTCGTTGTAGCGTTCGGGGTCGGTGTCGAGGTTGTGGTTGTAGTAGTCCAAACCGGCTTTTTTGAAGTCTTCAGCCATGCCGTCTTCGAGCATGCCGAAGGTACCGCACACTTCCATGCCCAAGCCTTTCACCGCGCTGATAATTTCGGAAACGACAGCTACGTCTTTGGGTTTGGGGCCGCGCCATGCCGCGCCCATGCAGAAACGGCTGGCACCGCGCGATTGGGCAATTTTGGCTTTTTCGACGATTTCGTCCACATCCATCATCTGCTCTTTGCCCAGATTGGTGTTGTGGTGTGCTGATTGCGGGCAGTAGGCGCAGTCTTCGGGGCAGCCGCCGGTTTTGATGGAGAGCAGGGTGGAAAGCTGGATTTCGCGCGGGTTGAAGTTTTGGCGGTGGATTTCGGCGGCTTGGAAAACGAGGTCGAGGAAAGGCAGTCCAAACAAAGCCTCGACATCGCATTTTTTCCAATAACGCGCAGTCGGATGCGGCTTGCGCTCGGTTTGACGGCGCAAGGCTACGGGAGATACGGTCATAGTGTGTTCTTTCGTGTTTACAGCGACGCAGTGTCGCTGACGGCTTGACTGCCGGCGCAATGACGGCAGCAGCAGGTTTGAAATCAATATAAAAGGCCGTCTGAAACGGCGCAGCAAGTGTAACGCTTTTGATAATGTAGAGCAAATGTTTCAGACGGCCTGAAATATGGTTTGCCCGGGTTTGCTATAATCGCATTTTTAATTTTTCCGTTTTCTTATGAACGCGCCCAAAGCCTTCGCCGTACTTGGCCCGACCGCCGGCGGTAAAACTGCACTGGCCTTAAATATTGCCCGATCGTTGCCGGTGGAAATCATCAGTTTGGATTCCGCACTGGTGTATTGCGGTATGGACATCGGTACGGCCAAGCCGACTGCCGAAGAGCTTGCCGCTGTGCCGCATCATTTGATTGATATTATCTCGCCGCTGGAAAGTTACAGTGCGGCGGATTTTGTCGGCGACTGCGTGTGCTTGGTGAACGAAATACATGCGCGCGGTCGTTATCCTCTGATTGTCGGCGGTACGATGATGTATTTCCATGCGCTGACGGAAGGTTTGAACGATTTGCCCAGCGCGGATGCGGAGGTGCGCGCACAACTTCAGGTAGAAAAAAACGAACACGGTCTGGCAGGCCTGTATTGCCGTTTGCAGGAAGTTGACCCGATTACGGCAGGCCGTCTGAAAGCCAATGACAGCCAGCGTATTGAGCGCGCTTTGGAAGTCTATCTTTTGACCGGCAAGC
Source organism: Neisseria sp. P0020.S005 (assembly GCF_051957055.1). Classification (NCBI taxonomy): domain Bacteria; kingdom Pseudomonadati; phylum Pseudomonadota; class Betaproteobacteria; order Neisseriales; family Neisseriaceae; genus Neisseria; species Neisseria sp. P0020.S005. The sequence goes on along the minus strand of NZ_JBQCWV010000001.1, from coordinate 380,060 downwards.
CTTTGAGCGAACATTTCACAGAGCAGAAGCAGGCCGTGCCTTTATTAGATTTATGCACGGTTGCCTTGATTCCCGAAGACCGCCATTTGTTACACCAGCAAATCGAAAAACGCTTTTTAAGTATGCTGGAACACGGTTTCCTCGATGAAATGCACGCTTTACGCCGCGATTATCCGCAGCTGCATGCCGACATGCCGTCTATGCGCTGCGTGGGCTACCGTCAGGCTTGGGATTATCTCGAAGGCGAAACCGATTATGATACCTTTGTCGAAAAAGGCATTGTCGCCACACGCCAGCTTGCCAAACGTCAGTTGACCTGGTTGCGGAAAATCCCTTTGGCGCATACGTTAGATCCTTACGCAGACAGCGATTATGTTCAGACGGCCTTAGCCTTGGCGCGTCAGCATTTTCAGGAATAATCCATGCTGACTACGCCACCACTTGCCCCTAAAACATTGGCCGCGCTAAAAGAATTGGGTATTTGTTCACTAGAAGATTTACAGGAAATCGGCGCAGTCCGCGCATTTCTATTGCTGAAAGCGTCGGGTTTGACCGTAACCAAAAGCACCTTGTGGCAACTGGATGCACTGGTTTCAGGTGTGGATGTCCGGCATATTTCCGAGGAGAGAAAGACGGAGCTGGGCGATGCTTTGAAAAACCATCCGCCTGTTGCCGTTTTCCCTTCGCAAAGCGATATGGAAGCCTTTATGCGGCTGGCAATAGAACAGGCCAGACAATCGGCGGCCTTGGGTGAAGTGCCCGTTGGCGCAGTCATCGTATATCAAGGCGAGGTAATTGCAGCGGCACACAATACCTGCATTGGAGACCACAATGTCAGCCACCATGCCGAAATCAACGCACTTGCCGCCGCAGGCAAAGCCTTGCAAAACTACCGCTTGGAAGATTGCGACGTGTACATTACCTTAGAGCCTTGCTCCATGTGCGCATCTGCCTTGATACAGGCACGGGTCGGGCGCGTGATTTATGGTGCGGCCGAATCTAAAACCGGTGCAGCAGGCAGCGTGGTCGATTTGTTTGCCGACAAACGTCTGAATAAGCATACCGCAATTTTGGGCGGCATATTGGCAGAAGAATGCCAAAGCGTATTGCAGGATTTCTTTGCGGCCAAACGTAAGGCCGTCTGAATCTCAGACGGCCTGTCAGCAAAAATACTTTATTTTAAATTTTCGGATTTCCCATGTCAGTCAATCATTACGAAAACTTCCCTGTCGGCTCCATTGTGCTGCCACGCCGTTTGCGCAAGCCGGTTCATGCCGTTTACGCTTTTGCACGGACGGCGGACGATATTGCCGACGAAGGCAATGCCGAAGCAGCCGAACGCCTGCGCCAACTGGATGAACTGAAGGCAGAGTTAGACCGCATTGCACAAGGCGGGAAACCACAAACGGCATTGATGCAGCGTTTGTACAACGAAGCGATTGAGCCGTTTCAATTGCCGTTGCAGCCGTTTTATGATTTGCTGGCGGCGTTCAGTCAGGATGTGCTCAAAACCCGTTATGAAAACTTTGGCGAATTGATTGCCTATTGCCGCTTGTCCGCCAATCCGGTGGGGCGCATTATGCTGCATTTGTACGGGCAAACCGATGAAGTGAGCATGGCGCAAAGCGACGGCATTTGTACTGCCTTACAGCTGATTAATTTCTGGCAGGATGTAGCGGTAGATTGGCAGAAAGGTCGCGTGTACATCCCTCAGGAAGATTTACAGAAGTTCAAAGTCAGCGAAGAGCAGATTGCGGCCGGCAAAGTCGACTTTGCTTTTCAACGACTGATGGCGCACGAGTGCCAACGTGCTTTTCAAATGCTGAAGGCAGGCTCGCCGTTGGGCAGAACCCTCAAAGGACGAATCGGTTTTGAGCTGCGCATGATTATTGTCGGCGGCCAGTTGATTTTGCAAAAGCTGGACGGTTGCAAATATGACGTGTTTAACCAGCGGCCGTTGTTGGATAAGAAAGACTGGATGATTATCATCAAACGGGCTTTGCTGAAGAAATAAAAAAGGCCGTCTGAAATTGAGGTTTCAGACGGCCTTGATGTTTTTCGATTAGCGGTTTTTCAAACGGTTGATGCGGTTGTCCAAAGAAGGATGGGTGCTGAACCAAGAATCTTTGGCTTCGCTGGCAATGCCCATTGCCGTCATGGTTTGCGGCAAATCGCTGGGGTTGCCTTTCAAGCGTTGCAGGGCGGCAATCATTTTTGGCGCGCCCACCAGTTTTGCAGCGCCCGCATCGGCGCGGTATTCGCGTTGGCGGCTGAACCACATCACGATGATGCTGGCAAGGAAGCCGAATACGATTTGCAATACCATGCTGACCATGAAATATGTACCTTGCGAAGTGCTACCGTCATTGTTACGTGCCACCATGCTGGAAACGATACGCGCCAAGAAGACGACAAAAGTATTCACAATACCTTGAATCAGCGTCAGCGTTACCATATCGCCGTTGCCGACGTGCGCCATTTCATGCGCCAAAACGGCTTCGACTTCATCGCGGGTCATGTGGTTGAGCAGGCCGGTACTGACAGCGACGAGCGAGCTGTTTTTGGTTGCGCCGGTTGCGAAGGCGTTAGGCTCGGGCGAGTTGTAAATGGCTACTTCCGGCGTTTTCAGATTCCATTGACGGGCTTGTGCTTCAACAGTTGCCAACAGCCAAGCTTCTTCTTCGCTTTGGGGCTGGTCGATGACGACGGCGCCGACCGAATGTTTGGCGATGGTTTTTGACATCAGCAGGGAGACAATCGAGCCGCTGAAGCCGACGACTGCGGAATAAGCCAACAGGCTGCCAACTTGGTCGGTACTGTTGATACCCAAGATGGCCAAAATAACACGGATGACAACCAGAACTGCGATATTGGTTGCGATAAATAAGAAAATGCGTTTCACCGATTATTCCTTTTTAGTGTGGTTTGTGAGGTGATTTTTATATGGGCGCATTGTCTCAAAAACTCTATAGAGAGGAAACAGCGCAATAGGCAAAGGTATGCAAATTCAAAGCAATTGAAGCAAAGGCCGTCTGAAAAGGTAGTCTCAACCAGTGAGAATCGCTTTTCAGACGGCCTTTTATAGGTAAAACTATCTGCTGGCTTCTTCCAGCCAGTTGCGCGGTATAAGGAATTGATTGAGGTGTGCTTCGGGTGAACCTTCTTCCGGTGCATATTGATACTCAAAGCGTACCAAAGGCGGCATGGACATCAAAATGCTTTCCGTGCGTCCGCCGCTTTGCAGACCGAACAGCGTGCCTCTGTCCCAAACCAAGTTAAATTCCACATAGCGTCCGCGACGGTAGAGTTGGAAATCTCGTTCACGTTCTCCATAAGGCGTATTTTTGCGTTTGGCCACAATCGGTAGATACGCTGCGATATAGCCTTCCCCGACTGCCTTGATAAAATTCAAGCAGGTATCGAAATCCCAGCGGTTTAAATCGTCAAAAAACAGGCCGCCCACGCCGCGTGTTTCGTTACGGTGTTTCAAATAGAAATATTCGTCACACCATTGTTTGAATTCAGGATAAACCGATTCTCCAAATGGCGCGCATACGTCCCGAGTCACTGTGTGCCAATGCACGATATCTTCTTCAAAAGGATAAAACGGCGTCAAATCAAAGCCGCCGCCAAACCACCAAACCGGCTCGGCATTTTCAGGGTAGGCAATAAAAAAGCGCACATTGGCATGGCTGGTCGGAACATAAGGATTTTTCGGATGAATGACCAGCGACACGCCCATGGCTTCAAACGCCGCCCCTGCCAATTCCGGACGATGGGCCGTAGCAGAAGCCGGCATTTTTGTTCCCTTTACATGCGAAAAATTCACACCGGCCTGCTCGAATACTGCGCCGTTTTTCAATACACGGGTTTCGCCGATACCCAGCTTCCCAGTCCATACTTCATGCACAAATTTGGCTTCGCCATCTTCTTGCTCCAGCGCGGCGCAGATTTGGTTTTGCAGTGTTTTGAGGAGGGTTAGAACGGATTCTGTGTGCATGATATATCCTTGATGGTTTCGTATTTGTAAAATGACAGGGCGGAAGATGATTTAAGTTGTTGAAACTAATTGTTATTTTTCTGTTTCTTTATTATGGGTAAATTTTTGCATGGGCGTATCTTGCAATCAAGCGTTACTCATCGGCAATAGATTGAAAGGTATCGATGATGTTGCAATACCTTTCAGACGGCCTTGATTTATTCAGTAAAAAAAGTGTGTGCGCCCAAATAGTTTTTGGCGTAAAACGGGGTGGAAAGTTTTTCGGTTTTGATGGTTTTACCGCTGCTGGGTGCGTGGATAAATTCGCCATTGCCGATGTAGAGGCCGACATGGGAGTATTTGTGTGAGCCGCCGGTATTAAAAAAGACAAGATCGCCGGCTTTTAATTTGCCGTCGGGAATTTTTCGGCTGGCTGCGGCCATATCGCGCGCGGTGCGTGGCAGATTGACGTTGAGGGCGTTTTTATAGACGAATTGGATCATGCCGCTGCAGTCAAAGCCTGTGGATGTGGTGCTGCCGCCCCATTTGTAGGGCGTACCGATCAGACCTAGGCTGTGAAGCATCAATTCCTGCGAACCTTGTGTGCGGTCGATATGGGAAATGCGGACAGGTTGGACTTTTCTGGCGGTTGTTTGCGGCTTGTGGGATTTATGCTTGCCGGTTGTGCCGCAGGAGGCCAACAATAGGCCGGTGGTACAAAAAAATAGGGTTTTACAGATGAGTTGAGACATGGTGAATTCCTCCGGCCGCATAATTTCTGTTTTCAGACGGCCTCTATAATAATCCTTCTATGGGCAGGATGGACAGGATTTTTGAAGTAATCCGTTTCCAGAACTTGGCTTCGGGTTCTTGTGCGTAAGTTCGTTTTTCGCTTGGGTCATACCAGTATAGTTTGTTGTAATTGCCAAGCGTTACCTGATAGGCGTAGTTTGGTGTGGTCGTAACGAGAGTGCGCTGCATTTGGCCTGCGATTTCGGGGCTTTCGATGACAACGCCCATTTCGGTATTGAGGCGTGCGGAACGTGGGTCGAGGTTGAATGAGCCGATGAAAACTCGTTTCTCGTCCACGATGAATGTTTTGGCATGCAGGCTGGTGGTGGAGCTACCGGTTAAGCCGCGGTCTTTGGTGGTCGGAACGGCATGATTGGGTTGGAGTTCGTATAGTTTGACCCCGGCTTTGAGCAAAGGCTTGCGGTATTTGACGTAGCCGGAATGGACGGCGGCAACGTCGGTTGCTTGGAGCGAATTGGTCAAAACGGTAACGTCCACGCCGTTGTGTATCAGTTTTTCTATGGCTTTGACACCTGATTTTGTGGGTACAAAATAGGGCGAGACAAGGTAAACGCTTTTTTCAGGTTGCTTGAGGGCGTCTTGTAGGCGTTCGGAAATAGGCGGTTTATGCCGGTCACGGTCTAAGCCTTTGGCCGGATCGTCGCTGATTAAACGTGTGCTGACGCTTTGCCACTCCATAAGGTTGCTCTGCATTTTTTGATAGAGGTTGGAGTGTTCGATGCTTTGACGGTAGCGGATAAGCGTTTGGTTTTTATCTTGGTCGGTGTAATCAAGCTCTGCCAATCCTTTTTTCAGGTTTCCCCGTTTGATAATGCTGGTCGCGTTGTAGGCGGAATGGCTTGCCCAATAGCGGTCGAAGTCTTGGGACACTTCTGTTACTACGCGGCCTGTGGCGAGGATATCGAGGTCGGCAAAGATGGTATCGTCGTTAACCTTAAAATATTCGTCGCCGATATTGCGTCCGCCCAAAATGGTGGCACGGTTGTCGGCGGTAAACGATTTGTTGTGCATCCGGCGGTTAAGTCGCGGAAAGTCAGCAACGTAGCCGAGTGCACGCCATTTTCTGAAAATAAAGGGATTAAACAGACGGACTTCAATATTGGGATGATTGTCGAGTGCCAGCAGGAGATCATCCATGCCGTTGGTGTTGTTGTCGTCCAGAAGCAAACGCACACGGACGCCGCGTTCGGCCGCGCGATGAATCAGGTTGAAGAGAAGCTTGCCGGAGATGTCGTTGTGCCAGATATAGTATTGCAAATCGAGGGTATGGTCGGCGGATTCAATCAGGGCAGCACGGGCAACAAAGGCTTCATGGGCATCGTTCAGCAGATAGATATGGGAAACATCGGTCTTGGAGGATGTAGAAGGAATGCCTAATGCGCTGTCCAGCCGCGGAGTTGAAGGGATGTCAAGATAACTGCTTTGGGTGCGTTCATTCAATGAAGGCAAAAACGCGGCGCACCCACCCAATAGCAGGATATAAAGAAAGGGAAGATGAAATTTCATGGGGAACCGGTACAAACAATCCCTACCTAAATGACATTTAGGCAGGGATTGAAGTGAAATTAGGTTGTTTGAATCAGCTTAGAAGGCAACATAACTTGCCGGATTGACCGGTTTGCCGTTTTGACGGATTTCAAAGTGCAACTGAGTACGAGATGCATCGGTATTACCCATGTGCGCAATGGTTTGACCGCGTTTAACGGTTTGGTTTTCATTAACCAGCAGACGTTGGTTGTGGCCGTATGCGCTCAAGAATGAGGAGTTGTGTTGGATAATGACCAAGTTGCCGTAACCGCGCAAGCCTGAGCCTGCGTAAACGACTTTACCGTCTGCCGCTGCAACGACAGGCTGACCTTGTGTACCAGCAATATCCACGCCTTTGTTGCTGCCGCCGAAGTTGGCAATAACGTTACCGGTAGTCGGACGCTGCCATGTGATGCCGCTGACGTTGCGGCTGCTGCCGGTAGATACGGTTGGTGTATTGGCAGGAGTGCTTGGAGCCGGAGCAGTGGTTGTCGTTGTTGGCGTAGAAGGTTTGCTTGCAGAAGCTGCAGGTGCAACGTAGCCTTCAGGTTTCACACGGAGGGTTTGACCAATGCTGATGGTGTTGTCGGCCAAGTTATTCCATGCGCGCAGATTGTCTTGGGTAATGTTGTAGCGTTTGGAGATGTTGTAAACGGTATCACCACGAACAACGGTATGTGTCGCTGCATTAATATCAACAGGCGCATAAGAAGGCGTGTAAGTGCCGGTGCTGCCGCTGTTGTATGTTGGAGCAGGTGTACTTGCCGGCGGAGTGTATGGAGCATCTGCCGCTGGGCTGGTGTTGGTATTGTAAGGCGCTGCGCCGTAAGGATTGTCAACGGTAGAGCCTGTTGTTGAACCACCGCTTTGAGTGCCGACGACTACAGGAGCCGGTTGTTGGCTGGCACAGGCTGCAAGTAATAAAACCAAAGCTGCCGATCCGGCATAAGATACACTTTTTTTCAACATGTTAATGACTTTCGTATTCGGGTAATTGTTCTCGTCGAGGCATATCATAATAAAAATATGCTTGTTTCTCAAGTGTTCGGCTGTTAGGGACTGTTAAGGCGCAGGGATTTCTGACCAAAAGGAAGCGGTTTGCTCCATTTGTCCGTAGGCAGTCAAATCGACTTGCAGGGGGGTAATCGTGATGAAGCCGGACGCGCATTCGCCAAAGTCGGTACCTTCTTCGCTGTCGGAAACATCGCCGACCGGCCCAATCCAATAAATTTGTTCGCCACGTGGATTATACATGGGAACAATGCTTTGTTCATGATGACGACGGCCGAGCCGTGTAATTTTTATGCCTTGGATATCCTCAGGTGCGACGGCCGGGATATTGATGTTCCATAAGATGGGTTCGGAAATAGGGCGTTTGAGAAAGTAGGAAAGCAGCATCCAAGCGGCTTTTTCTGCAGTTTCCCAATAACGGCCGCTTGAATCGGCAAGCGAAAAGGCAATAGCGGGAATACCCATCAGATAAGCTTCCGTTGCGGCGGCAACCGTACCAGAATAAAGCGTATCGTCGCCCATGTTTGCGCCGTTGTTAATGCCAGACAAGACTAAGTCGGGTTTGAAGTCGGCAAGGGCATGTTGGCCGACATGAATGCAGTCGGTGGGGGTGCCGTTGACATAGTAAAACCCATTTTCCGCCTGTTTCAGTTGTAAAGGACGGTCTAAAGTCAGGGAATTACTGACGCCGCTGCGATCGCGTTCGGGCGCAACCACCCTGACATTGGCAAATTCTGCACACACTCTTGCCAAAACTGCCAAACCGGGCGCAAGATAACCATCGTCGTTTGAGATTAATATGTTCATGTGACAATATTGTGTCTATTGGTAAGATGGGCGGTATTGTACTGGTTTGCTTGAGCGATTGTCCACGAATCGGCAACGTTTGGGCGGAAAGGATAATAATGAAACATTATGAGTTAGACCCCAAAGCTTTATTGGGCGGCGTGATTGCTTCAGACGGCAATCAGGAGATTGTTCAGCTTTCACTGCAGAAGGATAATGAAATTCCGGCATATGAGGCGGATGCGATTATTTTGCTTTTGGTTTTAAACGGCAAAGCCGAAATCAAAACGGTGGGCGAAGTTTTGCAAACCGAAGGCTTGCAAGTTATCCGTCTTGAGCCGATGGAAGCGCACAGCATTCGCGCGTTGGCCGATAACACCAATATTTTGGTTATCAAACAATTGATTCACGAAACCGGTCTCAGCAAACGTTTGAGATTTGGAAGTTGCTGTCTGTAATGCAATAAAGGCCGTCTGAAAAGTTTCAGACGGCCTTTTTAAAATCAACTAGATTTATTTCAAACCTTTTTTCACCAAGTCTTCATAACCGCCATGGTTGGTTACGTTGGTGTAGCCGGCTTTTTTCAGCTCAGTCAGCGCGGCTTCTGCACGGCGGCCGCTGCGGCAGTAGAGGTTTACCGGTGCGTTTTTATCCGGGCTGACGGATTTGATGCGGTCAACGATTTGGTCATGCGGAATATTGAGCGCACCTTGCAAATGGCCTTCTTTAAATTCTTCGGCAGAGCGGACATCAATCCAAACGCCTTTTGCTTTTGCAGGCTGTGCCGCAATTTTTTCAACTTTAGGCATAGAGGCAGCGGAAGTGGCCAAAGGAGTGGCAATAGCGGTGACAAAAAGTACGGCAGTCAGCAGTTTCTTCATGGTTCAATCTCCTATTAGACAGAAAACAATATGATAACTTTATCAGTTTAGCATTTCGTCAGGCCGTCTGAAAGGGGAGTCGGCTTTCAGACGGCCTGATTTTACAAACCGATTTAGCGTTGGGTTTCTACTGCTTCCAAAGCGCGCAAAGCGTAGGTATAAGCGGCACCAGCATTCAGTGCGATAGCGGTGGCCAATGCGCCGGCGATTTCGCTTTCGGTTGCCCCAGCTTTGGCTGCGGCGGCTGCATGCACGCTGATGCAGCTTTCGCAACGCGTGGTAATGGCAACGGCAATGGCGATCAGTTCGCGTGTTTTGGCATCCAGTGCTTCGGCAGCGGCTGCTTGATCCAGTGCGCCGTAGGCTTGCAGCATTTTAGGATGGTTTTTACCCAGTTCGCCGAATGCTTTTTTTACCAAGGCGGTATGTTCAGGCCAGTCTTTAAACATGATATGTCCTTTCTTAATGTGAGTGGATAAGATAAAAAATCCTATTCGTTTGTGTTTGGTGTGTGTATTATTGCAATAATTGGAAGATTAAAATCGTCAAAACATCTCATTTATTGGTAAAAAAACACTATGGATATTTTGGATAGGCTGGTCGAATTGGCGCAGGTAAAAGGCAGCGTGGATGTTCAATGTCTGTTTCGAGGGGAATGGTATGTGCGGCATGAGCCCAAGCGTGCGCATGGTTTGGTGCATATCGTCACTGCTGGTTCGGGTTATATCCGAATTGATGGGGAGCAAGAGGCCAGGCTGCTGAGTGCGGGGGATGTCATTTTTTTCCCGCGTAGTGTAGGGCATACTTTGAGCAGCGACAGCAGTTGTGAAAATCTTGGTGTTAATGTGCTGACGAGTGAAAAAGGCGCATTTAAAGTCAAGCAGAGTCATACAGGAGGCGATGCGGCTTTGCATCTTTTCTGCGCACGGTTTGAATATGAAGCGCAGGCGGATATTATGGCGGGGCTGCCTGACACGGTTTTGCTGAATATCAACCATCCTTCTTTACAGTATTTGGTGGCATTGTTGCAGTATGAGAGCAGTCAGGCATTGTCCGGTTCGGTAGCGGTTGTGAACGCATTGGCTTCGGTGTTGTTGGTATTTCTACTTCGAGCCAGCCTAGAGAAAAATGGGGAAGCGCAATTAAGCGGTTTGCTGAATGGTTGGCAGGATAAACGCCTGCGGAATCTGCTTCAGGCAGTAGTGGATAAGCCGGAAGAGGAATGGAATATCGAGAAAATGACCGCGATGGCCAACTTATCTCGCGCCCAGTTGATGCGGGTATTTAAGCAGCAGACGGGAACAAGCCCTCATGCTTTTGTAAACAGTATCCGCTTACAGCAGGGAGCATTATTGTTGAAACAGACGGCTAATTCGGTTTTATCGGTTGCGCTCTCGGTCGGTTTTCAATCGGAAACGCATTTTGGCAAGGCATTTAAAAAGCAATATGGGATATCGCCGGGGCAATATCGTAAAAGTGATCGCGCTGATGAAGCAGCAGTACAAGCGGAAGAGATGCCGATTTACTTTATTTGAACAGATGATAAAAGGCCATCTGAAAGTGTAAAAATGAAATCTAGGATTTCTAAAACACTTTTCAGACGGCCTTAATTTTAAAACGTATCAATCAAACAGAATTAGTCCAGTTTTTTGAAATGACGGCGACGTTCCAATTCGCTCAGGTAGCGTTTACGCAGGCGGATGGATTGTGGCGTAATTTCAACCAGTTCGTCATCGTCGATGAACTCAACTGCACCTTCCAAAGTCAATTTGATCGGCGTAGTCAGGCGTACGGCTTCATCTGTACCGCTGGCACGGACGTTGGTCAGTTTTTTACCTTTCAGAGGGTTTACCACCAAGTCGTTGTCGCGACTGTGAATACCGATAATCATACCTTCGTAGACTTTGTCGTTTGGAGAAACGAACATACGGCCGCGGTCTTCCAAGTTCCACAGGGCGTAAGCAACGGCTTCACCTTGCTCTTGAGAAACCAATACGCCATTGTGTCGGCCGGGCATATCAGGTTTAACCGGAGCATAGTCATCAAAAACGTGGCTCATCAAGCCGGTACCGCGGGTCAAGGTCATAAATTCACCTTGGAAACCGATCAGGCCGCGTGCAGGAATATGGTATTCCAAACGTGTACGACCGTTACCGTCGCTTTCCATATTGGTCAATTCGCCACGGCGGCGGCCGAGTTCTTCCATGACCGCGCCTTGGTTTTCATCCGGCACATCCACAGTCAGATTTTCGTAAGGCTCGCATTTTTGACCGTTGATTTCACGGAATACCACGCGCGGCTTACCGACTGCCAATTCAAAGCCTTCGCGGCGCATGTTTTCCAACAAAATGGTCAGATGCAATTCGCCACGGCCGGAAACGCGGAATACATCAGCGTCGGCAGTATCTTCAACACGCAGGGCAACGTTGGTCAGCAATTCTTTTTGCAGGCGGTCGCGGATTTGGCGGGAAGTCACGAATTTGCCTTCAGTACCGGCCAAAGGAGAAGTGTTGACCATAAAGTCCATGGTCAGGGTCGGCTCGTCCACGCTCAACATAGGCAAGCCTTTAGGATTGTCTTTGTCGGCAATGGTTACGCCGATACCGATGTCTTCGATACCGGAAATAATCACGATGTCGCCGGCTTCAGCTTCTTCCAAAGGTACGCGTTCCAAGCCTTGGAAACCCAACAGTTGGTTGATACGGCCTTGGGCAACTTGTTCTTCATGATTCATCACGGCAACGACTTGGCCGGGTTTGATGCGGCCGTTCAGGATGCGGCCGATACCGAGGCGGCCGGTGTAGTTGTCGTAGTCCAGTTGGGAAATTTGCAGTTGCAGCGTTTCGTCCGCGCTGCCGCTTGGTGCAGGTGTGTGTTTCAAAATGGTCTCGAACAGAGGGCGCATGTCGCTGCTCTCGTCGGTTTCTTCCAATTTGGCAAAGCCGGACAGGCCGGAAGCATAGACGATAGGGAAATCCAATTGTTCGTCAGTTGCCCCCAAGTTGTCGAACAATTCGAATGTTTGGTCGATAACCCAGCTTGGACGGGCAGACGGTTTGTCGATTTTGTTGATAACAACGATAGGTTTCAGACCCAAAGCCAAGGCTTTTTTGGTCACGAAACGGGTTTGCGGCATAGGGCCTTCTTGTGCGTCAACCAACAGTACGACGCAGTCAACCATGCCCAATACACGTTCCACTTCGCCACCAAAATCGGCGTGTCCCGGGGTATCTACGATGTTGATGTGGTAGCCTTCGTATTCGATGGCGGTATTTTTAGCGAGAATGGTAATGCCGCGTTCTTTTTCAAGATCGTTGCTGTCCATGACGCGCTCTTCTACTTGCTGGTTGGAACGGAATGTACCGGACTGGCGCAGCAATTGGTCAACTAATGTGGTTTTGCCATGGTCGACGTGGGCGATGATGGCAATATTGCGGATTTGTTTCATGATGATTTATGTGTTTCAGCTAGGTGCTTAAAAAAAAGATAACTTGTAATTATAGCATGATTCCTAAGTGTTGACCGAATAGAAGAGTCAAAAAAATGAGGCAAAAGCAGTTGAGAATAATTCATAATTAAATTTGATTGATTTTGTTGGATTATTTGCTTTTATTTATGGTTAACGAATGTAAATGTTTTTGAATAATGCAATGGATTCTTAATACTAATGTCAAAAAAATATTATTAAAAACAGGGGATTAATTTTTCAGACGGCCTTTTAAGCGGGTTAAATTTTTTGATAATTGTTTGTATTTTAAATAGAAAATTTGTCAAAAGTGCTACTTATGCATACAATTACCTCATTCCATAACAACACACGAATCTTCATTTCGTGATTATCAACTTTTAAAAGAAAGAGAAAGAATTATGCAAGGCAACCAAGCAGTTATTGATTACATGAACGAATTATTGTCTGGTGAGTTGGCTGCTCGCGACCAATATTTTATCCACTCTCGCCTGTACTCTGAATGGGGTTACACCAAACTGTTTGAACGTTTGAACCACGAGATGGAAGAAGAAACCACTCACGCCGAAGACTTCATCCGTCGTATCCTGATGTTGGGCGGCACTCCTAAAATGACCCGTGCCGAACTGAACATCGGTACTGACGTAATCTCTTGCCTGAAAGCAGACTTGAACACTGAATACGAAGTACGCGATGCGCTGAAAAAAGGTATCAAATTGTGCGAAGAAGCTCAAGACTACGTTACCCGCGATTTGATGATTGCCCAACTGAAAGACACTGAAGAAGATCACGCTCACTGGTTGGAACAACAACTGCGTCTGATCGAATTGGTCGGCGAAGGCAACTACTACCAAAGCCAACTGTAATCTAGCCTATAACATATAAGGAGCTGAATATGAAAGGTAATATCTCAGTTATTCGCGAGCTGAACAAAAACTTAGGCTTGTTGCTAATTACCATCAACCAATACTTCCTGCATGCCCGCATTTTGAAAAACTGGGGCTTTGAAGAATTGGGCGAACACTTCTTCAAACAATCCATCCGCGAAATGAAATCCGCAGACGATTTAATCGAGCGTATTTTGTTCTTGGAAGGCCTGCCTAATCTGCAAGAATTGGGTAAACTGTTGATCGGTGAATCTACCGAAGAAATCATTGCTTGCGATCTGAAAAAAGAGTATGAAAAACATGATACTCTGGTTGCAGCCATCGCTCTTGCAGAAGAGCAACAAGACTACGTCAGCCGTGATTTGTTGGAAAAACAAAAAGACATCAACGAAGAACACATCGACTGGCTCGAAACTCAGCAGGAATTGATTGGTAAAGTTGGTTTGCCAAACTACCTGCAAACAGCGGCGCAAGAGGACTAAAACACAAACCACTGCCAAATATAGCAGTCCCTGCTCCCATCAACGGCATATCTTTACAGATATGCCGTTTTCTTTTGTGGAAATGCTTAAAGGCCGTCTGAATGTTCAGACGGCCTTGATTTTATATCGCTTTCAAACGGTATAGATAAGTAGTTTCCTTGTTTCTGGCAAATGCCAGAGGATCGGCTTCATCTATTGCTTTTTTGTGTTGCGGTTTGATTTTCAGAATATCAACTACATTGAGCGAGGCCGTCTGAAAGCATTGGTTTAGAAAGTCTTTATCACGCAAATGCAAGTGTTCTGCCAAGTCGGAAATAATCAACCAAGCTTCGCTGTTTGGATTTAAGTGCTGGCGTACACCGTTGAGGAACGCAGTCAACATGGCATGATTGGGGTCGTAAAGGGCAGTCTCAATAGCGGATGTCGGTTTTGCCGGTAGCCAAGGCGGATTGCAGACAATAAGGTCGGCGCAACTTTCGGGAAATAAATCAAGCGATTGGATATTGACAGCTTTATCCAAGCCTAGGCGTTCGAGGTTTGCTGTGGCGCAGGCGATTGCTTTGGGGTTGGTGTCTGTGGCAATAATGTTGGGTATGCCTCGTTTGGCGAGAATAGCGGCAATCACGCCTGATCCGGTGCCGATGTCAAAGGCCGTTTGAATATTGGGAGCGAGTGGCGCTTGGGCGATTAAATCCAAATATTCGCCACGCAGTGGAGAGAATACGCCGAAAGGAACATGGATTTTTCCGTCTAGCTGCGGAATATCTATACCTTTTTTATGCCACTCGTGCGCACCGATAAAGCCCAGTAGTTGATTCAGCGGCAAGAGAAACGGTTTGTCGTTTGGTGTGTCGTAAACATCGCACAGGGCGGCGTAGATGTCGGGTGCACGTGCATTATCCAGTTGAAAATTCGGTTGGATTTCAACGGCAAGCATATTGAGCAAACGGCTTTGTTGCGCCTGTTTCATACGGTGGGCGTGGAAGGCCGTCTGAATATCGGCAGGTGCGCCTTTCATTTTTTCAGACGGCCTGCGGATACGTTTTTTCATTGCGGCCAAGACTTGCTTGGCATTGTGAAAATCGCCAGTCCAAACAGTTGCAGTTTGCGCGTGGGCATTTTTTAAAATTTCTGCTGCGGCTGCTTCTGGGATGTAAACCGCCTGCTTGGGCGGTTTTTGTGTACTTTCGTTGCGCCATTCGATGTCGGAGCGGTTGGTAGGGATGGTGTGGGGCATAATGCGCTTCAAATCAAGGAAATAGGGGATTAGTTTACTATATTTAGGATGGGTTCGGTTTGAGATGGGCTTTTAATAGTCTAAATTAGACAAAATGTATAAAAATTTCTCAATTTTTAAAATTTACACCAATATTTTGATAAAAATAGATTGTCGTTTTGTCTAAAATGAGTATAATACAAAACCTAAACACAATAATCTTAATCAGATTTGGACAAGGAACATCATGCAATTAGACATTGACCGTTTGGTTGCCTATTTTGGCGGCGTCAACGCGCTGGCCGAAGCCCTGAAACAGCACGACCCGGAAAATGCTGCGACCACAGCGGCTATCTACAAATGGCGTACACGCGGTTCCCTGCCTTTGGCTCAGTTGCAAAAACTGACCGCTTTGGCGGAAGCGCAAGGCAGACCGCTTGATTTGAATGCTTTTTTACAAAAAAACGAATCTCTGGAGAGAACAGAAATGACACAGACCAATCGTGTAATTATTTTTGACACTACCATGCGCGATGGCGAGCAGTCCCCCGGTGCGTCCATGACCAAAGAGGAGAAAATCCGCATTGCCCGCCAGTTGGAGAAAATGGGAGTGGATGTGATTGAGGCGGGTTTTGCCGCCGCTAGCCCGGGCGATTTCGAGTCGGTTAATGCGATTGCCAAAATCATTACCAAATCTACAGTTTGCTCATTAGCTCGTGCCGTTGAAAACGATGTGCGTAAAGCAGGCGAAGCTGTTTCCCCTGCTCCGAATAAACGTATTCACACTTTTATCGCCACCAGCCCGATCCACATGGAGCACAAACTGAAAATGAAGCCGCAGCAGGTCATCGATGCGGCGGTCAAAGCGGTGAAAATTGCCAAAGAATATACTGACGATGTAGAATTTTCTGCCGAAGACGCAGTGCGTTCTGATTTGGACTTCCTCGCCAAAATCTTTACGGCGGTTATCGAAGCGGGGGCAACTACTATCAACATTCCCGATACTGTCGGCTACTCCATCCCTTCCGTATGGTACGAGCGTATCAGCAACATCATCAAAAGCGTTCCCAATGGAGACAAAGTAGTTTGGTCGACCCACTGCCATAATGACTTGGGTATGGCGGTTGCTAACTCATTGGCTGCTGTTCAGGCAGGTGTGCGCCAGGTGGAATGTACCATCAACGGTTTGGGTGAACGTGCGGGTAATGCCAGCCTTGAAGAAATCGTGATGGCGTTGAAAGTGCGTCATGATTTGTTTGGCTTGGAAACTGGCATCGATACCACGCAAATCGTGCCGGTATCCAAACTTGTGTCCACCATTACCGGCTATCCGATTCAGCCAAATAAAGCAGTAGTCGGTGCAAATGCCTTTGCACACGAATCAGGCATTCACCAAGACGGCGTGTTGAAACACCCTGAAACCTATGAAATCATGACTGCCGAATCAGTCGGCTGGTCAACCAACCGCCTGACTTTGGGTAAACTCTCCGGCCGTAATGCTTTCAAAACTAAGCTGGCAGATTTGGGTATCGAATTGGAAAGTGAAGAGGCGTTGAATGCGGCATTTGCACGCTTCAAAGAGCTGGCGGATAAGAAACGCGAAATATTTGATGAAGACCTGCACGCTTTGGTATCTGACGAAATGGGCAATATGAATACTGAAAGCTACAAATTCATTTCCCAAAAAATCAGCACTGAAACTGGCGAAGAACCGCGCGCCGATATTGTGTTCAGTATTCGCGGTGAAGAAAAACACGCTTCCGCTAGCGGCTCAGGCCCTGTTGATGCCATCTTCAAAGCCATTGAAAGCGTAGCACAAAGTGGCGCAACCTTGCAGATTTACTCTGTCAATGCGGTAACTCAAGGTACAGAAAGCCAAGGCGAAACTTCTGTCCGCCTGCAACGTGGCGACCGTGTGGTCAACGGCCAAGGTGCGGATACCGACGTGTTGGTGGCGACTGCCAAAGCCTATTTGTCTGCGCTGAGTAAATTGGAATTCGGCCAAGCCAAGCCTAAAGCGCAAGGCAGTGGCATGATTTGATTTATTGAAAAAGTAAAGGCCGTCTGAAAACGTTGTGATGCGTTTCAGACGGCCTTTGTCAGTTATGCTTCAGGCAATTCCATGGCTAGAACGGTTTGCTCTTGTTTGGCACGGAAAGCCGCCAATTTTTCAGCCAATTCAGGATTTTCGTTGGCCAAAAGTGAAATGGTAAATAACGCTGCATTGGTCGCGCCTGCTTCGCCAATGGCAAATGTGGCAACAGGAACGCCTTTGGGCATTTGCACAATCGAAAGCAGGGAGTCTTCGCCGCGCAGATATTTGCTGGGTACGGGAACACCCAAGACGGGCACCGTGGTTTTGGCTGCAACCATGCCCGGCAAATGCGCTGCGCCGCCTGCGCCGGCAATGATGGCTTTGATGCCGCGTTCGCGTGCAGTTTCGGCGTATTCAAACATCAAATCAGGCGTGCGGTGTGCAGAGACGACACGCGCTTCGTATTCAACGCCGAATTCTTTGAGAAATTGTGCTGCCTGCTGCATCACCGGCCAATCGCTGTTGCTGCCCATAATAATGCCGACTTGGATCATGAGGAGTTCCTTTTGCTTGAATGGATTAAGGGTAAAAAAATATTCAGACGGCCTTGGGGATGACAAGGCCGTCTGAACGTTTATCTTTGTTTGAGACTGATGGAAGCGCGTTTTGCCGCTTCGCTGTTGGGGAAGCTTTGTATCAGTTTGCGCCATGTGCTGCGGGCGATGTCTTTTTGTTGCAGTTTGTATTGGCACTGGCCGATGCTGTACATGGCATCGGGAGCTTGCGGGCTGTTGCGGAATCGGTTGGCGTAGCGGTTGCCGATTTCGATAACGGATTCGCAGTTGCCCAGACGTTGTTGGCTTTGCAGGAGCAGGTACATATTGCGGCGGGCAATTTCGCTGCCATTACCGCCGTCAGCCTCTTTTAAGATGGCCACTGCGGCGGAGAAGTTGTTACGCTGATAGTATTTTTGCGCTTGGTTATAAAGGCGCAGTTCATTTTGTGCGGCTGAATCTGTTTCAGACGGCACGCCGCCGCCATTGGCCAAATAGTTCATTTTCAGCTTGCGGTCATCCAATCGCTGGGCTTTGGGTTTGGAGGCCGAAGTAGTCGGACGTTTGCTGTTTCGTTGTTGTTCTAGTGTTTGCAAGCGTTGATTTAATTCTTCGACCGTGCGTTCCAGTCGGGCGATTTGTATGCCTAAGTGGTCAATCTGGGTTTGTGCGTCCAAGCGTGGATAGGGGATACTTTTTTCATGCAAAGGTTCACGCGGAATATCCGGCAGGACAAAGTTAGGATTGTCGGCAGGTTGGGGAGGATGGGAAACGGCGCATGACGTAGCCAATAGAGTAAGCGGCAAAAGAAACAGGGAATGTGATAATGTTTTCATCGGATTGTGTCGTTTTATTTTTTTAGTAGCAGTGTCAAACCGTCGCCGATAGGCAGGGTAATGGGAATAATGCGTGTATCGTGTGGCAGATTTTGGTTGAAATGGCGCAGGATATCCAAGCTGGGCGGATCGTTTTCGGTAGCGTCATTCAT
Source organism: Neisseria sp. P0020.S005 (assembly GCF_051957055.1). Classification (NCBI taxonomy): domain Bacteria; kingdom Pseudomonadati; phylum Pseudomonadota; class Betaproteobacteria; order Neisseriales; family Neisseriaceae; genus Neisseria; species Neisseria sp. P0020.S005. The sequence goes on along the minus strand of NZ_JBQCWV010000001.1, from coordinate 361,435 downwards.
GACGCGCCCACCCAGCAAGATATTGTCGATGGCAATCACGCCGCCACTCCGTACCAGTTGCAAACAGCGTTCAAAATATTTTGGCGTAGGCGGTTTGTCGGCATCGATAAGTGCTAAGTCGTAGCTTTCAGATTCGCCTTGCGCAATCAAATCGTCCAAAGTCAGCAAAGCCGGCTGCAGATGAAGCGAGATTTTATGCGCTATGCCTGCTGCCTGCCATGTTTCTCGGGCAATATTGGTAAAGGTTACATTGATGTCGCAAGCCGTGATTTTGCTGTCTTCGGGTAGGGCGAGCGCCATGGCGGTGCTGCTGTAACCGGTAAAGACACCAACTTCCAAATATTTTTTAGCATTCAATAACTTGGCCAACCACACCAACATGGCTGCCTGCTCTTGGGCGATGGCCATCTTTCCCAGACGATGTGATTGGGTACGCTCACGCAATGCGGTCAAAACGGGATGTTCGTGCTGACCGATGCTGTTGAGGTAATGTTGTAATGCCGGATCGGTATTGTGCGTGTTGGTCGTCATGCCGATACGGGATTAGTCTTGGTAGTAGGTGTAGGGTTTTTTGTTGACTTTGGCCGCTTCAAATTCGGCCTGCTCTGTTGGATTGAGGGTAACATCCCACAGCAAATGGCGGTTTTCGAGGCGTTGCGCTTCCATTTCGGGATTGTCTTCCATGAGTTTGTCGAGGAATTGGGTAGCTTCGGATTTGTAGTGGTACATGATGTTCTGCCTGAATCGTTGTCAGATCGTCATTATAGCCGATATTTTTTGCCAATACGCTAATTAATCGAACTTCCATAAGGTATAATGGCACGTCTTTTTTAGGCCGTCTGAAGCCTTTGCTCAATGTTTTGCCCCTTCTGCGACAGAATATTGTGCAAAGGCTTAAGCCAGACAAGTTTCAGACGGCCTTTTTTATTGTGAAAAGAGCTGCTTATGTTAAAAAAATGGCTGCATAAAGTGTTGCCTAAAAAACACGTCAAATCGTTGCCCGAAAAGGAAATTATCCCGCTTGAGCAACACGGTATCCGCGCGGATATGTTGAGCTTTGCTGCGGAGAAAATTGCCAAACGCCTGCATGAAGCCGGTTTTCAGGCTTATGTTGTGGGCGGTGCTGTTCGGGATTTGTTGCTCGGAGTCGAGCCTAAAGACTTTGATATTGCAACGGACGCCACGCCGGAGCAAATCCGCAAAGTATTCCGCCGCAGCCGCATTATCGGCCGCCGTTTTCAAATTGTTCATGTGATGATCGGACCTGAAATCATTGAAGTCACGACGTTCCGCGGTGGCGATAAGGTTCAGCAAAATGCGCAAGGCCGTATTATGAAGGACAATACTTACGGCAGCATTGAAGAAGATGCCATGCGGCGCGACTTTACTTGCAATGCGCTGTATTACGACCCGATTAAAGAGGAAATTTGGGACTTCCATCAGGGCGTGGCTGATGTTGCCGATAAAAAATTGGTGATGATAGGCGATCCTGCCGAACGCTATCAGGAAGATCCTGTCCGTATTCTTCGTGCCGTCCGTTTGTCTGGCAAGTTGGGCTTTGAAGTGGAAGAGCAAACGGCTTTGCCGATTGCAGAATATGCAGGCCGTCTGAAAAATGAGCCTGTGGTCCGTCTTTTTGACGAAATTCTGAAAATTCTGTTTTCCGGTTATTCCCGTGCCTGTTTGAAACGGCTAAACGAGTTGGGTATTCCTGAAGGCATCCATCCGCTTTTAGATGCCTTGAAAACTGCTGAAGCGGCTGAAAACCGTATGATTATGTTGGCCTTGAAAAATACCGATGAGCGTATCCGTGCGGATAAGTCCGTTTCCGTCGGTTTCGTATTGGCGGCGGTATTGTGGCCGACACTAAATGCTATGTGGCAACGCAATCTAAGCCATGGACAAAAACCTGTCCCTGCATTGATGGATGCGATGAACACCATGCGAGATACGGTAGAGAAGGGTTGGGGCGTACCGCAACGATTTTCTGCAACCATGCGTGAAATCTGGCAATTTCAGCCGCAATTTGACAATATGCGCGGCGCACGCCCATATCGCCTGCTATCGCAAACACGTTTCCGAGCCGCTTATGATTTCCTGATTTTGCGTAGCGAGGTTGGCGAGGTTGATAAAGAGATGGCTTCTTGGTGGACAACTTTCCAACATGCCGATGAGGAAACACGCCAGCAAATGACTGTTGCCAATGATCACAAACGTCAGAAACAAAGTGGATCAACCGATGGCAAACCCAAACGTCGCCGCCGCCATCCGAAAAAGAAAACCACTGAGGCTGAATAAATTATCAAAATAAGTTTAAGGCCGTCTGAAACGATTAAATCTTTTGAGATTTGGTTTTCAGACGGCCTTCGTATTTCAAAAAAACCGCAGGTCTTTCAACCTGCGGTTTGCTTTTACGATTTGTTTTCTTCGCTGTCGAGGAAGCTGCGGAGGCGGTCGCTACGGGTTGGGTGGCGCAGCTTGCGCAGGGCTTTGGCTTCGATTTGACGGATACGTTCACGGGTTACGTCAAATTGTTTGCCGACTTCTTCCAAAGTGTGGTCGGTATTCATATCGATACCGAAACGCATACGCAAAACTTTGGCTTCGCGCGGCGTCAGGCTTTCGAGGATTTCTTTGGTTACTTCGTGCAGGCTGGTGTACATTGCAGCTTCTGCCGGCGCAACGTTGTTGGCATCCTCGATGAAGTCGCCCAAGTGCGAATCGTCATCATCGCCAATCGGTGTTTCCATGGAAATCGGCTCTTTGGCGATTTTCATGATTTTGCGGATTTTGTCTTCCGGCATTTCCATCAGTTCGGCCAGTTTGGCGGAATCAGGCTCTTCACCGGTTTCTTGCAGGTATTGGCGCGAGATACGGTTCATTTTGTTGATGGTTTCAATCATGTGAACCGGAATACGGATGGTACGTGCTTGGTCGGCGATGGAACGCGTAATCGCTTGACGGATCCACCATGTGGCGTAAGTCGAGAACTTGTAGCCGCGGCGGTATTCGAATTTGTCCACCGCTTTCATCAGGCCGATATTGCCTTCTTGAATCAAATCAAGGAACTGCAAGCCGCGGTTGGTGTATTTTTTAGCAATAGAAATAACCAAACGCAAGTTGGCCTGAATCATTTCCTGTTTGGCTGCTGAGGTTTCTTTCTCGCTCAACACCATGTTTTTGTTGATTTCTTTCAACTCTTCGATGGAAATGCGGGTTTCGGCTTCCATATTTGCCAGCTCGGTTTGTTTTTCGAGGATGGCGTGGCGGAAACGATCTAACGCGTTTGCCCATACACGGCCTTTGGCTACTTCTTCTTCTACCCATTCCAAATCGGTAATGGCGGGAAGGAAGTTTTTGATGAAGTAGTCGCGATCCATGCGGACACGGTCGATACAGATGTCGCGGATTTCGCGTTCGAGTTTGCGGATGTTTTCAACGCGGCTGCGCAGGTTGCTGCTCAGGTTTTCGATTTGACGTGTGGCGAAACGGACTTCCAACAGTTTGTTGGCAATGGCATCGCGGTGTTTCAGGTAGTTGGCGTGCTGACTGCCGTGTTTTTCCAACTGCTTGATCATTTTGCCGTATTCGCTCTCGATAAAGGCGAAATGTTCCAAAACTTTTTGCTTCAGTTCGGCCAAATGGGCGGCGGATATGGCTTCAGAGTCGCTACCTGAATCGTCTTCATCTTCCTCGTCGGCATCTTCATCGTCGCTATCGGCTTCGTCTTCTACATCATCAGGCTTGGCATTTTCCAAATGACCTAAGCCCAATTCGTTCAACAAGACTTCATTAGGGTCGATGATGGCTTCAACCACCTCATCCACACGGATTTCGTCGTTGCGGACTTGCTCGATCAACGCCAGAATTTCGGCAATTGAGCCTGGGCAGGCGGAGATTGCCTGCACCATGTTTTTCAGTGCATTTTCGATTTTTTTGGCAATGATGATTTCGTCTTCACGCGTCAACAGATCGACTTGACCCATTTCACGCATATACATACGCACAGGGTCGGTTGTGCGGCCGAATTCTGAATCTGCACTGGAGAGTGCTGCTTCGGCTTCTTCAACGGCATCGTCGTCGGTCATGGCGGCGGCGTTGTCGCTCAAGAGGATGTCTTCAGCATCGGGGGCTTGTTCGGTTACTTGGATGCCCAAGCCGGAAATCATGCTGACGATGTTGTCGATTTGCTCGGCGTCGGACATATCGTCGGGCAGCGCGTCGTTAATTTCGGAATAAGTGATGTAGCCGCGTTCTTTACCCATAATAATGAGTTGACGCAGACGGGCGCGCTGCTCTTCGATACTCAAGGGACGGTTGTCGTCTTGGTCTTGGTATTCTTCGTAGTTTTGATTTTTAGACATGGATTGCTCTCTAGGTTGATAGGATGCCGACGGTTTACGGTGATGTGGCCGTACCTGAAGGCGGAGCAGAGCTTTTTGTTGTGAAATCAGATTTCACTTTAATACTCTGAGGCCGTCTGAAAATATTACGGATGGAGTGTTCTGCGTGTCATGCTTCGCAGCGTGTGTTTAGATTGTTCAGACAGCCTGAGGGGTTAGTTTTGCTTTGCCGTCAAAAGCGACAGCAAAAGTCTTTTTTCATTTTCGGTCAAACCAGTTTGAATACTTTTTTGCTTTAAAGTTTCGATTTGACTGTATTTTAATTCATTTAACAACTTTTTCATGCCGATTTGGAAACTTTCGCAATCTTCTTCGTTATCCCCTTCCATTTCTTCAGAATGAAGGGTCGATAAAAAGATTTGATTAACGGTTTCCTCATAGGGCGAACCGCGCATATATTCAAGCACTTGTGCGGTTGCAGGAGTCGTATCGTGATGTTTGATGGTTTCGGCCAGATTGGCAAGGCAGGCAAAGTCGCCGCTTAAAGCCAGATAATCGGGCAGGTCTATATATGAAGCCCAAGCCGGATTTATCAAGAGGCTGCGTATCTGTCTTTGAACCAGTGTCAGCATGGTTGGCTGTTTGACAGAAATAGGCGGCAGTTTGTAACTTTTTTGTTTGACGTGCCGCTTTGGCGCTTCTTGTCCGAGTAACTGTGCGAGGTTGTCTGGGTCAATGCCTACGAGCTCGCTGAGTTTTTGTTTCAGAAGATAGCCCAATGCCGGTGCGGTAATCTGAGCCAAAAGCGGAGAACTGGTTTTGACCAATTCTGCTTTGCCTTCTTGCGTATTGAGGTTGAGGCCGTCTGAAAGATGTTCCCAAAAGTATTCGGATAGGGGCTTGCTTTGGTTTAACAAGGCATCTTCAAATTGAGTCTTGCCATAGGCGCGGATGTAGCTGTCTGGGTCGTGTTCTTCAGGTAAGAATAGAAAATGCAGCGATTTATCGTCTTTTAATTGCGGCAACGCATTTTCCAGCGCGCGCCAAGCCGCTTTACGTCCTGCGCTGTCGCCATCAAAACAAAAATAAATACTGTCTGCCTGGCGCATCAGGATTTTGACATGTTCCGCCGTGGTTGACGTACCTAAAGCCGCTACGCCGTAGCCGACGCCAAACTGCGCCAATGCGACCACGTCCATGTAGCCTTCGACCACCAAAATCCGTCCAGCCTCTTTTACGGCAGCACGCCCTTCATATAGTCCGTAAAGGTTTTTCCCTTTGTCAAACAAAGGCATATCCGGCGAGTTGAGGTATTTGGGTTTAGAGTCGTCCAATACGCGGCCGCCAAAGCCGATAACCTGCCCGCGCGGATTACGGATAGGGAACATAATCCGATGGCGAAAGCGGTCGTAATGTTTGCCTTCGTTGTCGATGACCATGCCCGTATCCACCAACGCAGTATTCGGATAGGGTTGGAACACTTGCGCCAAAGGTTGCCAACCGTCAGGTGCATAGCCCAAGCTATAATGCGCAATAACTTCCGCACTCAAGCCGCGTTTGTCCAAATAAGCCTTCGCCGCTGGATTGAATTTCAACTGTTGCGCATAAAAATCCGCTGCCGCTGTCGTCGTTTCTTCCAAAGTCTGCTGTTTTTTCTTACGTTCGGCACGGATTTTGGGATTGTCTTCTTGCCCGTGAACTTTAGGTACCGTCATGCCGACGCGATCAGCCAAAAACTGTACCGCCTCCGGAAACGACAGCCTCTGATGTTCCATCACAAAACCAATCGCCGAACCATGCGCCCCGCAACTGAAGCAATGGTAAAACTGCTTGGTCGGGCTGACCGAAAATGACGGCGTCTTTTCCTTGTGAAACGGACAGCAGGCCATATAGTTCGCCCCGCCTTTCTTCAGCGGAACCTGTTCGTCGATAATATCGACAATATCGACTTTGGACAAAAGCTCGTCAATGAAATCAGATGGAATCATGGCTCGGCAGAAGAGGATGGACGGAAAACATTTCAGACGGCCTTATAAACAGACAAAGGCCGTCTGAAAATGGAATTTTGGATGAGGGCTGAAATGAGTTTTGTATTATAGCAAATTGTTGTAATACATGTGTCTTATCCTTTTGAGGTAGAGTATTAATAATCGTATTTTATTCGTTATTAAGATGGATATGATGTAGCTAAAGCAAAGGCCGTCTGTAAGATATTCAGACGGCCTTTGCTGTTGGTTTATTTTTCGATTTAGTTGCACTTTGATGGTATGAATATGATAATGAACGTATATCCTCGGTTTTAGAAAGGTCGTTTCTCATGAAAGATTTTGCCCGTTTGCTCAATCATCCCGATATTTCCTTTGTTTCGATTCCAGATGCCATTAGAGTTGATAACCCTGCAACAGGTGAGGCTTTGGCATTTATCCGTAAGACTGATTCAGACGGCCTGAAGCTTTTGACTCAAAAGGCGGAAGCAGCACAAAAATTATGGGCGGCAAAAACTGCGTTGGAGCGTGCCGATGTGCTGTGGCGTTGGTATTTTCTGATGAAGGAAAATAAAGAAGAACTGGCACGCATCATGACGATGGAGCAGGGCAAAAGCCTGACCGAGGCTCGCGGCGAAATCGATTATGCGGCTTCGTTTGTGCGCTGGTTTGCCGAAGAGGCGAGGCGGATTGACGGCGATGTGCTGACAAGCGTGAAAGCGTCGCAAAAACTGGTTGTGTTGAAACAGCCTATCGGTGTTACTGCGGCGATTACACCGTGGAACTTCCCGTCTGCGATGATTGCGCGCAAGGCTGCGCCTGCTTTGGCGGTGGGCTGCGCGATGATCGTCAAACCTGCATCGCTCACGCCTTTGAGTGCGTATGCGTTGGCCGTGCTGGCCTACGAAGCGGGCGTGCCGCAGGATTTGTTGCCTGTTGTCAGTGGTAGCGCTTCGGAAATCAGCCATGAATTTGCCACAAATCCGACTGTACGCAAAATCAGCTTCACCGGCTCAACCGAAGTCGGCGCGAAAATTTTTGCCGACAGCGCGGCAGATATTAAAAAACTCAGTTTGGAACTGGGCGGCAACGCGCCGTTTATCGTGTTTGACGATGCCGATTTGGACAAAGCCGTCGAAGGCGCGCTGGCCAGCAAGTTCCGCAACAGCGGCCAGACCTGCGTCTGCACCAACCGCGTTTACGCTCAATCCGGCATTTACGACGAATTTTGCCGCAAATTAAGTGAAAAAGTGGCGGCGCTCAAATTGGGCAACGGCTTGGAGGATGGAGTAAACCAAGGGCCGCTGGTTGAGGAGAAAGCAGTGGAGAAAGTCGAGCAGCACATCGCCGACGCATTGGCTAAAGGCGCAAGTTGTCTGACCGGCGGTAAACGTAGCGCATTGGGCGGAACGTTTTTTGAGCCGACTGTTTTAAGCGGCGTTACGGCGCAAATGGCGGTAGCTCGCGAAGAAACCTTCGGGCCGTTGTGCCCCGTGTTCCGCTTTGAAACCGAAGCCGAAGTCATCGCGGCTGCCAACGATACGGAATACGGTTTGGCGGCCTACCTCTTCACCTCCGACACTGCCCGCCAATGGCGCGTCGGCGAAGCCTTGGAATACGGCATGGTCGGCATCAATACGGGCTTAATCAGTAATGAAGTGGCACCGTTTGGCGGCATGAAACGCAGCGGTTTGGGACGTGAAGGCAGCAAATATGGTGCGGATGAGTATTTGGAACTGAAATATTTGTGCATTGATGTAGCGGAATAAGGCTGCACGGTAAAGGTTGTCTGAAATTTGATTTCAGACGGCCTTTTTCAAACGCAGAAAACTTACTAATCAATCTTATATCATTATCAATTATTTGCATAAAAAAACAAAAATTAAAGAACTATATTAAAAAACAAAAGTCATAGTTCTATGAAATTAGTTTTAGTGACTATTTCATATGTGCAATCTTATTAGATGTATATTTCAAATTTTTGAAGGAGATTATTATGATGCAAGAGTTGAAAACATATGAGTTAAGCAAAATTGCTGGTGGTGGCTTTTCTTTAAGTGGTGGTGGCGGTGGAAATTTTGGTAAACATATCGGTGGAACAGTTGGTATTACATACACACCAGAGAAAGGAGGGGTCGGTTTCTCTTATTCACATAGTTTGGTTCATGTCAATGGAGTAGGAACTTTTTCTAGACCGCAATTTTTTGGTATTACTTTCACAAAAAAATGGTAATGTGAATGTTTAAGAAAATTTTAGTCCTGTTTTGCGTAGCTTTCACCGGCGCATGCAGTTCCTTTGATGGAGACGGTTTGACAAATGGCTCATATTCTCAAGGGAAACGGCTTGACCCGAATTGTGATCATTATGCTGTCGGCGGTAGTGGCGGCGGTTGTACACCGTCAGGTCAATGGCATCTTAAAGATAAGCAAGGACAAAGAGTGCCATTCTAGCTTTTAAAAATGATTGTAGAACGGGCATTTAATTATTTAGGCCGTCTGAAATTTGGTTTTCAGACGGCCTTTGTTTTAGAGTAGATCCTGGATGGCTGAACGTTCTTCTTCTAATTCGGCCAGCGTGGCGGCAATACGTTTTTGGCTGAATTCATCCGACAAGTCCAGGCCTTGGACGATGCGGTAGCTGCCTTCGTCACAAATGACGGGGAAGCCGAAAATCAAACCTTCGGGAATGCCGTAAGAGCCGTCGGATGGAACGCCCATGGTTATCCATTTGCCACTGCTGCCGAGCAACCAGTCGCGCAGGTGGTAGATGGCGGCATTGGCGGCGGAAGCTGCGGATGATGAACCGCGCGCAGCGATAATGGCGGCACCGCGTTCGGCGATTTTCGGCATGAAGACTTCGGTGTTCCAGTCGGGTTCGGTAATCATGTCTTGGACGGACTCGCCGTTGCTGGTGGCGTAGCGGTAGTCGGCGTACATGGTCGGGCTGTGGTTGCCCCAAACGCACATTTGCTCGATGGAAGTAATCGGGCGGTTGATTTTTTCGGCAATTTGACTGACGGCACGGTGGTGGTCGAGACGCATCAGAGCGGTGAAATTTTCCGGCGGGATGTCGGGTGCGGATTTCATGGCGATGTAGGTGTTGGTATTGGCCGGATTGCCGACGACGAGGACTTTAACGTTGCGATTGGCAACTTTGTTCAACGCCGCGCCTTGTACTTTGAAAATTTCGCCATTGGCGTGCAGCAAGTCGGCACGCTCCATGCCTTGCGTGCGCGGACGTGCACCAATCAAGAGGGCGATGTCGGCATCTTTGAAGGCGACTTCGGGGTCGTCTGTGGCGAAGATGTCGGCAAGGAGCGGGAAAGCGCAATCCTGCATTTCCATAATCACACCGCGCAAAGCCTGCTGCGCTTGTGGCAGGTCGAGCAGCTGCAGGATAACGGGTTGGTCGCGTCCGAGCATAATGCCGCCGGCGATACGGAAGAGGGTGGCGTAGGCGATTTGGCCTGCCGCGCCGGTAACGGCGATTCGGACGGGTGGCTTGAGAGTCATATTTTTCCTTTTGAAGTCTTTGTTTTACTTGGTTTTCGGATTATAGCAGTATTATGGGGAGAATGATGTAGTAAGGCTGTCTGAAATTTGATTTTCAGACGGCCTGAAGTGTTTGAAAAGATTATTCGCCGTTTTTCTTTTCAGCTTGTTCTTCTGCTGCTTCATAGGCTTCGACGATTTTCTGTACCAAAGGATGGCGGACGACGTCTTCGCTGGTGAAGGTGTGGAAATACAGGCCTTCTACATTGCGCAGTTTTTCGCGTGCATCTTTCAAGCCGGATTTGATGTTGCGCGGCAGGTCGATTTGACTGATGTCGCCGGTAATGACTGCTTTGGCACCGAAGCCGATACGGGTCAGGAACATTTTCATTTGTTCGGGCGTGGTGTTTTGCGCTTCGTCCAGAATCACATACGCGCCATTTAAGGTGCGGCCGCGCATATAGGCCAGCGGCGCAATTTCAATCAAACCTTTTTCCATCAGTTTGGTTACACGGTCGAAACCCATCAAATCATACAGTGCATCGTAAAGCGGTCGCAGGTAGGGATCGACTTTTTGTGCCAAATCACCCGGCAGGAAGCCTAATTTTTCGCCTGCTTCGACTGCGGGACGCACCAAAACGATGCGTTCGATTTGATGTTTTTCCATGGCATCGACTGCGGCGGCAACGGCAAGATAGGTCTTACCCGTACCGGCAGGGCCTAAGCCGAACACGACATCGTGGTTGAGCAAGGCGCGGATATAGCCGTTTTGGCGCGGGGTGCGGCCGCCGATGCTGCCGCGTTTGGTGCGGAAATAGTATTGTTGGTCGTGGTGTTTTTCTTCGTGTTTTTCATCTGCGGTTTTGGCTTCAACGGCCGCTAGGCTGATGGCGTTGTCGTCTAAGTCGCCTTTTTCTGCGGCTTCGGCAAGCGACAGCAAGGCACGGCGGCCGGCGTGTGCCAGTTCGCCCATGAAGGTGAAATGTTCGAAGCGGCGGCTAATTTGGATATCAAGGGCTTTGCCTAAGGCTTCGAGATTGCTGTCGAGCGCGCCGCACAGGCGTTGCAACACGGTATTGTCAATTTCTTCAAACTGCAGATGGACGGTGTGGGTCATATCGGTTTCCGTAAATAAATCTAATTTTTCCGTATTATACCCTTGTTCAGACGGCCTGCTTTATAATACGTCGCTTCTTTTTAATAAACCGTTTCAATCAAAATGAATCACACTGCTTCTCCTCAATCGGAATTTCTGCGCGGTATCAAAGAATGTTCCCCCATGCTGATCGGCTTGTTGCCGTGGGCGCTGATTTTGGGTATGCAGGGCGGGCAAAAGGGCATGAGCTGGCTGGAAATGCTGTTGATGACGGGTATGAACTTTGCCGGAGGTTCGGAATTTGCCGCAGTCAATTTGTGGGCAAATCCTTTGCCGATTCTGCTGATTGCAACAGTTACGTTTATGATTAATTCGCGCCATATCCTGATGGGGGCGGCGATTGCACCGTATATGAGGGATATACCGCTGAAAAAGGCGATGCCCGCGCTGTTTTTTATGTGTGATGAAAGCTGGGCAATGGCGTTTGCTGAAATTCAAAAGCGTAAGGCGGCAGGTTTACCTGCGTTCAATATGCCGTTTTATGCCGGCGTGTGTTTTATTTTGTATGTAACGTGGATTGGTTTTGCGGCATTTGGCGCGGCAGTCGGCCCGATGTTCGGCGATGTAGCGGCTTGGGGCTTCGGCATGGCGTTTCCTGCGGTGTTTTTAGTGTTGCTGCGTGGGATGTGGAAGAGCTTTGCGGCTTCGCGCCCTTGGTTTGTCAGCCTGATTGTGGCGTGCGCAACCTATTTGATCGTGGATGGCGCATGGTATGTTCCGGCCGGAACGTTGTCGGGCTTGTTGGCGGCGTATTTGTGGGGAGAGCAAAAATGAAGGATTTGTTGTCGCTGCAATCGTTTTTGCTGTTTTTAAGCATGTTGGCCGTTACCTATTCAACCCGATTAATCGGCTTTTTTGCATTGCGCAACCGTACATTGAGCCGTCGCGCGCAAGTGGTTATGGAGGCTGCGCCGGGTTGTGTGTTGATTTCTGTGATTGCGCCATATTTTGTGTCGGATAAACTGCATGAGCTGATTGCCATTGCTTTGACGGTATTGGCGGCTAGCCGGTTTTCGATGTTGGTGACGGTATTAATCGGCGTTGGCACTTCGGGCATACTCGGTTATTTGATGAAATAAAAAATTTTCAGACGGCCTTACTTGTTATAATGGCCGTCTGAATTTTTTGATAAAGCAAAAACATGGCAAACCAACGACTCATCTATGGCTTTCACGCCGTCAATGCCCGTTTGTGGCAAAACCCGAAATCGATTACCGAACTCTATATCCAAGAGGGCAAATCCGATGCGCGCACCCGCGATGTATTGGATAAGGCGGCCTCTGAAAACGTACGCGTGCATTTTGCTGATGCCGACCGCCTGAATGCCATCAGCAAAGGGGCGCGTCATCAGGGCGTGGTCGGGTTTATCGATGCCTCCAAAAACCATGTTCACTTGGAAGATGTGTTGGAAAACCTGAGCGAACCGCCGTTTTTGCTGGTATTGGACGGCATTACCGACCCGCACAACCTCGGCGCGTGTCTGCGTACTGCCGATGCGATGGGCGTGCATGCCGTGATTGCGCCCAAAGACAAAAGCGCCGGCCTGAATGCGACCGTCAGCAAAGTTGCCTGTGGTGCGGCGGAAACTGTGCCGTATATTACCGTAACCAATCTTGCCCGTACTTTGCGTGAATTGAAAGAGTACGGCATTTGGATTGTCGGCACGGACATGGGCGGCGACTCCGACCTTTACCACTGCGACTTGCCCGACAGCGTGGCCTGGGTAATGGGCAACGAAGGCGAAGGCATGCGCCGCCTGACGCGCGAACATTGCGATATGCTGGTATCGATTCCGATGTTTGGCACGGTAGAAAGCATGAACGTTTCCGTCAGCGCAGGCATGGTATTGAGCGAAACCCGCCGTCAACGGGTGTTGAAAGCAGAGAAATAACGCTTAGGTTTGTGAACAGAAAACGTCGTCTGAAAACCGGAAATTTGGTTTTCAGACGACGTTTGTTATAGGCGGATTAGCACCGTCATTCCCGCGCAGGCGGGAATCCATCGTAAAACTTGAGAAACCCTTATTTGAAAAACAGTTTCCGAATTTCAAAAATAGATTCCCGCCGTAGCCTGTCCTCGCGTAGGCGGGGGCGGGAATGACGACAACCGGTAAATTGCGTAACGAGAATAAAGTAACTTAGATATAGGTATTTTTTATTTGAATTTAGACTATTGACGGTTTAACTTCCTCCTACATAGCAAACGTCGTCTGAAAACCAGATTTCCAGTTTTCAGACGACGTTTTATTCAGAGGCTATTCTATTTATCCGACCATTTCATCGACTTTGCGTTGATAGCTTTTCAACAGCTCCGCCGAGCGGGCAAAGCGTTCGGCTTCATCGTTCAATGATGCGTACCGCACCTTGGCGGTTGACGACGGTCGGTACGCCGATATACACACCGTTTTGTCCGAACTCGCCTTCTAGCAAGGTGGAAACGGGCAATACGACGCCTTGATTGTGCAGGATGGCGTTGGAGATGCGGCTTAAGCCCATGCCGATGCCGTGGCTGGTCGTGCCTTTGGCGGCGATGACTTCGTAGGCGGCATTGCGCACGTTGTTATAGATTTTGTCCATACGCGCCTGCCCGTCTTCCGATTGTTCCAGCATCTTCTGAACCGACATACCGGCGATGTTGGCGGTGCTCCAAAGCGCAATGATGCTGTCGCCGTGTTCGCCGATCATCATGGCATCGACGCTCCAAGGCGCGACGTCGAACTCGTTGCCCAAGCAAACGCGGAAACGGGCGGAGTCAAGGATGGTGCCCGAGCCGATAACGCGCTCTTTGGGCAGGCCTGAGAAGCGCAGAACGGTATAAGACAGTACGTCCACAGGATTGGAGGCAACCAAGAAGATACCGTCAAAGCCGGAAGCCATGACTTTCGAAACGATGTCGTGGAAGATGCGCAGGTTTTTGTTGATTAAGTCCAAACGGGTTTCGCCGGGTGCCTGCGCCGCGCCCGCGCAAATACACACGATGTCTGCATCCGAACAATCATCGTAATCGCCGACGTAAATGCGTGCAGGCGAAGCGGCATAAGGCATTCCGTGGCGGAAGTCGCGCGCCTCGCCTTCAGCACGCGTGCGGTTGATGTCGATTAAAACCATATCGTCGCACAAGGCTTGGTTGAGCATGGAATAGGCGTAGCTGACACCGACCGCACCCAAGCCCACAACGACTACTTTGTTACCAACTTTTTTCATGTTTATTCCTGTTTGTTTGTGAATAGGAATTATTAATAACACTTGGACGGGATGGCGTCAAATTTCAGACGACCTCTACCCGCAGCACATCCACAATCAACTTAAACACATTCGAATGCCCGCGGCGGCTGGGGAATAGAGGTAAAGCGGATCGTAAGTAATGGCGTATTCGGGGAAGAGCTCGACCAGTTGTCCCGAATGGAGTGCATCTGCCAAGCTCATACTGTGCTATCCACGCGATGCCGAGGTCGTCTGAAAAGAGTTTCGGAAAAATTTTTATACCAATATTTTAAAAACGGCGTTCTAGCAAAGTTGATACTTATCTGAGAATTCATGTAAGAATAATGTTTTTTAAAACAATAGTATAGCTTGATTTTTGCACAAGAAAAAGGTTGCCATCCTATGAAATGCTCTGTATGCTTTCAAACACGTTTTGTTGATAAATTCAAGAGAATTAAAAATGAAAATTAACTATTTGGAAATTAAAGGATTTAAAAGTATCCAAAATGTAGAGCTAAAAGATGTTTCTCCTTTTATGGTTTTAGCGGGGGCAAACGGTACGGGTAAAAGCAATTTTGTCGATGCCTTGGCATTTTTATCAAAAGTGATTGATATGGGAGTGAGCAAGGCAGTATCTGAGTTTGGTGGTGTGAAAAACTTAATTGATCCAAAACAGAAAAATGAGATTATCAGCTATCGAATAAATGCAGAGATTGAAGAACAAGTATATGAATATGAAATAGATATTCTTCTAAGTAAATCATCGTTACTCCCCTCATTGCCTACAGTGCCTGTATCGGTGAAACATGAATATTTGAAAATTTTTAAAAATGGAAAAACTATTTTTGACAGTAGTGAGGAAGCTCGAAAATTAGAATTAAAGAAAAAAGAAGGAAATGAAAATAAGTTTGTAGAATATCTATCCTCAATTTTATTAGGGATAACTGGTGGAACTGTTTTGGGGGCATTAAAAAATAGTGATGAAATGAGTAAGGAAATCGTTAAAGGTGCAATGACGGGTATTATTCTTAAATTTTTAAGTGATAATAAAAATTCATTAGATACCAGCATATTGTACCAAAATAATTCATTTAATTTACTTAAAGATGTAAAGATATTTCGTATAGATCCTTTTAAAATCAAAGATCTTCGCAATAATGCCAATAACCCTGAAAAGCTGAATACAGACGGTAGCAATATTGCTGCAGTGTTAGAACATCTTGAGGATAACGACGAATTACGCGAGCAAATCATTGAATGGATGGGTGTGATTGTCCCCGAAATGCAGCAACTCTCTGTTCAAACGCAAAAAATTGATGACTCAAAAGGGTTATTTTTCGAGGAAGACAGCGGTAATCGTTTCCCCGCCCATATGGTTTCGGACGGCACAATTTATGCCTTATGTTTGTTGGTTGCCGTTTTAACGCGTGTAAAACAGCCCGGCATTACCATCATTGAAGAACCTGAGCGTGGCTTACATCCGAAAGCTATCAGTGAACTGATCGGCTTTATACGTGAATATGTAAGCCCTCACCATCCAATTATTCTGACAACTCATAGTGAATCGGTAGTGCGTAGCTTGGAATTGGAAGAGTTGTATTTTGTCAGTAAATCTCAAGGCAAAACCCAAATTAAAGATGTTCGGAAGTCCGGTGTCGATAAAAACAAAATTCCGTTAGATACGGCTTGGCTGACCAATCTGCTGGGAGGAGGATTGCCATGGTAAAAGTCGGATTTATTGTTGAAGGGTCATGCGAAAAGATTATTATCGAATCAGAGGCATTCAAGACCTTTTTACACAGGAATGATTTTGAATTGATTGAACCTGTTGTTGATGCCAATGGCGCAGGTAATTTATTGCCTCATAATATTGAGCCCTTTATTGGTGTTTTGGAAGCAAATGGAGCAGAAAGACTGTATATTTTGACGGATTCGGACGGACTCCCTGTTGAAGGTGTTAAGGAAAGAATCAGCCACGCGAAAATTACTGCCTATTTTATTGCGGTTAAAGCGATAGAAGCATGGTTTCTAGCAGATACTCAAGCCATGAAAAAATTTTTAGAAATTGAAGATTTTGAGGGAGAACAGTTTCCGGAAGAGACGCCCGAATTGCCTTGGGACAGAATCAGCAAAATTGTCAAAGAAACCGGTTCTGCCAGAGGACCGGGAAACAAAGTTGGCTTTGCTAAGAAGATGATTAAATATTGGGAATTTTCAATCGAAAATGCTGCCACGCATCCAAACTGTCCGAGTGCAAAATGTGTTGTTGCACATTTTCAATCTAATAGATAAAAATCGTCTGAACGTATAGTTTAAAGATGGTCAATAATATTGCTCTACCATCTCTATATTGAAAATTTTTCTAATCTTTCTAAGATAAAAAGGTCGTCTGAAAACCAAGTTTATTTTTCAGACGACATTTTTTTATAATTTGCTATTAAAAAATAATATTCTGGCGTTGAGTTATCAGTCATAGAATTAAGTGCTTCTAGGCAGATTTACTAGATTGACTTAGGTATTGCTATTGAAATCCGAATCTTCGGACCTCTTTTTAACTTTGCAGCAAGCCAAAGAATATCCCATTATTTCCTATTTGGAAAATATGCTGTTCGTAAATTGAGATTTATTGCTTAATCATTTATCCGTACAATCCGCCTCATCAAATATTAAGGAGGCAGTGATGAAAAAAATGCCTGTATTGTTTGTCGGGCATGGTAGCCCGATGAATGTGTTGGATAAGGAAAATCCTTTCAATACCCACTATTTTTATGACTTGGGCAAGATTTTGTCGGGCTGAGACGATTTTGCAAAAGTCTCAGCCCCGATTTATCTTACATTAACTTTTCTTCCGGCGACGTTCGCCAGGCAGCAGCATATCTGCCCATTTGATGATGTTGGCGACTTCTGCCGGATTGAGTTCGTAGAACTGGCCGCGTTTGAGGCGGTTTGGCAGACCGATGGGGCCAAAGCCTACGCGGACGAGGCGGCTGACGGTCAGGCCTTGGCTTTCAAAAATGCGGCGTACTTCTCGGTTGCGGCCTTCTTTGATGACGACGTTGTACCATTTGTTTGCGCCTTCGCCTCCTTGTTCGTAGATGCGTTCTACTTTTGCCAAACCGTCTTCGAGCATGACGCCTTCTTCGGTCAGGACGCGCATTTGTTCGGTGGTCAACTCGCCCAATACGCGCACGGCGTATTCGCGTTCGACTTCAAAGCTGGGGTGGGCGAAGCGTTGAACGAGTTCGCCTGAAGTGGTCAGGATCAACAGGCCGCTGGTATTGATGTCCAAACGGCCGATGGCTACCCAGCGGCTGCTGGCTGCTTGCGGCAGGCGGTCGAAGATGCTGACGCGGCCTTGCGGATCGTCGCGGGAAACGATTTCGCCTTCTTGTTTGTAGTAGAGGATGATGCGTGGCAGGCGGTCGGCCCATTTGAGTTTGATGATGCTGCCTTTGACGGTAACGTGGTCGTCGGGCGTAACTTTGTCGCCCAGTTGGGCGACGCGGCCGTTGACCGTTACCCAGCCGTTGCTGATCCATTCTTCCATTTCGCGGCGTGAGCCGACGCCGGATGCGGCCAGGACTTTTTGCAGGCGCTCGGGTTCAAAGCGGGAAAGGTCGCTGCGGCGTTCTTTCAAATCGCGGGCGTGCTCCATGATTTTTTGATTTGGGTTGCGGACAACCAGTTTTTTGGCTTTGGCGGCACGTTGTTTTGGGGCGGTATTTTGAGCTTTAGGGCCGTCTGAAACTTTTTGGCCGTAAGATTTGCCAGATGTTTTGCGTTCGTCGTCGGGACGTTTTTTATTGGCAAAGGATTTGGCCGGTTTGGAAGGTTTTTTGGCGGTAGACGATACGCCGTCGCGCCATTGGCGTTTGCTGGAAGGCTGTTTGGACATGATTTTTCCTAACTCGCTTGAAAAAGCGGTTCTTCTGCGGCAGTTGCGGCAGGGGTTGGATTGGGGGAAAAGGCCGTCTGAAAATCAGATTCAGACGGCCTGCCGATGAAAGGCTGTATTGTAACTCAACCAGTAATTTTTTGTTTGAAAATCCGAAAATTATGGCGAAAGACGTTCGCGTATCCAGTTGCCGTCAACCAGGCGGTATTGGATGCGGTCATGCAGGCGGCTGGGGCGGCCTTGCCAGAATTCGATGCGGTCGGGGATGACGAGGTATCCGCCCCAATGCGGAGGACGGGGAACATGCAGGGGATGTTTGACACCGACGGCTGCGGCTTTGGCCACCAAAACGGCTTTGCTGGAAATCACTTCGCTTTGATCGCTTGCCCATGCGCCGATACGGCTGGTGTAGGGGCGGCTTTCAAAATATTCGTCCGAAGCGGCGGCGTCGAGTTTTTCGATACGTCCTTCAATGCGCACTTGGCGCTCGAGTTCCGGCCAGAAAAAAGTCATGGCGGCAAAGGGGTGTGCCGTATAGGAGCGGCCTTTGCGGCTGTGGTAATTGGTAAAGAAAACAAAGCCTTTGGGGTTGACTTCTTTCAGCAGCACCATGCGGCTGTTGGGCCTGCCGTCTTCACCCACGGCGGCAACGTTGACCGCGGTCGGCTCGTTGACTTCGGCGTGAATCGCTTCGTTCAGCCATTGCTCAAATTGGACAATCGGGTCGGCGTGGCATTCGGCTTCCGACAGCTCGCGTTTGCTGTAATCTTCGCGGATATTGTGCAGATCCATGATTTTTCTCCTTAGGTCTGACTGAATCATACTCCGTTTTTTCAGACGGCCTCAAGGGCATTTGTGTATAATCGTAGCCCTTTCCAATATAGAACAATACGGAGTCCCGTCATGCAAACCGAAGTCGAACTGAAAATCTTAAATCCGAAAATGGCCGATTCCCTGCCTGCTTATGCAACGCCCGGTTCTGCCGGTTTGGACTTGCGTGCCTGCTTGGATGAAGCTGTTGTATTGCAGCCGGGCGATGTATATCTCGTGCCGACCGGTTTGGCGGTGCATTTGGCCAACCCCGCGTATGCAGCCGTTTTGTTGCCGCGTTCCGGTTTGGGTCATAAACACGGTATTGTTTTAGGCAATTTGGTCGGTTTGATTGACTCGGATTATCAAGGTGAATTGAAGGTTTCTCTGTGGAACCGTGGTAAAGAGGCGTTTACCATCGAGCCGATGGAGCGCATCGCGCAAATGGTGATTGTGCCGGTTGTCCAAGCCGCGTTTAAAGTCGTGGACAAGTTTGCCGCCAGCGAGCGCGGTGAAGGCGGATTCGGCAGCACCGGCAAAGCCTGATGATTTGAAAGGCCGTCTGAAACAGGATAAATTGAAATATTTGATTTCGGTTTGCCGTTGTTCAGACGGCCTTTTTGTTGTGCCAACCTTTGCATAATCACACACAAGATTGCATTTTTATATCTTGTCTGCATGGCCGACGCACCCAATAATACAGGCCGTCTGAAACCTTTACGGAGCGTTGTTATGTCCCGCCCCTCACTTTTTCTGCCTTTGTTTTTGATTATCTTTGGTGCGATTTGGTTTTTACGCGCTACGGATATTTTGCCTGCGACATCGACAATGATTGCCGGCGCATTAATTATTTTGGGCCTTGCCGTGTTGATTATGGACGGCATCAACAAACAGTCCATCGTTTCCGGCCCGATACTGGTTTATATCGGTACAGCCATTTATCTGCACATGAGCTACTGGATTTACCTCTCGCCGCTGCTAGCCATCGGCATGGTCGTGTTGGGTTGCCTGCTGTTGCTCTCGCGCAGCGACATGATTCCTGAGAAACACACAAAATAGAAAGATGAGAGATTTGGGTTTTGCCCTATAAAGGCCGTCTGAACAATGGTATAATCCCGCCGTTTCAGACGGCCTTTTTTATTGTGGTTTAAATTTGAAATTTATCCTCCCGGCCGCACCGTTTTCTTACATTTTGCAAAGTTTCCGCCATGACTCAAGACAAAATCCTTATTCTCGACTTCGGCTCGCAAGTTACCCAGCTGATCGCCCGCCGCGTGCGCGAAGCCCACGTTTACTGCGAACTGCATTCTTTTGACATGCCTTTGGAAGAAATCAAAGCTTTCAATCCGAAAGGCATCATCCTCTCCGGCGGCCCTAATTCCGTTTACGAATCCGATTATCAAGCCGATACCGGCATTTTTGATTTGGGCATTCCGGTTTTGGGCATTTGCTATGGCATGCAATTTATGGCGCACCACTTGGGCGGCGAAGTTACCCCAGGCAACCAACGCGAATTCGGTTATGCGCAAGTTAAAACCATCGACAGCGAGCTGACACGCGGCATTCAAGATGATGCTCCAAACACGCTCGACGTATGGATGAGCCATGGCGATAAAGTTTCCAAACTGCCTACCGGCTTCTCTGTCATCGGCGACACCCCGTCTTGCCCAATTGCCATGATGGAAAACGCTGAGAAACAATTCTACGGCATCCAATTCCACCCCGAAGTGACCCATACCAAACAAGGCCGCGCGTTGTTGAACCGCTTTGTCTTGGATATTTGCGGCGCACAACCCAGCTGGACCATGCCGAACTACATCGAAGAAGCCGTTGCCAAAATCCGCGAACAAGTCGGCAGCGACGAAGTGATTTTAGGTTTGTCCGGCGGCGTGGACTCTTCCGTAGCCGCCGCGCTGATTCACCGTGCCATCGGCGACCAACTGACCTGCGTGTTTGTTGACCACGGTCTGTTGCGTTTGAACGAAGGCAAAATGGTGATGGATATGTTTGCCCGCAACTTGGGCGTACGCGTGATTCACGTTGATGCCGAAGAGCAGTTTTTGGCGAAACTTACCGGTGTGACCGATCCAGAGAAAAAACGCAAAATCATCGGTGCGGAATTTATCGAAGTATTTGACGCTGAAGAGAAAAAACTCACCAACGCCAAATGGTTGGCGCAAGGTACGATTTACCCTGACGTAATCGAATCCGCAGGCGCAAAAACCAAAAAAGCCCACGCCATCAAATCCCACCACAACGTCGGCGGCCTGCCTGAAAACATGAAGCTCAAGCTGCTTGAGCCTTTGCGTGACTTGTTCAAAGACGAAGTACGCGAATTGGGCGTGGCTTTGGGTCTGCCGCGCGAAATGGTGTACCGTCATCCGTTCCCGGGCCCGGGTTTGGGCGTGCGTATCTTAGGTGAAGTGAAAAAAGAATACGCCGACTTGCTCCGTCAAGCAGACGATATTTTCATTCAAGAATTGCGCAATACTACCGATGAAAACGGTACATCTTGGTACGACCTGACCAGCCAAACCTTTGCCGTATTCCTGCCCGTGAAATCCGTCGGCGTAATGGGCGACGGCCGTACTTACGATTACGTCGTTGCTTTGCGTGCCGTGATTACCAGCGACTTTATGACTGCGCACTGGGCTGAATTGCCATACTCGCTGCTTGGCCGCGTGTCCAACCGCATCATCAACGAAGTCAAAGGTATCAACCGTGTGGTTTATGATGTCAGCGGCAAACCGCCTGCCACAATTGAATGGGAATAATCCCTAAATAAATAAAGGCCGTCTGAACAGATATTGTTCAGACGGCCTTTATTTATTTAGGGATTAAGCCCAATTAAAATTGATTTTTCAATTCACGCAAAGCGGCAAAGACTTCGAGTTCGCTGTTTAATTTTCGTCCGCTCAATTCTTCGGCGCGTGCCTGAACTTGGGGCAGGTGTACGCGGAAAAACGGATTGACTTTACGTTCGTGCGCCAGGCTGACAGGTAGTGTCGGCGTGTGTTCGGCTGCGGCCAAGGCCGTCTGAATGTCGGCATTATCCGGCTCGATATGCAGGGCAAAGCGCAGATTTGGGGCGGTATATTCGTGCGCCGGATAAAACAGCGTTTCTTCGGGCAGCTGGTTGAATCGATGGAAGCTGTCGTAAAGCTGCTCGATTGTGCCGGTAAATACGCGGCCGCAACCGGCGGAAAACAAGGTATCGCCACAGAAAACGTGCAGGCCGTCTGAATTTTCCAACAGATAGCTGATGTGGCGGTCGGTATGGCCGGGGGTTGCCCAAACGGTAACCAAGCCTTCGCCAAACGGGAACTGCGTACCTGCGGTGACGGTATGCGTTGCTACGTCGATATCGCTTTCGCCATAGATCGGGGATTCTAAAAAGCCGTGGAACAAGCTTTTTGCGCCGCCGGTATGGTCGGGGTGCGGATGGGTAATCCATGTTTGCGCCAGCATCAGGCGGTTGTGGACGAGGAATTTCAAAACGGGCGTAGCATCGGACGGATCGACGCAGGCGGCATGGTTTCCTTCTTGAATCATCCAGATGTAGTTGTCGTTTAGGGCTTGGATTGGCGTGATTTTCATATGCTTTCTTCTGGTTGGGGGTTTCAGACGGCCTCTAAATAATCTTTGATATTCGGGCTTTGGCCGAACACGGCTTCATGGGCTTGATGGATGCACAGTCGGTTGAACAGCAATCTTTGGGTTTGGTCGCCGTCGATAATCCGCACTTGACCTTGCAGTTTGGGCGCGTCGTGATGAAAGGTATTCTTAAACACGTGCCAACGGTCGGTTTGCAGGTGGACGACGGCAAACATATCGTGCGAGATATTAACGCCGACGCTGAATAGCTTGGCCGAGGCTTGCAGGCAGAAACTGCTGTCGCCAAACAGGCACAGCCCTGTGTTTTCCGGATAGCGGAACAATTCGATTTTCACGGCTTCGGGTTCGGTAAAGATGTTGCAAAACAGCCGTTCAAACAACGACGGCTGCGCCACGCCTTCGCTCAACATGCCGTAAAGCCCACCCAGCCAATCGACATAGCCGAGAAAAGTGAAACGGTAGTCCTGCATAATGGCTTCGATACGCTTGGGGTCGCGTTTGCTGATCAAGCGGACAAATTCAAAACCGACTTCCGGCAGCCGCGCCCGAAGCGTTTGATGCAGGCGGTGGGCAAACAGGTTTTTATGGTTGTGCGGATTGCGCAGGATACCGAGGAATTTCAGCCGCAATATCCGCCACAACGTATCCGGTACTTTGACGGTATCGGCATTTGCCGTAGTTGTTTTCAGACGGCCTGCAGGTAAAGTGCGCAGATGATTGCAGGCTTCTTCGTAGCCGCTTTCATGACGGTTGAACCAGCTTTCCAGATTATATTGGTTGGAGGAGTCTTCGACAAAGGTCAGCGTATAGAGGTTTTTCGCCGCCAAGTTTCCGATGATGTTGACGCTTATCGCTTCGCTGCGGTTTTGTTCTTTGCCGTGGTTTTTTTCGCCAGTATGGAACATTGACAGCGGCAGGCGGTAAACGTTTTGATTCTGCGGGCTGACCTGCGGATTATGCGAATGCTGCCGCTGCTCGGTTTGAGCGATGAAGTGGTGTTCCTTCGTCGGATTCGCGGTCAACAGGGCGTAAGGCTTTTCTCCGCATTCGGAAAATTCGCAATCGCTGAGGATAAAGGCTTGTCGAGTCATAATGTCGGGAAAGGCCGTCTGAATATATTGATTATAGTTTAAAAGTGGGAATTATACAGAAGGACGGCGACGGGTTTGGTCTTTATACGCAAAAGGACGCAAAAAGGTCGTCTGAAAACAAATATAGTGGGGTTCGCTAAATCGTTTTCAGACGACCTTAAATCAACGGACTGTTCAACACTATTTATTCTTCTTTTTGGAAAACATGGTTGCGGTGATACTCGAAATATTTTTCGCTTTCAGGTTCGATTTTTAATTTCATATCGCGAGAAATTCCAAGCCGCTTTTGATTTTCCAAATCAATTTTTGGACTGATTTTTATCGTACCGTTGGGATCAAACGTAATCAGTCCGCTATCGAATAATGCGTCGATATTGGGTGCGAGCATCAGTCCATTGAAGGGATCTAACCTCTCTTCATTATTGCATTTGCTCCAAGGTTTGATATGGCTGGCAATAAGTAAAGACCGAACATCTAGACCTGTTAGCGGGCAGTTTGGATACAGTTCGAGTAGTTTTTGCCGGAATCTGCCTTGCCCTTGACGGGCTTTTATCAAAGTTTCAATTTCGGTTCGCTTTTCTGGATTAGTCTCGGAGGCTAAACATTCTTCGAGTTCGTCTATATCAGATTTTAAGGACAGGGTAGAAGCTACCTGAAAATTTGGTATTCCCATGAGCCATCCTACCGGTAATCCGTTTTTCTTACAGGTTCCGCATGGAGTTAGTTCTCTCCTGTATTCATCCAGGCTCCATTTTTCAAGTTCTTCAATTGAGTTTGAGCAAACTTTGAAATATTTTCCAGTTGTGCGCCCCGGCCTTTTATTTAGTTGGTTACAATTAGCAAAATGTATTTTGGGATAATCTTTCCAAATCTTAGAAGGGTCTTTAGTTTGATCTATATTTAATACAAATCCATTTGGGTTTTCATCAATCCATTTAATATAGTCATCATCATTCGGCATGTTTTTAAAAATTACTATGTTAGACATAAGCTTCTCCAAATCTTTCTATAAATTCAATTAAGTTTATTTGTATATAGGTTCGGGACAAAAAATCTAGGCCGTCATTCCCGCGCAGGCGGGAATCCAGAAGCTTGGATTTACAGTAGTCTTTGAGTATTTCTGAAATGCAGGGGGCTGGATTCCCGCCTGCGCGGGAATGACGGCGGTTGGTTCGGTATTATACGCAAAAGAACATATAAAGGTCGTCTGAAAATAGATATAGCAGAATCCGCTAAATCGTTTTCAGACGACCTTTTCTTTAAAGCCGAATCAAATCAGCCTGCCGGTTAACCCAAAGCCTTCCTTGCCCCGGCAAAGAGGCGGTACCAGCCGGACAATTCCGTCCAGTCTTCCGGTTTCCAGCTCATTTGCGCGGCACGGTATACGCGTTCCGGATGCGGCATCATGATGGTAACGCGGCCGTCGGCGTTGGTTACACCGGCAATACCTTGAGGTGAGCCGTTAGGGTTGAGCGGATAAGTTTGGGTCACTTGGTTTTGACCGTCTACATATTGCAGCGCAATGCCCAAATCGGCGGAAATATTGCCGTCGTGAAGCGCGAAGTCGGCGCGGCCTTCGCCGTGGCTGACCACAACAGGCAGGCTGGAGCCTTGCATTTCGTTCAGAATCAGCGATGCGGATTTTGGAACATGAACCATGCTCAGGCGCGCTTCAAACTGCTCGCTCAAGTTGCGTTTGAATTTAGGCCATGCCTCTGCGCCCGGGATAATCTCGGCAAGGTTGCTGACCATTTGACAGCCGTTGCACACGCCCAATGTCAGCGTGTTCGGATCGGCAAAGAAGGCGGCAAATTGGTCGCGTAGAGCAGGGTGGAACAGGATGGATTTCGCCCAGCCTTCGCCCGCGCCGAGTACGTCGCCGTAGCTGAAGCCGCCGCACGCCGCCAGCATTTTGAAATCGGCAAGGTTGACGCGGCCTGCCATCAGGTCGGACATATGCACGTCGTAAGCATCGAAACCGGCGCGGGTGAACGCGGCGGCCATTTCGATTTGTCCGTTTACGCCCTGTTCGCGCAGGATGGCGATTTTAGGTTTCGCGCCGCTGTTGATAAACGGCGCGGCGATGTCTTCGTTTACGTCGAATTTCACGTCGGCAAACAATGCGCTGCGTTCGTTGTCGTCAATCAGGGCGAACTCGCTGTCGGCGCAGGCAGGGTTGTCGCGCAGGCGTTGGATGGCGTGGCTGGTTTCTTGCCATGCGCGTTGCAGGTCGGTAAGGGATTGATTGAAAATTTCTTCTCCTGCATTGATGACCATATGGCCGCTGTCGGCAAACTCTCCCAAATAGTGCAGCGTGAGATTCAGTTTCTCGCACAAATTGAAAATATATTCGTGGTCGGCAGCGTGAACAGCAATAACGGCTCCTAATTCTTCGTTAAACAGGGTAGTTAGGACAAATTTTTGCCATTCTTGAGACGAGTAATACTCGTTTTGAACGTTAATATTTTTACTTACCATTGTCAGCAGGTCGAGATTCATGCCACGGCGAGAAGCAAATGCCATTTCTGCCAGAGTCACAAACAAACCGCCGTCGCTGCGGTCGTGGTAGGCCAGCAACTTATCTTCTTGAACGAGTTGCTGAATTAACTGATAAAACGCTTTCAGATGGCCTGCATCAATATCAGGTGCTTCGCCGCCGCTTCGGTTATACACTTGAGCCAGTGCAGACCCACCCATACGGCACTTGTTGTTGCCTAAGTCAATCATCAGCAGAATAGTGAATGAATTGGCATTGTCTTTTAATACGGGCGTAACGGTTTTGCGTACGTCTTGAACTGGCGCGAACGCGGAGATAATCAGGCTCAACGGCGAGACGACAGATTTTTTCTCTTCGCCGTCCTGCCACACGGTTTTCATTGACAGGCTGTCTTTGCCTACGGGGATGCTCAGATCCAATGCCTGACAGGCTTGGGAGACGGCTTCGACGGTGCGGTAAAGTTTTTCGTCTTCGCCTTCGTTGCCGCATGCCGCCATCCAGTTGGCGGAGAGTTTGATATTGCCGATGTCGCCGATGTTGACTGCCGCGATGTTGGTGATGGCTTCGCCGACGCACATTCTGCCCGAAGCAGGCGCGTCAAACAGGGCGACAGTCGGTTTTTCTCCCATAGACATCGCTTCGCCACGATAGGTATTGAAGCCCATCATGGTAACGGCGCAGTCGGCTACGGGGGTTTGGTATTTGCCGACCATTTGGTCGCGGTGGGTCATGCCGCCGACACTGCGGTCGCCGATGGTAATTAGGAAGTTTTTAGCAGCTACGGTAGGCAGACGCAGAACGCGGTAGGCGGCTTCGGTAATGTCGATATCGCCGGCGTTAAACGGTTTTTCAGACGGCGTAACTGTTTTGTCGGTGCGCGTGGTTTTGGGCGGTTTGCCGAGCAAAACGTTCAGCGGCAAATCGACGGGATTGTTGGAGAACAAGTCGTCGCGTACTTTCAAATGGCCGTCGTCGGTCGCCGTGCCGACTACGGCAAACGGGCAGCGTTCACGTTCGCAGATGGCGCGGAAGGTCTCCAAATCTTTTTCCAAAATGGACAATACATAACGCTCTTGTGATTCGTTACACCAAATTTGCAATGGATTGAGGCCGTGTTCTTCCAGCGGTACTTCGCGCAACTTGAATACCGCGCCGCGTCCGGCATCGTTGACGAGTTCGGGGAAGGCGTTGGACAAGCCGCCTGCGCCGACGTCGTGGATGGAGATAATCGGGTTTTGGTCGCCGAGTTGCCAGCAGCGGTCGATGACTTCTTGCGCACGGCGTTCGATTTCAGGGTTGCCGCGTTGTACGGAATTGAAGTCCAAAGAGGCGTCGTTTGTTCCGGTGTTCATAGATGAAGCCGCGCCGCCGCCCAAGCCGATCAGCATGCCCGGGCCGCCCAGTTGGATCAGCAGTGCGCCTTCGGGGATTTCATCTTTGTGTGTTTGTTGTGCCTGAATGCTGCCCAAGCCGCCGGCAATCATAATCGGTTTGTGATAGCCGCGAACCTGACCGTCGAACTTCTCTTCAAAAGTACGGAAGTAGCCCAAGAGGTTCGGACGGCCGAATTCGTTGTTGAACGCTGCGCCGCCGATCGGGCCTTCAATCATGATGTCTAAAGGAGAAGCAATATGGCCGGGTTTGCCGTAAGCTTGTTCCCAAGGCTGCTCCAAGCCAGGGATATTCAGGTTGGAGACGGTAAAGCCGGTCAAGCCTGCTTTCGGACGTGAGCCTTTACCTGTCGCGCCTTCATCGCGGATTTCACCGCCAGCACCCGTTGCCGCACCGGCAAACGGAGCGATGGCGGTCGGGTGGTTGTGTGTTTCCACTTTCATGATGATATGGGTGTCTTCTTCGTGGAAACGGTAGCCTTGGTTTTCCGCCGCATTCGGATAGAAACGCTCGATTTTCGCGCCTTCAATCACGGACGAATTGTCTTTATAGGCAACGACCGTGCCTTCGGGATGCGCATTGTGCGTATCCCGAATCATGCCGAAAAGAGATTTCGGTTGTTTTTCACCGTTGAGGATGAAATCGGCGTTGAAGATTTTGTGGCGGCAGTGTTCGCTGTTTGCCTGAGCGAACATCATCAGCTCTACATCAGATGGGTTGCGGTTTAAAGCCTGATAGTTTTCAACCAGATAATCGATTTCGTCGGCTGAAAGCGCCAAGCCCATTTCGGTATTGGCTTTGACCAATGCCTCTTTACCGCCGCCCAATACATCTACGCTGGAGAAGGTTTCCGATTGGATGTGGTGGAACAGTTGCGCCGCTGCATCGATGTCGGTCAACACGCTTTCGGTCATGCGGTCGTGTAATAGGGCTGCCCATTGTTGTTTTTGCCCGTCGGTAAGTGCGCCTTCCAACCATACGGCCATGCCGCGTTCAATACGCTCAATGCCTTCCAGGCCGCAGTTTTCGGCGATATTGGTTGCTTTGGAAGCCCAAGGCGAAATGGTGCCCAAACGGGGCGTTACCAAAAATAAATGCAAGCCCTCGCGCGCTTTGGGCGTTTGTTCAACGCTTTGCGCTGCCAGTAAGGCTTGCAGTTTTTCGACTGTCGCGGCATCAAGTGCTTTTTCGCTACCGACAAAATACCAAAATTCGCTGCTTAATTTGACTTCGGGCAGACCGAGGGCGGCTGCTTTTTGAAAGAGTTTTTCAACACGGAAATCGGAAAGGGCGGTTACACCGCGCAAGGGCAGAACAACAGACATGGATTCAGCTCACAAAATGCAGTTGGGGAATCCTTTATTATACCTGAAAAATGCAATTTTGCTTGTGAATTTATACTTCAAGTGTTGACAATTTTTGCTTGTAAATTGAAGGGGAATGAGGCGATTGTGTCACCTGCTTTTTTATTTTGTACCTGATTATTCGATTATTTTTGTTTATTTTTGAAGGATCGGGAGGAATGGGAATAGATGGGCATAAAGGTATAAAGTAAAAATTATTTAATTGTTGTCTTTGACATTTTGCTGACAATAAGGCCGTCTGAAAGATTGCTTTCAGACGGCCTTGCCTTATCCTTTTCTTTTGTTTCCCAGCATATCCAGCAAACCTGCCAGATTGCTTTTTCCTTCTTCCTTGCTCACAATCGGCTCGCCGCCTTTTCGGCCTAGGATTTTGATGTCTTCCTGCGGCATTTCATCTATGAAACGGCTTGGCTCGGGGAATTGCCATGTGCCTTGCTTTTTGCGTTTAAGGCAGTGTGTCAGCGTAAGTTGGCGTTTGGCGCGGGTAATGCCGACATACATCAGGCGGCGTTCTTCTTCGACATTGTCTTCTTCTATGCTGTCATTATGCGGCAAGATGCCCTCTTCGCAACCGACGAGGAAGACGTAGGGGTATTCCAAACCTTTGGAAGCGTGCAGGGTCGAAAGTTTGACGGCATCGACTTCTTCTTCACTTTTGCCCTCCAAAAGCGTCATCAGGGCGATGGTTTGGGCAAGTTCGATGATGTTTTTGCCGTCTTGCTCGCCTTTGCGTTCCAGCCAGCCGGTCAGGTCGGTAACGTTACGCCATTTGATTTCGCCTGCTTTGCCTTCCTCATTGGCTAGCAAGTGGTTTTCGTAGTCGATTTCTCTCAGCAGGTTATGGATAAGCTCGCCTGCTTCGCTGGTTTCGGCTTTGGCGCGGTAGTTTTCAATCATATCCATGAAGGCTTGCAGGTGTTGGCGGTTGGTATGGTTCAACAGGGCAAGCGCTTCTTCGGTTTGCGCGGCTTCATATAGGCTGCATTCGTGTTCGTGCGCGTAGGTGTTGAGCTTGCCCAGTGTGACGTCGCCGATGCCACGTTTGGGCGTGGTGACGGCGCGCAGGAAGGCGGGATCGTCGTTGGGATTGGCAAGCAGGCGCAAATAGGACAAAACGTCTTTGATTTCGGCTTTGTCGAAAAAACTTTGTCCGCCGGAGAGCTGGTAGGGAACGCGCGCGCTGCGCAAGGCTTCTTCAAAAATCCGCGCCTGATGGTTGCCGCGGTATAACACGGCGAAATCGGCGTATTGGGTTTTGTCGCCGCCGACCAGCTTCTGCTTGACGATTTGGCTGACGACCCAGTCGGCTTCGTGTTGCTCGTTTTGGCAGGCAACGACTTTGACGATTTCGCCTTCGCCGAACTGTGACCAAAGTTTTTTGGTGAACAGCTTGGGGTTGTTTTCGATGACTTTGTTGGCGATTTTGAGAATCCGCGCGGTGGAGCGGTAGTTTTGCTCCAGTTTGATGACTTTCATCTGCGGATAGTCTTCCTGCATTTTACGCAGGTTTTCCATGTTTGCGCCGCGCCATGCGTAGATCGACTGGTCGTCATCGCCGACGGCGGTAAACATGCCTTCCGCACCGGTCAAGAGTTTCATCAGCGTAAATTGGCAGGTGTTGGTGTCTTGGCATTCGTCAACCAGCAGATAACGCAGCCTCCGTTGCCATTTGTTTCGTACTTCGCTGTTTTGCTGCAACAGCACGGCGGGCAGGCGAATTAAGTCGTCGAAGTCCACCGCCTGATAGCTTTGCAGGGTTTCCTGATAGCTCGCATAGACACGCGCTGTTTGTTGTTCCCACACATTGGAGGCCGTCTGAACGACATCTTCAGGCGTTTTTAGATCGTTTTTCCACAGGGAAATTTGGTGTTGCGCTTTGAATATGGCTTCTTTGCCCGTACCGCCCAAAAGCTCGCCGATGATTTTGGCGCTGTCGGTAGAGTCGAGGATGGAAAAGTTTTTTTTGTAACCGATTTGATTGGCTTCTTCGCGCAAAATCTTCATGCCCAAAGAGTGGAACGTGCAAATCGTCAGCCCGCGCGTTTGCGACTTAGGTAGCATTTTAGAGACGCGTTCCTGCATTTCCGTGGCGGCTTTATTGGTAAAGGTAATCGCGGCAACGGTATGCGGCAGATAGCCGACATTGACAATCAAATGCTTGATTTTTTGCGTAATCACGCCGGTTTTGCCGCTGCCTGCGCCGGCAAGGACGAGCAGGGGGCCGCCTAGATATTTGACCGCGGCTTGCTGTTGAGGGTTGAGTTTCATTGAAGGGGAAGACGGGTAATGTGGGGAGCAATTATACAACAAGGCCGTCTGAAATTTTCAGACGGCCTTGGGCGTTTTTTAGAGTAAACCTTATGCAAAATATTTCAATTTGCCTTTGAAGTCTTCTATTTTTTCATAGCCTTTTTGCGCCATGATGGCTTTTAATTCAAGGGAAACCCGTTCAAAAATGTCTACGCCTTGCTGGTGTAGCGTCGTGCCGATCTGCACCATGCTGGCGCCGCACAAGATGTGTTCAAACGCATCGCGGCCGCTGTAAACGCCGCCTGTCCCAATGACTTGGATAGACGGATTTAGTCTTTGATAGAACGCGTGGACATTGGCGAGCGCAGTCGGTTTGATGTATTGACCGCCTATGCCGCCGAAGCCGTTTTTAGGGCGGATGACGACGGATTCATCTTCGATATACATGCCGTTGCCGATGGAGTTGACACAGTTGACGAATTTTAGGGGATAGCGGTTGAACACTTTTGCCGCTTGATCGAAATGGGCAATATCGAAATACGGCGGTAGCTTGATGCCCAATGGCTTGTCGAAGTAGGTAAAGGCATTATCCAAAATCATCTCGGTTGTTTCAAAGTCGTAGGCTATTTGCGGTTTGCCGGCGACGTTTGGGCAGGATAGGTTGAGTTCGGTAATGCCGTTGAATCCGCTGTTTTGCACCTTTTCCAGCAGGATATGTGTTTCGCCGGGCGACAGACCGACCAGTGATAGGAAAAATGTCCGTTCCGGCTCAGACTCTTGAAGGGTAAGCAGGTAATCCAGATAGTAATCAATGCCTTGATTCGGCAATCCCATCGAATTGATGCTGCCGAGAGGTACGTCCCGATAACGCGGCTCTGGGTTGCCTTGACGCGGGGTAAGCGTTGCAGTCTTGGTAATGAAGGTGCCAGCAGCGGATTGTCTGACCTTTTCCAATTCCTCAACAGTCATACATGACACACCTGCTGCATTCATCAGACAGTTGTCAAAAGAAAAACCAGCGATTTGGGTTTTCAATGATACCATCTCCTGCTCCTTTTCTTCGTAAAATCAAAATGTTTGCCAAGCGTAACACGAAGAAGCGGTACGATTTTTAACAAACATCAAATGACAAAGCATGTAGGCGGATGTTGTTTTCAATATTGAAAAAAGGCCGTCTGAAAAACTCAAACGGTCTTTCAGACGGCCTTCACTATATGGCATCAATTAGGGAATAAAAGCTGTCGGCTGATTTGGATATTGGGTTTTAAAAATCAGGCCAACCATTCGGCCAAGGCCGCTTCAAAACGTTTCAAGCCTTCGGCCATGTCTTCATCGTTCAGCAGCAGGCTGGGGGCGAAGCGCACGACATTGGCGCCGGCAACCAGTACCATCAGTCCGTGTTTCAAAGCAGCGGCGGTAATTTCCGATGCCTTGCCTGCGTATTCGTCTGCCAACACGCAGCCGAGCAGCAAGCCCATGCCGCGGACTTCTTTAAATACGCCGGTCTTTTCGCCTATTTCACGCAAGGCCGTCTGAAGTTTTTGGCCTTGTTGTTCAACGTGTGCCAATGTTTCGGGCGTATTGATGATGTCAAACGCACGGCTGCCGACCGCACACGCCATCGGATTGCCGCCGAAGGTTGAGCCATGTGTTCCGGGGCCGAAGGTTGGGGCGATTTTATCGGTTGTCAGAATTGCGCCAATCGGGAAGCCTCCGCCCAAGGCTTTGGCGGAGCTGAGAATATCGGGTGTTACGCCGTAATGCTCGTAGGCAAACAGTTTGCCCGTATGACCCATGCCAGTTTGTACTTCGTCCAAAATCAGCAAAGCACCATGTTTGTCGCATAAACGGCGTGCGGCTTGCAGATATTCTTGAGTGGCAGGCAGAATGCCGCTTTCACCTTGAATCGGCTCGATAATCACGGCGCAGGTTTTGTCGCTGACGGCTGCTTCCAATGCGGCAACATCATTGAAGGGAACGTGGGTAATATCTGACGGCAGCGGCGCGTAGTCTTTGCTGTATTTGGGCTGGCCGCCGACGGATACGGTAAACAGGGTGCGGCCGTGGAAGCTGTTGAGGCAGGAGATGATTTCGGTTTTGTGTTCGCCAAAATGATCGCGAGCGTATTTGCGTGCCAGTTTTAGTGCGGCTTCATTGGCTTCTGCGCCGGAGTTGCAGAAAAATACTTTGTCGGCAAAGGTGTTTTCGACCAATTTTTTGGCCAATTCTTGCGCCGGTTGGGTGGTATAGATATTAGAAATGTGCCAGAGCTTTTGCGACTGTTCGCTCAAGGCTGCGACCAAATCAGGATGGCAATGGCCCAGCGCGTTTACAGCAATACCGCCTGACAAGTCAATGTATTCTCGTCCTTCAGTATCCCAAACCCGGCTGCCGAGCGCACGTTCCGGAATCATGGGAGCGAATGAGAAATTGGGCGTCAGGTAGTTTTGCATGTTCTTTTCCTTTTGATATTGTCAACAATTTCTTGAATTATGCACCTATTGATTCAGAGATTCAATATGGCAATCAGGCCGTCTGAAAACTGGCTTTCAGACGGCCTGATGCTTATTTATGCTTGATTTCCCAGCATTGATGGATTTTTTTGTTGCGGAAATCGTCGGGAACGGACTGTTTGGAAATGTCTTTGACGGCATATTGTTCCGCGACCGAATCGTCCAACACAAAGCTGCGCAAGTTGTTGGAGAAATACAGAATGCCGTCTGAAGTGAGCAGGCTCATTGCACCGTCAATTAGCTTTTTATGGTCGCGCTGGATGTCGAGGATGTCGAGCATCTTTTTGCTGTTGGAAAAGCTGGGCGGATCCATGACGATCAGGTCGAACTTTTTGCCTTCGTCTGCGGCGTTTTGCAGGTATTGGAACACATCGGCACGGACGATTTTGTGTTGTTCGGGGTCGATGCCGTTGAGTTCAAAATTGCGTTTTGCCCAGTCCAGGTAAGTGTTGGATAAATCGACGGTTTCGCTGGATACCGCGCCGCCGGTTGCAGCATAGACGGTAAAGCTGCCTGTGTAGGAAAACAGGTTGAGGAAGCGTTTGCCCGCTGCGGTGTCGCCGACTTTTTTGCGCGTGTTGCGGTGGTCGAGGAAAAGGCCGGTATCGAGGTATTTGTCGAGGTTGACCCAAAACTTGCGGCCGTTTTCAGTGATGACGAAATCGTCGCCGGTTTTGCCGGTTTTCTCGTATTGCTGCAAACCTTTTTGGCGTTCTCGGCGTTTGAGGTGGATTTGTTCGGGCGCAAAACCGGTTACAAAACCGATGGCTCCCAATACATCGGCAAGCCATGCTTCGTATTCTTCGGGCTGCATCAGCCAGCCGGTATCGTATTCCTGAGGATGGATTTGGTCGCCGTAAACATCGACGGCAAAGGGAAATTGGGGAATATCGCGGTCGTAAATGCGCCAGGCTTCGATATTGCTGCGTTTGGCCCATTTCATAAGATGTTTGATGTTTTTGCCCAAGCGGTTGGCAAAGGGGGTAATGTCGGTCATGGTTTCAGACGGCCTGAATAAGTATTGGGAAGGGGTTGGATTTTAACGCACTTGATGCCTTTTTGCTTGACTGTTGTCTATAAAATCTATATTATCCGCCGTTCGCCTTTTGATACGAAGCCATCGTCATCCAACCTAAACCGCCGTTTCGGGCGTGTTTCTTTTATTGCTTGCATATTTGCAAAGCCTTTTCTGTGCAGGTTGTCGTCGATGTTAACCACAAGCAAGATGCTTGCGACAACCCTGTAACTTCACATTTCCCGTATCGTTACTTTCCTTTGCTTCAGGTCGTCTGAAATTGTTCAGGCGTGCGCGTTGTTGTCTCTTTAGGATAGCCATGTCTATTAAATTTGCCGATTTGAACCTTGATAAAAACATTTTGTCTGCCGTACGCAGCGAGGGTTATGAAAGCCCGACCCCGATTCAGGCGCAAGCGATTCCGTTTGCTTTGGACGGCCGCGATATTATGGCTTCGGCACAAACCGGTTCAGGCAAAACCGCAGCCTTCCTGCTGCCGACTTTGCAAAAACTGACCAAGCGCAGCGAAAAACCGGGCAAAGGCCCGCGCGCTTTGGTATTGACCCCAACCCGCGAACTGGCGGCTCAGGTGGAAAAAAACGCGCTGGCGTATGCTAAAAATATGCGTTGGTTCCGTACTGTCAGCATTGTCGGCGGCGCATCTTTCGGCTATCAAACCCGTGCTCTGAGCAAACCGGTTGACCTGATTGTCGCCACTCCGGGCCGTCTGATGGACTTGATGCAGAGCGGCAAAGTTGATTTTGAACGTTTGGAAGTGCTGATTCTGGACGAAGCCGACCGTATGTTGGACATGGGCTTTATCGACGACATCGAAACTATCGTTGAAGCGACGCCTAGCGACCGTCAGACTTTGTTGTTCTCCGCCACTTGGGACGGCGCAGTGGGCAAACTGGCGCGCAAGCTGACCAAAGACCCTGAAACCATCGAAGTTGAGCGCGTGGATGATCAAGGCAAAATCGAAGAGCAGCTGCTGTACTGCGACGATATGCGCCACAAAAACCGCCTGCTCGACCACATCTTGCGTGATGCCAATATCGATCAATGTGTGATTTTCACATCGACCAAAGCCATGACCGAAGTCATCGCTGATGAATTGTACGAAAAAGGTTTTGCCGCCAACTGCCTGCACGGCGATATGCCTCAAGGCTGGCGTAACCGCACACTGATGGACTTGCGCAAAGGCCGCTGCAAAATTTTGGTTGCCACCGACGTTGCTGCACGCGGTATCGACGTACCAACCATTACCCACGTTATCAACTACGACTTGCCGAAACAGGCTGAAGACTACGTTCACCGCATCGGCCGTACCGGCCGCGCAGGCCGTACCGGTATTGCGATTACCTTTGCCGAAGTGAACGAATACGTCAAAGTACACAAAATTGAAAAATACATCGGCCGTAAATTGCCTGAGCTGACCATTGAAGGCATGGAGCCGACACGCAAACGCAAATCTGCCGGCGGCAAACCGAAAGGTAAAGGCGGCTGGGGCGATCGTAAATCCGGCGGCTGGCGCGGCGATAAGAAACCGGCTAAAGAAGGTTTCGGCGGTAAAGCTCGCGGCGAAGGCCATAAAAAAGACGGTTTCAAGAAAGACGGCTTTAAGAAAGACGGTTTCAAAAAAGCTGACGGTTTCAAAAAAGGCGGCGAAGGCTTTAAAGGCAAGCGCAAGTCTAACGACAGTTTTGGCGGCAAACACAAAAGAGGTTGATTGCTTCAATCTTAAGGCCGTCTGAAAAGACATAAGGGCGTGTGAAGACACTTCCTTTTTGATGGTTAAAAGTTTTCGCATATAAAAAAAGCGTGGGATTGGTCCCACGCTTTTTTTTCAGACGGCCTCTTACAAAGCGGCCAATACGGCATCGCCCATTTCGGAGCAGGAAACCAGTTTGGTACCTTCTTCGTAAATGTCGCCGGTACGCAAGCCTTGTTGTAGTACTTTTTGTACGGCGTTTTCAACTTGTTGCGCGCGTTCCTCGTCATTTAGGCTGTAACGCAACAACATGGCAAGAGACAATACGGTCGCCAGCGGATTGGCTTTGTTTTGACCGGCAATGTCGGGAGCAGAGCCGTGGGACGGTTCGTACAGGCCTTTGCCGTTTTCGTCCAAAGAAGCAGAAGGCAGCATACCGATGGAGCCGGTCAGCATGGACGCTTCGTCAGACAGAATGTCGCCGAAGATGTTGCCGGTGGCAATCACGTCAAACTGTTTCGGTGCGCGTACCAACTGCATGGCGGCGTTGTCGACGTACATATGGGAGAGCTCGACATCAGGGTATTCTTTGCCGATTTCTTCAAAGATTTCGCGCCACAGTTCGGTGGTTTCCAAAACGTTGGCTTTGCCTACGGAGCAGACTTTTTTGCTGCGTTTTTGGGCGGATTGGAAGGCAACGTGGGCAATACGGCGGATTTCGCTTTCGCTGTATTTCATGGTGTTGTAGCCTTCGCGTTCGCCGTTTTCTAAAACACGGATGCCGCGCGGTTCGCCAAAGTAAATATCGCCGGTCAGTTCGCGTACGATAAGGATGTCGAGGCCGGCTACAATTTCCGGTTTCAAAGTAGAAGCATTGGCCAGCTCTTTATACAAAATGGCAGGGCGCAAATTAGCAAACAGATTCAAGTCTTTACGGATGGCCAACAATCCGCGCTCAGGGCGCAGCGGACGGTCGAGATTGTCGTATTGAGGAGAACCGACTGCACCAAGCAAGACCGCATCAGCTTTGCGGCAAAGGTTTTGCGTGAATTCTGGATAAGGATGGCCGTATTCGTCATAGGCTTCGCCGCCCAAAGGCGCGTATTCGTAGCTGACATCCAAACCTTGTTCGATAAGTTTGTCGAGTACGCGGACGGTTTCTGCAACGATTTCAGGGCCGATGCCGTCGCCGCGCAAGATAGCGATATGTTTGGTCATTTCGGGTTTCCTTATGGGAAGGTTTTAGGTAAAGGGCAGGTCGTCTGTTTTTCAGACGGCCTTAAATCAATTTGCTCTGAAAACGCTGATTGTACCATTATGGTACTGGTAAAGCTGGGTAGAAATCGCGTAGGCAGAGTCTTCAAATGCCTGCAGGGCAATATTCGCCATCGCCTGCAAAGCCTCTTCATCGGACGGGCTGCAAACGAGCAGGGCGTTGCGTGCCGGGACTGCAAAAACGGGGTTGGCCGGCAGCATAGGATCGTCTTTAAGTACTTCGTCCAAAAGCAAAATCAGGGAAGCATCATAGTCGTTGTCCAAATGGATTTGAGCCAATGACCAACCTTCGGCATGATGAATTTGGACACGTCCATTCATCCGTTGGCGCAGATTATCCATGGCGGTACGATACAAGGCGTCCTCATCTTCAATACCGGCCTCTTTCATATGTTCACGATTGAGCGTATGCATGGATTCTTCCGTATCCACCATATAAAGCAACATGATATCGCCGGCAATCGGTTTGTATACCAGGTAATCGGCAGGCTCGTCTTCGTCCGTATTTGTAATCAGTCTGACGTTTTCCAGATAAATTGTATTTTTAATCGTCGGAAGAATTTGTTGTGCTGAAACACTGGCATCAG
Organism: Neisseria sp. P0020.S005; assembly: GCF_051957055.1. Classification (NCBI taxonomy): domain Bacteria; kingdom Pseudomonadati; phylum Pseudomonadota; class Betaproteobacteria; order Neisseriales; family Neisseriaceae; genus Neisseria; species Neisseria sp. P0020.S005. The sequence goes on along the minus strand of NZ_JBQCWV010000001.1, from coordinate 323,241 downwards.
AGTCCTGAATCTTATAGATAACCGCTAAATTGGCTGCAACAATAGCCTCCAAGGCCTCGGGATTTTGCAGATAACTTGTGTAATGGTTGCTCAAATATGTGCTGAATGATGCTTCATCGTCTTCGGAAAAATGGACAATAATCGGCGAAGAAGCAATGTTTTCGCCCCAGTTAATTTTTGTCTCAAGATCCAATTCTTCTTGGATTTGACGGGCAAAGTATTCAACAAATTCCTGCCAAGTCATTAATTTAGGTTTGGAGCGGAACAACTTGCTGAAAAAAGACATATTGTGTCCTGAATAAGGGGATAAGGCCGTCTGAAAAATTATAGACGTTCGGTTTCAACACGGATTTTAAAAACAACTTTGCGTATGTTCGCTCTGTCGCCGACCAATGGGGCATGCGCATCATTAGGGAAAAACAACGCAAATTCGCCTGGCTCCAAGGTCAGCCAAGTTTCCAGCTCGCAGTCGAAAAACTCGATATCGCGCTTTTCGTTGTAGCCTAAACCGTTTTTCAGACGGCCTCTGTCTATCCAGCCATACGTTTCGCTGCCATCAATCGGTGTTTGAATATCAATATGTTTTAAGTGCGCTTCAGGCTGGGCTTCTCCCTTCGTCCTCATCGGCTCGCTGCCGATAAAAATACGGATATTAGGATTCTCGCATGGCACTTGGCCGTTCGGCAGCTTGGAAAAATCCAAGGTCTGCAACAGATGGAAGGCCTCGGCAAAGTCGGGATGCAAGGCGGCGTAGCGGGTGGCATTGCTTATGGTGTCGGTAATCATGGTATATTTGTGTAGATTAAAGGCCGTCTGAAACACTTAAATTTTTCAGACGGCCTTTTGTATGTCAACCGTTAAACAGCCAAGGCTGGCTTTGGCGGCGTTTTTCTTCAAAGGCGTGAATTTCGTCAGCGTGTTGCAGGGTCAGGCCGATTTCGTCCAAGCCGTTTAAGAGGCAGTGTTTGCGGTGTTCGGTAATGTCGAATGTGAATGTTTCGCCGCTAGGGGTAGTCAGGGTTTGCTCGGCAAGGTTGATGGAGAGCTGATAGCCTTCGTTGGCTTCAACTTCTTTGAAAAGCTGGTCAACCTGTTCTTCTGTCAAAACGATAGGCAAAAGACCGTTTTTGTAGCAGTTGTTGAAGAAGATGTCGGCGAAGCTGGGGGCGATGACGGCGCGGAAGCCGTAGTCGTCCAATGCCCAAGGGGCGTGTTCGCGTGAAGAGCCGCAACCGAAGTTTTTACGCGTCAACAGGATTTGTGCGCCTTGATAGCGTGGCTGGTTCAGGGAGAAATCCGGATTTAACGGGCGTTTGCTGTTGTCCATGCCAGGTTCGCCGTGGTCGAGGTAACGCCATTCATCAAAGGCATTTGGGCCGAAGCCGCTACGTTTAATGGATTTCAGAAATTGTTTGGGGATGATGGCGTCGGTATCGACGTTGCTGCGGTCGAGCGGGGCGACGATGGCGGTGATTTTGGTAAAGGCTTTCATGTCAGATTCTTATAGTAATAATGGGAAATTTTATGGCTATTCGGGTTAGCGTGTGCTGTGCAAACCGATTCGGTTGCCTTCTGTGTCTTCAATAAATGCTGCAAAGCCGTTGGCAATGCGGAATTTCTCTTGTAACAGTTTGCCGCCTGCTGCAACGGCTTTTTCTGCTGTTTCGGCACAATCCGGGCAATTGAAGAAAATGGTTGTACCGCCATGGCCGGGTTGGGCGTTGCTGTCGTGCCAAATCATACCGGCCGTACCGTATTGGGTGTAATCGGCTGGAAAAATGATGAAACGGAATCCGTTGCCGCCAACGTCTTGCAGAGGCTTGCCGAATACGGATTCGTAAAAGGCTTTGGCGCGATCCAAATCATGAGCGTGAATACCAAACCAGCTTGACAGATTACTCATTGTTTCTTCCTTTGCTTGGAATCGTGAAAATGTCTGAAAAATTAATAATGTATCAGGCCGTCTGAAACGGAGCCAGGAGCTTCAGACGGCCTGATTTACCGAATTATTCGGTAGCGGCTTCGATTTTTTCTCCAACATGGCTCATGCCGCGGCCTACTGCATTGCCGCCTTTTTTAACGGCTTCGCCGGTTTTGTCGGCAACGTGTTCTGCGGTTTCTTTGGTTTTATCGGCTACGCGCTCGGCAGTCTCTTTGGTTTTGTCCCAATTGCGGTTGGCATCGTTTTTTGCGCCGGACCAAGTGCTGGAACAAGCTGACAGGATGAGGGCTGCGGCAGCCAATGCAAACAGTTTTTTCATACTAGATTCCTTTCAAGTTATCAATGATTAAGAAGGTTTTCGGACGTTTTGCGCAATAGGAAAATTTACTTGGGCAAGGTATTGTTTCAGACGGCCTGATCAATAAAGGCCGTCTGAAAATACTTTAAGCCATAGTACGGATGTCGGTAAAGTGGCCAGTCACTGCAGCTGCGGCTGCCATGGCAGGGCTGACGAGGTGGGTACGTCCGCCATTGCCTTGACGGCCTTCAAAGTTACGGTTGGAGGTGGAGGCGCAACGTTGTCCCGGGGTCAGGCGGTCGGCATTCATGGCGAGGCACATAGAGCAGCCCGGTTCACGCCATTCAAAACCGGCTTCGATAAATACTTCGTGCAAGCCTTCTTTTTCTGCCTGTTCTTTAACCAAACCGGAGCCGGGAACAATCAATACGCGTTGTACATTGTCCGCTTTTTTTCGGCCTTTGGCGATAGCGGCGGCTTCGCGCAAGTCTTCGATACGGCTGTTGGTGCAAGAACCGATAAAGACGATATCGACAGGGATTTCGTTTAATGGCGTACCGGCTTCCAAGCCCATGTATTCAAGGGCGCGTTCCATGCCGCTGCGTTTGACTGGATCGGCTTCTTCGGCAGGATTAGGCACTTTGCCACTGATGTCTAAAACCATTTCAGGCGATGTGCCCCAAGTCACTTGAGGCTCGATGTCTTCGGCTTTGAAGTGGTATTCTTTATCGAATACTGCGCCTTCGTCAGACACCAGCGTACGCCAGTATTCAACGGCTTTGTCCCATGCTTCGCCTTTAGGTGCGAAAGGTTTGCCTTTTACATAGTCGATGGTGGTTTGGTCGACGGCAACCATGCCTGAGCGCGCACCGGCCTCAATCGCCATATTACACAAGGTCATGCGGCCTTCCATAGAAAGGCTGCGGATGGCTTCGCCGCCAAATTCAATGGCGTAGCCTGTGCCGCCGGCCGTACCGATTTGACCGATGATGTAAAGTGCCACGTCTTTGGCAGTAACGCCGGGTTTCAGACGGCCTTCAACGGAAATCAGCATGGATTTGGATTTTTTTGCGGTAATACATTGGGTTGCCATGGTGTGCTCGACTTCGGAAGTGCCGATACCGTGCGCCAATGCGCCGAATGCGCCGTGGGTAGAAGTGTGCGAGTCGCCGCAGACAACGGTCATGCCGGGCAGGGTAGCACCTTGCTCCGGGCCCATAACGTGCACAATGCCTTGGCCTTTATCCATAAACGGAAAGTAGGCGAGTGCGCCAAACTCTTTAATGTTTTTGTCCAAAGTATCGACTTGCAGTTTGGAAATCGGATCTTGGATACCTTTGTCCCAGTCGCCGGTCGGAGTGTTGTGGTCGGCTGTGGAGACTACGCTGTCGATACGCCAGAGTTTGCGGCCGGCCATTTTCAAACCTTCAAATGCTTGCGGGCTGGTAACTTCGTGAACCAGGTGGCGGTCGATGTAAAGCAGGACAGTGCCGTCTTCTTCTTCGCGGACGACGTGGCTGTTCCAAAGTTTATCGTAAAGGGTTTGTGCGCTCATGATGAGTATTCTTTGCTATTGGTAGGTATGAATGATGGTTTGCGTTTATGGGCGGATTTTAGGCTTTTTATAGGGGCTGCGCAATAGAAATTTGTCCAATTTTTAAAATTTGTCGTAAAGTTTCAAAAATTCTTATTAAAAATTAGACAAATTGTAGAATTGTTGACAAAAGATGCATTTTATCTGAAAGAATACTTGTCGAAATGCACTAAAAAGTTCTATCATTCTCACTCAACAACCACACTTACCAAGAGGTATAGAGAATGAAATTACCGGTAATGGCTCCTGAGCATCTGACTCAATTACGGGAATTTGAGAAAAAAGTCCTTGCCAATCATGTCAAAATCGAAGCATGGTTCCGTTCGCATTGGAACGAACACCGTCCGCCATTTTATGGTTCGGTTGACATCCGTAATGCCGGTTACAAAATTTCATCTATCGATATGAACCTGTTTCCGGGCGGCTTCAATAATTTGAATCCCAACTTTATCCCGCTGGCGGCGGTTGCCGCGCAAGATGCGGTACAGCACGCATGTGAAACGGCAAAATCCGTATTGATTATTCCTGAAAACCACACGCGCAACACATTCTATCTGCAAAACGTTTACGCACTCAGCGAGATTTTGCGTTCGGCAGGATACGAGGTGCGCTTGGGCAGCTTGAATCCTGAAGTGACTGAGCCGACCGTGTTTGAAACCGCGTTGGGCGACAAAATTTTGCTTGAGCCTTTATTGCGTACCCGTGAGCGTGTACATCTTGCCGACGGTTTCTCGCCTTGCGTTGTCTTGTTGAACAATGACTTGTCAGCGGGTGTTCCTGAAATCCTTAAAGGCATCAGCCAAACCGTTTTGCCTCCATTACACGGCGGCTGGACGACTCGCCGTAAAACCGAACACTTCGGTGCGTACAACCAAGTCGCCGCCAACTTTGCCAAGTTGATTGACATCGACGAATGGCAAATCAATCCTTATTTTGAAAAAATCAGCGGTTTGGATTTCCAAGAGCGTGAAGGCGAGGATGCATTAGCAGGCGCGGTAGAGCGTGTATTGGCGAAAATTCAAGCCAAATACGACGAATTGGGTATTACCGACCAACCTTTCGTTATTGTGAAAGCCGACGCAGGTACTTACGGCATGGGCGTAATGAGCGTTAAATCTGCGGATGAAGTGCGCGGCTTGAACCGTAAAAACCGCAATAAAATGGCGAAAGTTAAAGAAGGCTTGGAAGTCAACGAAGTCATTGTCCAAGAAGGTATTTATACCTACGAAACCATGAACGGCGCCGTGTGTGAACCTGTCGTTTATATGATGGACCGTTTCGTTATCGGCGGCTTCTTCCGTGTACACGAAGGCCGTGGTGCAGACGAAAACCTCAATGCCGGCGGTATGGTGTTTGTTCCGCTGTCCAACAGCATCCCTACCGGTAACGGCGACAACTCCCAAGAAGCGCCTGAAGCCTGCAAACGCGTATTTGAACAATGGGATTCGCTCGGTATGCCGCGCTCTGAAAAAGACTGCGACGTCGACAACGAACACAACCGCCTCTACGTTTACGGCGTAATGGCGCGCCTGTCCTTGCTTGCCGCTGCATTGGAGTTGGAGAAAACCGCGCCTAAAGCCTAATAAAGCGTTGATCGATATTGTCAGGCCGTCTGAAAATTAGTTTTCAGACGGCCTTTTCTGTCTGTACAATTCATTCTAACTAAAAAAAACATGATTTATTTTTATGAGCAAACCAGCCAATCCAGTTGAAATAACCGACAATCTGCCAGACCAAACCATACAGCGCAGCAATACCGACAATGCGCCGCGTTCTGCTATCCATCAAACCTTGTATTCCGCCGATACCTTTGCTCAGCATGATTATCTTGCCGGAAAAAACTTGCCCGATATTGCCCGCCCGCAAGAAGGTCAAATCGACTGGCTGCATTTTGTCGGCATCAATGATGTTGCCTTGCTCAAACACGCGCTTGAGCCTTACGGCATCCATGAGCTGGTGATTGAAGATATTCTCAGCCGCAAACAGCGTCCGAAAATCGAAGACTACGGTAGCTATGTTTTTACTGCCGCACAGGTTTACCACTATACCTCTACGGGCAAACTCCATTCTGACCAAGTGTATGTGATTATCGGCAAAGATTTTGTGTTGTCTTTCCAACAAAAACCGTTGGGCTTGTTCAGCCATCTCCGTCGGCAGATGCACGAAAATCCGCACAATATTTTGAACAAAAATACGGCGTTTCTTGCTTATTGCCTGCTCGACCGTATTGTGGACGACTATTTCATTGTTTTGGAGTTGTACAACAACCGCGTCGAAGTCATAGACAAGTCCCTGTTTAAAAATGAAAACAGCGATATTCTCAGTAAGATTCACCGCCTCAAGCGAGATGCCGTCCGTCTGCGCCGCACGCTTTTACCATTGCGCGATGTGTTCTACCAACTGGCCGTACGCGGAGATTTTGCTATTTTCAAAGGAGAATCGACCGTTTATCTGCGCGACGTGTACGACCACAATATGCAGCTTATCGAATCGCTTGATGCCTCGCGTGATATGGTGTTGAGCATGATGGACATCTACCTTTCCTTTCAATCCAACCGTATGAACCAGCAAATGCGCGTGTTGACGGTTATCACCATCATCTTTATGCCGCTAACCGTCATCACCGGCATCTACGGCATGAACTTCGACAATATGCCTGAGCTGCATTGGCATTACGGCTATTTCATGGTTTTGGGTGTGATGCTGTGCATCATCATCGGACTGCTGATTTTCTTTTCGCGTAGAAAATGGCTGTAAACGGGTAGGTAAGGGGTTGAAAGTCAACGTTTAAAAACGGTAGAATGATTTTGCACACGTGCAGTCTGAAGTTTTCAGACAATTTTAAAATAAATATCAAAAGGAGAAGAAACTATGAAACCGGAACGCCAACTACCTTCCCATGAACTGATTATGTCCGAGCTGATGATGCCTTATACGGCAAACTTCAGCGGCAATGTTCACGGCGGCGATCTTCTGCGCCTGCTCGACCAAGTGGCATATTCCTGCGCCTGCCGTTATAGCGGTACCTATTGCGTTACTCTGTCTGTTGATAAAGTATTGTTTAAAGAGCCTATTCATGTCGGTGAGTTGGTAACCTTTTACGCTAGTATCAACTACACCGGCCGCACTTCTATGGAAGTCGGTATTCGGGTTGAGGCGCAAAATATCCACACCGGCGAAGTGCGTCATACCAATAGCTGCTACTTCACCATGGTTGCCGTTGAAGACGGTAAGCCGGTTCCTGTACCGCCTTTGGAAATCAATACACCGCGCCAACGCTGCCGTTATGAAAGGGCTAAAAAGCGCAAAGAGTTGAGTCTGCAGGCTGCGAACGAAGATTCTGGCTGCAACTAAATTAAATTTATTAAATAATGAAGGCCGTCTGAAATCCTGTTTCAGACGGCCTTCACGCAAAAGCCATAAACCGCTTGTTTTGTGGTAGAATCAACAAGATTTTTGCCATACGAAACTACAGATAATCATGACCGACGCAACCATCCGCAACGACCATAAATTTGCACTTGAAACCCTGCCTGTCAGCCTTGAAGACGAAATGCGCAAGAGCTACCTCGATTACGCCATGAGCGTGATTGTGGGCCGAGCCCTGCCGGATGTCCGCGACGGTCTCAAGCCGGTACACCGCCGCGTGTTGTACGCGATGCACGAGTTGAAAAACAACTGGAATTCCGCCTATAAAAAATCGGCGCGTATCGTCGGCGACGTTATCGGTAAATACCACCCTCACGGCGATACAGCCGTTTACGACACCATCGTCCGCATGGCACAAGACTTCTCCATGCGTTATGTGCTGATCGACGGTCAGGGCAACTTCGGTTCTGTCGACGGCTTGGCTGCAGCAGCCATGCGTTATACCGAAATCCGCATGGAAAAAATTTCCCATGAAATGCTGGCGGATATCGAGGAAGAAACCGTTAATTTCGGCCCCAACTATGACGGTAGCGAACATGAGCCGCTGGTATTGCCGACCCGTTTCCCTGCGCTGTTAGTCAATGGTTCGTCCGGTATTGCCGTCGGTATGGCAACCAATATCCCGCCGCACAATTTGGGCGATACCATCAATGCCTGCCTACGTTTGTTGGACGAGCCTGAAACTGAAATCGACGAGCTGATCAATATCATCCAAGCGCCCGATTTCCCAACAGGCGCAACTATTTACGGCTTGAGCGGCGTGCGCGAAGGCTATAAAACCGGCCGCGGCCGTGTAGTGATGCGCGGTAAAACCCATATCGAGCCTATCGGTAAAAACGGTGAACGCGAAGCCATCGTTATCGATGAAATCCCATATCAAGTAAACAAAGCCAAGCTGGTTGAGAAAATCGGCGAGTTGGTACGCGAAAAAACGCTGGAAGGCGTATCCGACCTGCGCGACGAGTCCGATAAATCCGGTATGCGTGTCGTGATCGAATTGAAACGCAATGAAAATGCCGAAGTCGTTTTGAACCAACTCTACAAACTGACCCAGCTGCAAGACAGTTTCGGTATTAATATGGTGGCCTTGGTTGATGGCCAGCCGCGCTTGCTGAACCTGAAACAAATCCTGTCCGAATTCCTGCGCCATCGTCGCGAAGTCGTTACCCGCCGTACCTTATTCCGCCTGAAAAAAGCGCGTCATGAAGGCCATATTGCCGAAGGTAAAGCAGTTGCTTTGTCCAATATCGACGAAATCATCCGTCTGATCAAAGAATCTGCCAATGCGCCGGAAGCCAAAGAAAAACTGCTGTCCCGCCCATGGCGCAGCAGCTTGGTTGAAGACATGCTCAGCCGTACCGATTTAGACCTGCACATGATGCGCCCTGAAGGCTTGCCTGAAAATTTGGGCCTGCACAGTCAAGGCTATTATCTGAGCGAATTGCAAGCCGATGCCATCCTGCGCATGAGCCTGCGCAACCTGACCGGTCTCGATCAGGAAGAAATTGTCGGCGAATATAAAAACCTAATGAGCAAAATCATTGATTTCGTGGATATTCTTTCCAAACCTGAACGCGTTACCCAAATCATATGCGAAGAATTGGCAGACATTAGAGCCAACTTCGGCGACGAACGTCGCAGCGAAATTAATCCGTTTGGCGGCGATATTGCCGATGAAGACCTGATTCCGCAACGCGAAATGGTCGTTACCCTGACTCATGGCGGCTACATTAAAACCCAGCCGACTACTGATTATCAGGCGCAGCGTCGCGGCGGCCGCGGCAAACAGGCAGCGGCAACCAAAGACGAAGACTTTATCGAAACCTTGTTTGTTGCCAACACGCATGATTATTTGATGTGCTTTACCAATTTGGGCAAGTGCCATTGGATTAAAGTGTACAAACTTCCGGAAGGCGGCCGAAACAGCCGCGGTCGTCCGATCAACAACGTTATCCAATTGGAAGAGGGCGAAAAAGTCAGCGCCATCTTGGCCGTCCGCGAGTTCCCGGAAGACCAATACGTCTTCTTCGCCACCGCACAAGGCATGGTGAAAAAAGTCCAGCTGTCTGCGTTTAAAAACGTCCGCAGCCAAGGCATTAAAGCCATCGCGCTTAAAGAAGGCGATTACTTGGTCGGCGCAGCGCAAACCGGAGGTGCGGACGACATTATGCTGTTCTCTAACTTGGGCAAAGCCATCCGCTTTAACGAATATTGGGAAAAATCCGGTAACGATGAAGCAGAAGATGCCGATATTGAAACCGAAAACGAAGATTCAGACGGCCTGGATGATGAAAATGCCGAAAACGCATTGCCAAGCGGCAAACACGGTGTCCGTCCGTCCGGTCGTGGTAGCGGCGGTTTGCGCGGTATGCGCCTGCCGGCCGATGGCAAGATTGTCAGCCTGATTACCTTCGCCCCTGAAGCCGAGCAAAGCGATTTGCAAGTGCTGACCGCAACTAATGATGGCTATGGCAAACGTACCCCGATTTCCGATTACAGCCGCAAAAATAAAGGCGGACAAGGCAATATCGCCATCAATACCAATACCGAAAAACGTACCGCGTACCTAGTAGCCGCAACTTTGGTCGGCGAAACCGACGACCTAATGCTGATTACCAGCGGCGGCGTCCTGATTCGTACCAAAGTTGAGCAAATCCGCGAGACCGGCCGTGCTGCCGCAGGTGTCCGCCTGATTAATCTGGATGAAGGCGAAACCTTGGTCAGCTTGGAGCGCGTGGCCGAAGAGGCTGAAGATGAAGCCGCTTTAGAAACCGATGCAGCTGAAAACCAAGTGGTAGAAGCTGAAGATACTCCGTCTCAAGAATCTTAAACGTCAATGAAAAAGGCCGTCTGAAAAGTTTTCAGACGGCCTGCTTATTCCAAAAGAAAATCCCGTGAGCGCAACCGAACCGTTTGATTTACCTCTTTTTCTGAAAAATCTGCCCAATCTGCCGGGCGTGTATCGTTTTTTTGACGAAGACAACAATGTTTTGTATGTCGGTAAAGCGGTCAATCTCAAGCGGCGCGTTTCCAGCTATTTCCAAAAAAACGACCATTCGCCGCGTATCGCATTGATGGTAAAACAGGTTCACCACATCGAAACCACCATCACGCGTTCCGAAGCCGAAGCGCTGATTCTCGAAAACAACTTCATCAAAGCCTTGTCGCCGAAATACAATATTCTTTTCCGCGATGATAAAAGCTATCCTTATTTGATGCTCAGCGGCCATCAATATCCGCAAATGGCGTATTACCGGGGCACGCTGAAAAAGCCAAATCAATATTTCGGCCCGTATCCCAACAGCAACGCCGTGCGTGACAGCATTCAAGTATTGCAAAAAGTCTTTATGCTACGTACCTGCGAAGACAGTGTATTCGAGCACCGCGACCGTCCTTGCCTGCTTTACCAAATCAAACGCTGCACCGCGCCTTGTGTCGGCCACATCAGCGAAGAAGATTATCGCGACAGCGTGCGTGAAGCCGCGACTTTCCTTAATGGCAAAACCGACGAATTGACGCGCACCTTGCAACACAAAATGCAAACTGCCGCCGCTAATCTGCAATTTGAAGAAGCCGCCCGTTACCGCGATCAAATTCAAGCACTCGGCATCATGCAGAGCAACCAGTTCATCGACAGCAAAAATCCGAACAATCCCAACGATATCGACCTGCTCGCGCTTGCCGTTTCAGACGGCCTGGTCTGCGTACACTGGGTCAGCATCCGCGGCGGACGGCATGTCGGCGATAAAAGCTTTTTCCCTGACACCAAAAACGATCCCGAGCCAAACGGACAAGATTACGCCGAAGCCTTCGTCGCCCAACATTATCTGGGCAAAAGCAAACCCGACATCATCATCAGCAACTTTCCCGTTCCCGATGCGTTGAAAGAGGCTTTGGAAGGCGAACATGGCAAACAAATGCAGTTCGTGACCAAAACCATAGGCGAACGCAAAGTTTGGTTGAAAATGGCGGAGCAAAACGCACAAATGGCGATTGCACAACGCCGCCTGCAACAAAGCAGCCAGCAACACCGTATTGATGAACTGGCCAAAATCCTCGGTATGGATTCAGACAGTCTCAACCGCCTTGAATGTTTCGATATCAGCCACACGCAAGGCGAGGCCACTATTGCATCCTGCGTTGTGTACGATGAGCAGAACATCCAGCCTTCGCAATACCGCCGCTACAACATCACGACTGCCAAACCCGGCGATGACTACGCCGCCATGCGTGAGGTCCTAACGCGCCGTTACGGCAAAATGCAGGAGGCCGAAGCCAACGGCGAAAGCGTCAAATGGCCGGATGTCGTGTTGATTGACGGCGGCAAAGGGCAAATCGGCGTAGCCGTATCAGTATGGGAAGAACTCGGGCTGCACATTCCTTTGGTCGGTATCGCCAAAGGCCCCGAGCGCAAAGCCGGTATGGAAGAACTCATTCTGCCTTTTACCGGCGAAGTCTTCCGCCTGCCTCCTAATAGCCCGGCCTTGCATTTATTGCAAACCGTACGCGATGAGTCGCACCGCTTTGCGATTACAGGCCACCGCAAAAAACGCGACAAAGCGCGCGTTACTTCCTCACTCAGCGAAATCCCCGGTATCGGCAGTAAACGCCGCCAAGCATTGCTTACCCGATTCGGCGGTCTGCGCGGCGTGATTGCCGCCAGCCGCGAGGACTTGGAAAAAGTGGAAGGCATCAGCAAAGCCTTGGCGGAAACCATTTACGAGCACCTGCACTGATTGGCTTGAAGAGCAAAAAGGAACAATATGAAACCTGTCATCATCAAAAATATCGAGATCGGCAAAGGCCTGCCTAAAATTGCCGTGCCGCTGGTGGCCGCCAATACGCAGGAATTGGAGCAGGCTTTGCGCGTATTGAAAGAGACGGCTTTTGACATTATTGAATTTCGTGCGGATTTTTTCCAAAAAGCGCTTGATACCGATTTTATTACCGAACAATTAGGCATTGTCCGACAGGCTTTTCCTGACAAGCCTTTACTGTTTACGTTTAGAAGGGCGCAAGAGGGCGGCAATACACCTTGTTCGGATGACTATTATTTTGAATTATTGGAAAAAATCATCCGTTCCAAACAAGCCGATATTATCGACATCGAGCTTTTTGCCGAGGAAAGCAGCGTAAAACAAACCATTGCTTTGGCGCATGAGTATCAAACTACCGCCTTACTTTGCAATCACGATTTCCAAGCCACGCCGTCTTTGGCAGACATTACAGGCCGTCTGAAAACAATGGCTGAGTGGGGCGCGGATATCTGCAAAATTGCCGTCATGCCGCAATCGCCGCAAGATGTATTGACCTTATTACAGGCAACATATGATGTTTCACAAATTATCGACCGCCCGATTATTACTATGTCTATGGGTAAAATCGGAGCTGTCAGTCGCTTGGTCGGCTCGACTTTCGGCTCAGCCGTTACCTTTGGTGCTGCAGGAAAAACGTCGGCCCCCGGCCAAATTGATGCCAACGAATTAAGGAAAGTCTTGGCAATTTTGGGATAGTTTAATTATTAATATTCAAGGCTGTCTGAAAAATATTTTTCAGACGGCCTGATTTTTTTAAATTTATTTCTTTTAATTTTAAATAAAACCTGTAACAATGGGTTTCCTATTTCTAATAACTAGAGGAGAAATAAAATGACTACTACTAAAGAAAACCTGGCGAACCCAGGTCCAGTAGGCCTGTGTGGCTTTGCATTGACAACTTGGTTGCTCAGTCTGATTAACGGCGGCTTTTTTACTGCTCAAGAGGGTGTCGGCTTAGTTTTGGGCATGGCTCTCGCCTTTGGTGGTATCGCTCAAGTTATTGCCGGTATGTTTGAATTCAAGAAAGGCAATACGTTTGGCTTTACCGCTTTTATCAGCTATGGCGCCTTCTGGTGGACATGGGCTTTGTTTACCATCTTTTTCAAAGGTGAAACAGCCCCTGCATTTATCGGCTGGTATCTTTGCGCATGGGGTATGTTTTCGCTGATGATGTTTGTGGCCACCTTGACCAAGCCTAAGGTATTGAGCGGTATTTTCTTTTTCTTGACACTGACTTTCTTTGCCCTGGGTATTGGCGATGGCATGGAAAATCATAGCATCGTCCATATCGGTGGTTGCTTAGGCTTGGTAACTGCACTTGGTGCGTTCTACTTAGCAGCGGCAGAGGTCATCAACGAATCTTTCGGCCGTACTGTTTTGCCGATTGGCGAACGTAAATAAGCTTGACCATACAAAATGCCGTCTGAACGGTGGAAATGAAATCAAAGATTTCGGCCACAATGTTCAGACGGCATTTTTTATTTGTCTTCAAATAAATCGACATCAAATAAATCCGGCTCTTTGATGCGCTCCCGACAATCAAGCTTGATGTCTTCAGTAACTCGGCAGCAGCACGGCAAAATTTCTCCGGGCGCGACAAAAGCGAGCGGAAAATTATCATAAGAGACTTTTCCATCCAAGATTTTAACCCGGCATGAACCGCAATAACCGCTGCGACATTGGTATTCAACTTCGTGTCCAGTGCGCTCCAAGCCCTCCAATAAGGTTTCGCCTTGTTGGAGTTGGAAGGTTTTGTCGTGTGTGCTAATGAGTGCCATATGATTTGTTTGGATTGGAAAGGCCGTCTGAAACGGTGTAAAGACGAAATCAAAGATTTCAGCCACACCGTTCAGACGGCCTTGATCATAAAACCGAATGTTCGATTACAGCTCGAAATCGCCCAAATCGTCGGCATTGACTTCCGAATCAATCTGACCAATCAGGTAAGAGGAAATTTCCACTTCTTGCGGCGCAACCTGTACATTGTCAGAAGACAGCCACGCGTTAATCCATGGAATCGGATTTTGGGTCGCACCTTCAAATCCGGCAGGAAGGCCAACCGCCTGCATACGCAGATTGGTAATGTATTCAACGTATTGAGCCAGAATTTCTTTGTTCAGGCCAATCATTGAGCCGTCTTTAAACAGATAGGCCGCCCATTCTTTTTCCTGCTCGGCTGCTTTTTTGAAGAGGTTGAAGCACTCGTCCTGCAATTCATTCGCAATTTCAGCCATTTCAGGATCATCGGCACCGGCACGCATCAGGTTGAGCATATGCTGGGTGCTGGTCAAATGCAGGGCTTCGTCACGAGCAATCAGCTTGATGATTTTGGCGTTGCCTTCCATCAATTCGCGCTCGGCAAAGGCGAACGAGCAGGCAAATGAAACGTAGAAGCGGATGGCTTCCAATACGTTGACGCACATCAGGCAGAGATAGAGTTTTTTCTTCAACTCGCGCAAAGATACGGTAACAAGCTTGCCGCCGACATTGTGCGAACCTTCGCCCAACAGATTGTAATACTGAGTGTATTCAATCAAATCATCGTAATAGCAGGCAATGTCTTCAGCACGAGCGATGATGTATTTGTTTTGCACGATATCATCGAACACGACTGACGGATCATTCACGATATTGCGGATGATATGAGTATAGCTGCGCGAGTGGATGGTTTCGCTGAAGCTCCACGTTTCAATCCAAGTTTCCAGCTCGGGAATCGACACCAAAGGCAAGAACGCAACATTCGGGCTGCGGCCTTGGATAGAATCGAGCAGGGTTTGGTATTTCAGATTGCTGATGAAAATATGTTTTTCATGTTCGGGCAGATTGGCGTAGTCGATACGGTCGCGCGACACGTCGATTTCTTCCGGACGCCAGAAGAAAGACAATTGTTTTTCGATCAGTTTTTCAAATACTTCGTATTTCTGCTGGTCATAACGGGCGACATTTACCGGCTGACCAAAAAACATCGGCTCTTTCAGCGCGTCGTTTTTGGTTTTGGAAAAGGTGCTGTATGACATGGTTAGGTGTTCGCAGGACATAATGTCTCTCTTTTTAAAAATTAGTCGACTTTTCTATTAATTGTTAATTCACCATATGAAACATGTTGAATTTTATCAATAAAGTGCCATCCTAAAATAGCGAAGACTAAAAGAACACTAATAAATACATAAAATTTATATTCAGCTAAGAATGACCAAATGGCATCCATATTTTTCCTTTTCTGGAAAATAACAACTTAGCTTCATATAGTAGTAGGTTTTAATTTAAGAAAATCCTTAAAGCCTTCTACTATCTAGAAGCCTTGGATATATTTCAAAAATCAGCCTGTTTTAAATCTTACAAGCTCCGCCTGCGCAGCCGTCATCCTGAATATCGGTCTGCGTATCGTCCGCACCATCGCGGGTGTTATGGTAGTACAGGGTTTTGACGCCGTATTTGTAGGCGGTCAGCAGGTCTTTCAGCATTTGTTTCATGGAAACTTTGCTGCCTTCAAATTTGTTCGGATCGTAGGCGGTATTGGCGGAAATCGATTGATCGACGAATTTTTGCATTACGCCGACAAGTTTCAGGTAGCCTTCGTTGCCGGGAAGCTGCCACAGGGTTTCGTAGGCATCTTTCAGGGTTTCAAATTCCGGTACGACTTGTTTCAAAATACCGTCTTTCGATGCTTTGACCGTTACCAATCCGCGTGGCGGCTCGATACCGTTGGTGGCATTGGCAATTTGCGAGCTGGTTTCAGACGGCATGAGTGCGGTCAGGGTAGAGTTGCGCAGGCCGTATTTGACGATGTCGGCGCGCAGGCTTTCCCAGTCGTAGTGCAAAGGCTCGCTGCACACGGCATCCAAGTCTTTTTTGTAGGTATCGATAGGCAGTTTGCCTTTCGAATAAACGGTTTGGTTGAAGAGCGGGCATGCGCCGTATTCTTTGGCAAGGTTTACCGATGCTTTGAGCAGGTAATACTGCATGGCTTCAAAGGTGCGGTGAGTCAGGCCGAGCGCGGAGTCGTCGCTGTAACGTACGCCGTTTTTCGCCAAATAGTAGGCGTAGTTGATGACGCCGATGCCGAGTGTGCGGCGGTTCATGGTTGCGGTGCGTGCGGCTGCAACCGGATAGTCTTGATAATCCAACAGGGCATCAAGTGCGCGTACGGTCAAATCGGCAAGCTCTTCCAGTTCGTCCAAGTTGTTCAATGCGCCCAAGTTGAAGGCGGACAAGGTACACAAGGCAATTTCGCCGTTCGGATCATTGATGTTGTCCAAAGGTTTGGTCGGCAGGGCGATTTCCATGCACAAGTTGGACTGATGAACAGGCGCAACGCGTGGATCAAACGGGCTGTGCGTGTTGCAGTGGTCAACGTTTTGGATGTAGATACGACCGGTACCGGCGCGCTCCTGCATCAGAGTGGAGAACAATTCTGTTGCCGGCAAAGTGCGTTTGCGGATGTTTGGATCTTGCTCGTATTGAGTGTAGAGGCGCTCGAATTCGTCTTGATCGGCGAAGAAGGCATCATACAAACCTGGAACTTCATTCGGCGAGAACAGGGTAATATTGCCGCCTTTGATCAAGCGGGTGTACAGCAGGCGGTTGATTTGCACGCCGTAGTCCAGTTGGCGGATACGGTTGTCTTCTACGCCACGGTTGTTTTTCAATACCAACAGGCTTTCGGCTTCGATGTGCCACAATGGGTAGAACAAGGTTGCCGCGCCGCCGCGTACGCCGCCTTGCGAGCAGGACTTAACCGCCGCTTGGAACATTTTGAAGAATGGGATA
The DNA here is from genome assembly GCF_051957055.1 of Neisseria sp. P0020.S005. Classification (NCBI taxonomy): domain Bacteria; kingdom Pseudomonadati; phylum Pseudomonadota; class Betaproteobacteria; order Neisseriales; family Neisseriaceae; genus Neisseria; species Neisseria sp. P0020.S005. The sequence goes on along the minus strand of NZ_JBQCWV010000001.1, from coordinate 306,391 downwards.
CAGCCGGTGTGTTGCGCTTCGCCGCCACGGATTTCGCTGCCCAAGCCGCGGATACGGCCGGCGTTGATGCCGATGCCCGCGCGTTGGGAAACGTATTTCACAATCGCGCTGGTGGTGGCGTTGATGGAATCCAGACTGTCGTCGCATTCAATCAATACGCAGCTTGAGAATTGGCGCGTAGGCGTACGCACACCGCTCATGATCGGAGTAGGCAGCGATACTTTGAATGTGGAAACGGCGTCGTAAAAGCGTTTGACGTAATCCAAACGGGTCTCTTTCGGATATTTGCTGAAGAGACACATGGCCACCAAAATGTATAAGAACTGAGGCGTTTCATAAATTTGGCGGGTAACACGGTTTTGAACCAGATATTTGCCTTCCAGCTGTTTTACGGCAGCATAAGAGAAGGTCATATCGCGGCTGTGGTCGATATAGGCATTCAGCTCGTCGAATTCTTCGCGGCTGTAATCTGCGATGATGTGGCGGTCGTATTTGCCTGCTTCGGTCAGTTTTTTTACGTGATCGTAGAGGTGAGACGGCTCGAATTCGCCATAAGCAATTTTGCGCAGATGGAAAATGGCGAGGCGGGCAGCCAGATATTGATAATCGGGCGTATCTTGTGAGATCAGGTCGGCCGCGGCCTTGATGATGGTCTCATGGATGTCGTCGGTACGGATACCGTTGTAAAACTGAATATGAGATTTGAGCTCGACTTGCGATACGGAGACGTTTTGTAAGCCTTCTGCCGCCCAAGTAACAACACGGTGGATTTTGTCTAAATCGATATTTTCCAAGCGTCCGTCGCGTTTGGTTACTTTAATATTCGTTGCTGCATTCATTGTTCAGTCTTCCCATTAAAAAACACAAGATACGGTATGTGATTGCTTTGAACGGCACAATATAATGTATTTTTCTTTGTTTAACTAGACTTGACAATGCGCTTTTTTCGGGGTGTGGATTAGGGGATAGGAGGTCTAAACCAGATTTTATGTGGCTTTGTGGCGATTTGATATTTTTTTGCATTTGCATCACATTTGTTCAAACATTGGCTAGAGGCTTATGAAATAAAGAAATTTATATTCGGCTTCTGTCTGCATGGAAAGTGTGTTAAATTTTGCAAAGCAAAAAGGATAGTGCTGTAATTGCTTACACTCATTTATCATGAAACATATTGAGAAGTTTGTCGATTTATTAGGCGAGGCATATAATGGGATGACTATCCAACCTGAATTGGGAGCGAATCATGTTGACACTGAAAACTTTAGGTTCTGCAATGGCAGTGGTTGCCGTATTGAGTTTGGGTACTTATTCTGCCGAAGTGGTGGCCAAACCGCATGGCCATCATGTGAGCAAACACCAGCCAGCGAAGAAAAACAAATTGCATCCTGCTTGTAAGAGATACCTTGAGCGCCGTGCCGCTTGGTATCGCTACAAAGGTAACAAGGCTGAATTGAGGGAAAACCGAAAAGCGGCAAAAGCGTTCCGCGGTTTGCCTTATACTGAGCAAAAAATTCAATGCCAAGCTGCTTATCAGGCATTTGATGATTTTGATCACGGCAAATTCCGCCGCCGTTAATCGTCTGATTTAAACGAAGGCCGTCTGAATGTTTCAGACGGCCTTTGATATTTATTTCTCAACAATGATTTTGTTTTCGGCTTGAGGCTCGTATTGGGTGGATTCATCACCGTAATACAACACGCCCAGCTTGATGGGGATGCGGCCTTGCGATTTGCGGTGGGCATTGGAGTCGCGCAGGGAGTAGGCGCAACCGCAATATTCTTGTTGGTAGAAATGTTCGCGCTTGCTGATTTCAATCATGCGTGCGCTGCCACCGCCTTTGCGCCAGTTGAAATCCCAATAAACCAAGTCATCGTACGGCTCGGCAGCGCGATGGCCGCAGCCGTTGATCTGTTTCATGTCTTTCCAGCGTGAAATGCCCAGTGAGCTGGTGAAAACATGAAAGCCGTTTTCATGGGCATATTGTGCCGCTTTTTCAAAACGCATATCGAAACACATGGTGCAGCGGATACCGCGTTCAGGTTCAAATTCCATGCCTTTGGCTTTGGCAAACCATTCTTTGCGGTCGTTTTCGTAGTCGTCGTCTTTATCGACAAAAGGGATACCGAATTTGTCCGCAAAGCGCATGTTTTCTTCTTTGCGTAACATATATTCTTTGTGCGGATGGATATTGGGGTTGTAAAAATAAATGGTGTAGTCGATGCCGCTGGCAAGCATGGCTTCCATCACTTCGCCGGAACATGGGGCGCAGCAGGAATGCAGCAGGACTTTTTTATGGCCGCCGGGCGGAACAAGGATGGGGCGGTCAATATCGGTAACGATGGGAGTGTTTAATTCGGTCATGGTTGGATTCTATTTATTGTTAAGTGTTTCAGACGGCCTTGGGTATCGAGGCCGTCTGAAATATAAGATGAAGCAGGTATTTTAACAGAGCTGCACTTTATGGAACAGTTTGCTACTGCTTTTTCTTTTCGTTCAATGGCTTGAATTCTTGCGCATCCGGAGGCGGGGCTGCGAAGATGGTGTCTGGATTGGGGTGTGCTGCAAATTCTGCCAGCAGGTTGCGATAGTCCAGCGACTGCTTCATCAGTTCGGCGGCGGCGGTGCGCAGGTTGTCCACGTCTTCCGGCGGCAGATAGAAACTGGTCGGAATATTCAATACCTTGTCCCTCAGCTGGGACGGCGGAAGGTCTTTGAGATTCAGGCTGACGAAAGAGAAATAAATGTCTTCGTTCTGCTTGTCTTTGTTCCATTGATCGACAAAAGCCCTGAAGCGGCGCAAAGACTCTTGCGAATGTTGGTCGATCGGAATATTCACGATGGCGGAAACGACATCGCGGAAACCGGGTACGGCAGCGCTTTTATCCAAATTGCTACTGACTTCGTTTTGGGCATTGACGTTGATGACCACAATATGGCGGATTTTGGTTTGCAGGATTTTGTTTGTCAGGATTTTTTCCGGGTACATTTCCGTCATATCCAAAAGGCTGCGCATACCCAGATTGTCGGTCAGGCCGCCGTCTATCAGGTGGATGTAGGGTCGGTTTTTCCCATCTGCGTATTTTTGGAAGCGCTCGTAAAATTCTTTTATGGTGCGGCTTTGTTGTCTGCCTGTTTCACTGTCGTCTGCATCTTCGATTTTGATCGGCGGCGTGTAGCTACAGCGTCCGCCGTTGTTGTTTAGGGTAATCGGTGCAAATACCATAGGCACGGAGCTTGAAGCTGCGACGGCGCGGGCAAGTCGCAAGTCGCCCAAGTCGATACACATCGGGTCGAAATATTCCTGCGTGAAATTGAAACGCTCGCCTATGCCCATATCGGTGGCGGAAATGATGGCAAACGGGCCTTTGGCATTTTTTTCCAAATCACGGAAAGTGGTTTTGCCGAAAAGGTAGTTTTCAAACTGCTCCTGTAACAGATCGCCGCGTCCGTATTCAGGCGAGGCCAGTCGGGGCAGGTTGGACATGGAAAATGCCTGTTTGACGACTTGGCGTTGGAAGTTTTGATGCAGGAAGCGTTTGTAAAACAATGGGATGGTGTCTTCGCCTTTCAATGCGAAATAGGCGGCCAAAACTGATCCGCCGGATACGCCGACCACCACATCGACATTCGACATCAAAGACTGTTTTTTACCGCCGATGGTAATCTGTTGCTTATGAAGCTGCTCCAACACGCCATAACCCAAGGCCGCCGCGCGCGTACCGCCGCCGGAGAACATCAACACAATAAGCGTATCGTCTTCGTCGTTGCGCTGAAGCCGGCTGGTTTCAAAGCGGTAGCCGCGTTTTAGGTCGACCGTATCAATACCGGCGACAGGCTGATATTTCACCAGCGAGCAGGCGGATAATAGGGCTGCGGAGAGCAGGGAAAGGGCGGATTTAAAAGGGAATTTCGGCATAAACACAGGAAGGTCGGTTATTCATTCAAAACGGATTATAAAGGTTTTCAGACGGCCTTTATAGAAGGTAGACTTTCAGACGGCCTTTTTGCATCGATTTTCCGTTATAATCGACACAATCTTTATCTTTCCAAACCTTTATGGCGCAACCAAACCGCATCAACCACGAACCTATCTTTCTGCTTGCTTCCGCCCCGTGGCGCGAGAGCAGCTTGTGGGTGGAGGCTTTCAGCCGCCGTTATGGGCGGGTGGCTTTGTTGGCCAGAAGTGCGCGTAAACGTCAGAGCGAATTGCGGGGCGTGTTGGTGCCGTTTGTGCCGGTGAGCGCATCTTGGTATGGCTCGCAAGAGTTGAAGACCCTGCATCGCGCCGAATGGATAGGCGGTTGGCCGCAGCCGCAGAGCAGGGCTTTGTTCAGCGGATTGTATGTGAACGAGTTGATGCTGAAATTGACCGTCCGCGAAGACTCGTTGCCCGAGCTTTATGATGTTTTGGCAGAGACCATGAAAACCATCTGTTGCGAGGCCAACCATATTGCCGCTTTGCGCCGTTTTGAATGGTCGTTGTTGACACGCTTGGGCTTTGCCCCCGATTTGTTCCATGACGGCAACGGAAATGAAATCAACGGTGAAGAAACTTATTGGCTCACACCGGAAGAGGCTGTGGTGCCTTTGGCCGAGGCCGACCGTTTCCATGCGCTCAATAAAGGCGTTGCCGTATTGGGCGCGACTTTAATCGATTTGAGGGAAGGCAGTTTCGTTCATCAGGAAAGTCTGGGGCAAGCTTTGAAAGTAACGCGGCTTTTGATTGACAACCTTCTACCCGAGGGCATCAAGTCTCGGCAGGTTTTGCAGCAGTTGCAGCAGTTTGGCTTGGGCAGTTGAATTTTTTTCAGACGGCCTGTGATATGAACAGGCTCAGGCCGTCTGAAACCTTAAAGAAAGGACATTATTATGTTGTTAGGCGTAAACATCGACCATATTGCCACCGTCCGCAATGCGCGCGGTACGATTTATCCCAGCCCTATCGAAGCGGCGCTGATTGCGGAAACCCACGGTGCAGATTTGATTACCATGCACTTGCGTGAAGACCGCCGCCATATTAAAGATGCGGACGTGTTCGCCGTTAAAAACGCCATCCGCACGCGCCTGAATTTGGAAATGGCGCTGACGGAAGAAATGTTGGAAAACGCGCTCAACGTCATGCCGGAAGATGTATGCATCGTACCTGAAAAACGTCAAGAAGTAACCACAGAAGGCGGTTTGGACGTATTGGCGCAACAGGATAAAGTGGCTGAGTTCACTAAAATCCTGACCGACGCAGGCATCCGCGTGTCCTTGTTTATCGATGCCGACAACGCGCAAATCCAAGCCGCTTATGATGTCGGCGCGCCCGTTATCGAGTTGCACACCGGTGCATATGCCGATGCGCACAGCCACGCCGAGCGAATGAAACAATTTGAGCGGATTCAAAACAGCGCGCATTACGCCAGCGATTTGGGTTTGGTCGTCAACGCCGGACACGGCCTGACCATTCACAACGTGACGCCGATTGCTCAAATTCTCGCCATCCGCGAGCTGAACATCGGCCATTCGCTGATTTCCCAAGCACTCTTCCTCGGCTTGCCAGAAGCTGTCCGCCAAATGAAGGAAGTCATGTTCAGAGCCAGAATGCTGCCTTAACGGCATCAGTCATACCGGCTAAGGCAATTGGCTTTGGCCGGTATCCACACTTTCAGACGGCCTGACTATTTAAATAAGGAGCAGACCCATGATTTACGGAATAGGTACAGACATTGTTTCTCTCAAACGCATTATCCGCCTGAACAAAAAATTCGGACTGGCATTTGCGCAACGCATTCTCAGCCCGGAAGAACTGTTGGAATTTCCGCAGGCAGGCAAACCGGTTAACTATCTTGCCAAACGCTTTGCCGCCAAAGAGGCTTTTGCCAAAGCCGTCGGTACGGGCATACGCGGCGTGGTGTCTTTCCGCAATATCGGTGTCGGGCATGACGCATTGGGCAAGCCTGAATTATTTTTTGCACCGGCTTTGACCAAATGGCTGGAAGAACAGGGGATTCGAAGCTGTCATCTGAGCATGAGCGATGAAGAGGATACTGTTATGGCTTTTGTGATTGCGGAAAAATAAGGCCGGATTTAAGTATTCTGAAATAGAAAATCCTTTTCAGACGGCCTGAAGGGTTAGGTATTTGTTGAAGGTCGGGCGTATAGGCCCGACATCGTTTTTTTACGCATAAATCGGCAGGTATCTCTGCCTGTTGCATATAAGAATAAGCTCATGATGACTGAAGACACACGTCCATTGGTACAAGTGGTTGCCGGAATTTTGCTCGACCAAAACGGCCGCTACCTGCTCAGTTCCCGCCCAGAGGGCAAGCCTTATGCCGGTTATTGGGAATTTGCCGGCGGCAAGGTTGAGGCAGGCGAAAGTGATTTTCAAGCCTTGCAACGCGAGTTTGAAGAAGAACTCGGTATCCGTATCCTTGCCGCTACGCCGTGGCTGACCAAAGTCCATTCCTACGAACACGCACATGTACGCCTGCATTTTTTATGGGTGGAAGCCGACCAATGGGCGGGAGAAATCCAATCGAGGGAAGGGCAGAAATGGGCATGGCAAAAGGCAGGGGATTTTACCGTTGCGCCGATGTTGCCTGCCAATAGCGCATTATTACGCTCCCTATCTATTCCGCGCCAGCTTCAAGGCCGTCTGAAAAGCGGCTTGATCGGTCAAAACAGCATGGGCGAATATCATGTTGTGCCATATCTGTCGGTTCGGCATCAAACCGCATCTGCCGTATTGCTGAATTTTGCCGATTGGCAACAAGGCAAGCCGATAGAAGTGCCCAGCGTGTGGCCAATCATTGAAAATGCCGAACAATGGCAGCAGGTGCAAAATGCGGATGCTGTCGTGTGGAAAGTAGCGAATGAAGCGGCAGCCAAGCAAGTTATGGATATTTTGGCACAAGGCGTGGCGATGCCGCTGATTGTGGCAGCTCCGGAAAGCATGGTTTCCATTTATCGTGAACAGTGGCAGAGCATGGGTGCACACGCCGTTTTGACCGATAATGACATTGAGGCCGTCTGAAATGAGTAAAAATCAAAAGCTTCTGATTGCCGCTGTTTTACTGATTGTGTTTGCGGCGGCCAAGCTGCTGCTCTTGGATTGGTGGCAGCGGCAACAGACAAAAGCGAATGTAGTCGAATGTAGTATGACACAAGGCTGCGTCCTGCCTAACGGTTCAAAAGTGCGTGCAACCTCCATCAATACGCACGAGCCGTTTGATATTGTGGTGGAGAATGTGCCGAAGAATACGGGCGCGGTCAGTATCAGTTTCAGTATGAAAAACATGGACATGGGCTTCAATCGCTATAACCTGACGCAACAATCGCCACAAAGTTGGCAGGCTGCGCAAATCCGCTTGCCGTTTTGCGTCGAAGGCCGCCATGATTACACTGCCGACATTACTATTGGCAAGCAGACTTTTCAGACGGCATTTAGTGCAGAGTAGTCATCATGCAAAGGCCGTCTGAAAATTTAAAGGCAAAAATTTTAATTTTTTTAGACGGCATATTTAAAAGTTCTTTATAAATGAATCAATTATAAATTATTTTTAGACAGATTGTTTACAATTATTCTGACTATCAGCCAAAAACACAAAACGGACAGAAGCTAGGCCACACAAGGGTTTGATGTGGTACAGCCTGTCCGTTTTTTACATTTGTTGTGAAAAAATCGTTTATTAATAACTGAATTTTTTATAATTTTTTTGAAAAAAGTGTTTGACAAGACCGGTTTTATTTTTTAAATTTGTTTCCATAAATAAAAACTACATCGCACTACAAAGGAACATCATCATGAATCTGTATCAAACCACTCTCTCTTGTTATAGATTTTCTCCCGTCTCTGCCGCTCCCGTCGCCGCCAGCTTATTGGCAGTCCCGACGGTCTGAAGGCTCTCAACCCGAATCCAGTTTCCGCATTCCTACGAACGCTTCGGGTTTTAAAATATCTGTATCTCCAATCGAATTCATATTTTGATTAATAAAAATTAAAAAACGCACACCTTAGCTTCAGCCTTATTGTATTTATTGGTTTTGATAACTATTTGTATTTATTGATTTTAAATTTTTTAGATGGTTGATGATTGAAATTTTACAGGCCGTCTGAAAACAGTTTTTAGAACGATTGTTTCTTTTTAAACGGTTTGTTTCAAGTTGTGAAAAAACCGAGCCGTCCGATTAATACTGAAAAAAGTCTATAAAGGAGAAATATGATGAGTCAACACTCTGCCGGAGCGCGTTTCCGTCAAGCCGTGAAAGAATCGAATCCTCTTGCCGTAGTCGGTTGCGTCAATGCTTACTTTGCACGATTGGCGACCCAAAGCGGTTTCAAAGCAATCTATCTGTCTGGCGGCGGCGTGGCAGCCTGCTCTTGCGGTATCCCTGATTTGGGCATTACCACAATGGAAGATGTGCTGATCGACGCGCGACGCATTACGGATAACGTAGATACGCCTTTGCTGGTGGATATTGATGTGGGTTGGGGCGGTGCATTCAATATTGCCCGTACCATTCGCAATTTTGAACGCGCTGGTGTTGCAGCGGTTCATATCGAAGATCAGGTAGCGCAAAAACGCTGCGGCCACCGTCCGAATAAAGCCATCGTTTCTAAAGATGAAATGGTCGACCGTATCAAAGCTGCCGTAGATGCGCGTGTTGATAAGAACTTTGTGATTATGGCGCGTACCGATGCGCTGGCGGTAGAAGGTTTAGATGCTGCTATCGAACGCGCTCAGGCTTGTGTCGAAGCCGGTGCAGACATGATTTTCCCTGAAGCCATGACCGATTTGAAAATGTATCGCCAATTTGCAGATGCAGTGAAAGTACCTGTATTGGCCAACATTACCGAGTTTGGTTCCACTCCGCTTTATACCCAAAGCGAGCTGGCTGAAAACGGCGTGTCGCTGGTGCTGTATCCGCTGTCATCGTTCCGTGCAGCAAGCAAAGCCGCTCTGAATGTTTATGAAGCGATTATGCGCGATGGCACTCAGGCGGCGGTGGTTGACAGTATGCAAACCCGTGCCGAGCTGTACGAGCATCTGAACTATCATGCCTTCGAGCAAAAACTAGATAAATTGTTTCAAAAATAAGTAACCGCTTTCAGACGGCCTTTCAACAAATCCGCATTGGCCGTCTGAAAAATAAAACCCATAAAAATACAAAGGAGAAATACCATGACTTCAACTACTCAAACCCCGACTTTCAAACCTAAAAAATCCGTTGCGCTTTCTGGCGTTGCGGCCGGTAATACCGAATTGTGTACCGTTGGCCGTACCGGTAACGATTTGAGCTATCGCGGTTACGACATCTTGGATTTGGCACAAAAATGTGAGTTTGAAGAAGTCGCCCACCTGCTGATTCACGGCCATCTGCCCAATAAATTCGAGCTGGCCGCTTATAAAACCAAGCTCAAATCCATGCGCGGCCTGCCTATCCGTGTGATTAAAGTTTTGGAAAGCCTGCCTGCACATACCCATCCGATGGACGTGATGCGTACCGGCGTATCCATGCTGGGCTGCGTTCATCCTGAACGTGAAAGCCATCCGGAAAGTGAAGCGCGCGACATCGCCGACAAACTGATCGCCAGCCTCGGCAGCATCCTGCTGTACTGGTATCAATATTCGCACAACGGCAAACGCATTGAAGTTGAAAGCGACGAAGAGACCATCGGCGGTCATTTCCTGCACCTGTTGCACGGCAAACGCCCAAGCGAATCACACATCAAAGCCATGCACGTTTCACTGATTCTGTATGCTGAACACGAGTTCAACGCTTCTACCTTTACCGCCCGCGTGATTGCCGGTACAGGTTCTGATATGTACTCCAGCATTACCGGTGCAATCGGCGCATTGAAAGGTCCGAAACACGGCGGCGCGAACGAAGTGGCTTACGATATTCAAAAACGCTACCGTAATGCCGACGAAGCCGAAGCAGACATCCGCGAACGCATAGGCCGCAAAGAAATCGTGATCGGTTTCGGTCATCCGGTGTACACCATTTCCGACCCTCGCAATGTTGTCATTAAAGAAGTGGCACGCGGTTTGAGCAAAGAAACCGGCGATATGCGCCTCTTTGACATTGCCGAACGTTTGGAGAGCGTGATGTGGGAAGAGAAAAAAATGTTCCCGAATTTGGACTGGTTCTCCGCCGTTTCCTACCAAAAATTGGGCGTACCGACCGCTATGTTCACACCGCTGTTCGTAATTTCCCGTACAACCGGTTGGAGCGCACACGTTCTCGAGCAACGCAAAGACGGCAAAATCATCCGTCCGAGCGCAAACTACACAGGCCCTGAAGATTTGGCATTCGTGGAGATTGAAAACCGCTAATACGCGTAACAGCAGGGTGGGCCGCCAGCCCGCCCCATCTCGAAATGCCGTTTGAAAACAATGAATAAATGATGTTTTCGTTTTTCGACGGCCTAGTGCAGTATGCGAGAGAGAGAGCCGGCCGTTTGGAAAACATGCTGCTCTGCTGTCGTCATTCCCATACAGGCAGAAATTCAAAAGTTGAAATGTTCTGCTGTAAAGAGTGCTGAAAGATTTAAGTTTGGATTTCCGTCTATACGGGAATGATGGTAGCGGAGCAGCAATTTTTTTTCATACCGCGAATAGATTTCAGAGAACAAGCAATAAAACAGAATTTATGGTTTCAGACGGCCTGAAGGTCCGAATCAACAGGCCGTCTGAAACCCCAAAACCAAAAAAAAGAATAGATTTTAGGAGAACCGACATGACTGCCAACCAACGCTACCGTAAAGCTTTACCCGGTACGGATTTGGAATATTACGACGCGCGTCAGGCGTGTGAAGACATCAAACCAGGCTCTTACGACAAGCTGCCGTACACAAGCCGTATCTTGGCTGAGAACTTGGTCAACCGCGCAGACAAAGTCGACCTGCCTACGCTGCAAAGCTGGCTGGGCCAGCTGATTGAGGGAAAACAGGAAATTGACTTCCCTTGGTATCCGGCGCGCGTGGTGTGTCACGATATTCTGGGTCAGACAGCGTTGGTGGATTTGGCAGGCCTGCGCGATGCGATTGCCGAAAAAGGCGGCGATCCTTCCAAAGTGAATCCTGTGGTGCAAACCCAGCTCATCGTCGACCACTCTTTGGCCGTTGAATGCGGCGGTTACGATCCTGATGCCTTCCGCAAAAACCGCGAAATCGAAGACAGACGTAACGAAGACCGTTTCCACTTCATCAACTGGACAAAAACCGCATTTGAAAATGTGGACGTGATTCCGGCGGGTAACGGCATTATGCACCAAATCAACTTGGAAAAAATGTCGCCGGTTGTCCAAGTCAAAAACGGCGTGGCATTCCCTGATACCTGTGTCGGTACAGACTCACATACGCCACACGTCGATTCATTGGGCGTGATTTCCGTAGGCGTGGGCGGTTTGGAAGCCGAAAACGTGATGTTGGGTCGTGCATCCATGATGCGTCTGCCTGATATTGTCGGTGTTGAGCTGACCGGCAAACGCCAGCCTGGCATTACTGCCACTGACATCGTGTTGGCACTGACCGAATTCTTGCGTAAAGAGCGCGTGGTTGGCGCATTTGTCGAATTCTTCGGCGAGGGTGCAAGAAGCCTGTTCATCGGCGACCGTGCCACCATTTCCAATATGACCCCTGAGTTCGGTGCGACTGCCGCGATGTTCGCTATTGATGAGCAAACCATTGATTATTTGAAACTGACCGGCCGCGACGACGCGCAAGTGAAATTGGTAGAAACCTACGCCAAAACCGCAGGCTTGTGGGCAGATGCCTTGAAAACCGCCGTTTATCCTCGCGTATTGAAATTTGATTTGAGCAGCGTAACGCGCAATATGGCAGGTCCAAGTAACCCGCATGCCCGTTTTGCGACCTCCGATTTGGCCAGCAAAGGCTTGGCAAAACCTTATGAAGAGCCTTCAGACGGCCAAATGCCTGACGGAGCAGTGATTATTGCCGCGATTACTTCATGTACCAATACTTCCAATCCACGCAACGTTGTCGCCGCCGCGCTGTTGGCACGCAATGCCAACCGCCTCGGCTTGCAGCGCAAACCTTGGGTGAAATCTTCGTTTGCCCCGGGTTCAAAAGTAGCCGAAATCTATTTGAAAGAAGCAGGCCTGCTGCCTGAAATGGAAAAACTCGGCTTCGGTATCGTTGCCTTCGCATGTACCACCTGTAACGGCATGAGCGGCGCGCTGGATCCGAAAATTCAGCAGGAAATCATCGACCGCGATTTGTACGCTACCGCCGTATTGTCAGGTAACCGCAACTTCGACGGCCGCATCCATCCGTATGCGAAACAGGCTTTCCTCGCTTCGCCTCCGTTGGTCGTTGCCTACGCATTGGCAGGCAGCATCCGTTTCGATATTGAAAACGATGTACTCGGCGTTGCAGACGGCAAAGAAATCCGCCTGAAAGACATCTGGCCTACCGATGAAGAAATCGATGCCATCGTTGCCGAATATGTGAAACCGCAACAATTCCGCGACGTTTATATACCGATGTTCGACACCGGCACAGCACAAAAAGCACCAAGCCCGCTGTACGACTGGCGTCCAATGTCCACCTACATCCGCCGCCCACCTTACTGGGAAGGCGCATTGGCAGGGGAACGCACATTAAGAGGTATGCGTCCGCTGGCGATTTTGCCCGACAACATCACCACCGACCACCTCTCGCCGTCCAATGCGATTTTGGCCAGCAGTGCCGCAGGCGAATATTTGGCGAAAATGGGTTTGCCTGAAGAAGACTTCAACTCTTACGCAACCCACCGCGGCGACCACTTGACCGCCCAACGCGCAACCTTCGCCAATCCGAAACTGTTTAACGAAATGGTGAGAAACGAAGACGGCAGCGTACGCCAAGGTTCGCTAGCACGCGTTGAACCCGAAGGCAAAACCATGCGCATGTGGGAAGCCATCGAAACCTATATGAACCGCAAACAGCCGCTCATCATCATTGCCGGTGCGGACTACGGTCAAGGCTCAAGCCGCGACTGGGCTGCAAAAGGCGTACGCCTCGCCGGTGTGGAAGCGATTGTTGCCGAAGGCTTCGAGCGTATCCACCGCACCAACTTAATCGGTATGGGTGTGTTGCCGTTGCAGTTCAAACCGGGTACTAACCGCCACACCCTGCAACTGGACGGTACGGAAACCTACGACGTTGTCGGCGAACGCACACCGCGCTGCGACCTGACCCTCGTGATTCACCGTAAAAACGGCGAAACCGTCGAAGTTCCGGTTACCTGCCGCCTCGATACTGCAGAAGAAGTATTGGTATATGAAGCCGGTGGCGTATTGCAACGTTTCGCACAAGACTTCTTAGAAGGAAATGCAGCGTAAGGTAAATCGGGTATCGTCAAAATACCCGGACTACGCTCAAAAAGGTTTTCAGACGGCCTTGAATGTTTGAGAGGCCGTCTGAAAAAACCATACTAGAAATACAAAGGAGAACTCGAAATGCCGCAAATTAAAATTCCAGCCGTTTACTACCGCGGTGGTACATCTAAAGGCATTTTCTTCAAACGCACCGATCTGCCGGCAGCTGCGCAGGAAGCAGGCGAGGCACGCGACAAAATTCTCTTGCGCGTACTCGGCAGCCCCGACCCTTACGGCAAACAGATTGACGGTTTGGGCAATGCCAGTTCGTCCACCAGCAAAGCCGTGATTTTGGACAAATCCGAACGCGCCGATCACGATGTCGATTATTTGTTCGGACAAGTTTCCATCGACAAACCTTTTGTCGATTGGAGCGGTAACTGCGGTAATCTGACCGCCGCTGTGGGCGCATTTGCCATCGAACAAGGCTTGGTCGATAAATCCAAAATCCCTTCAGATGGCCTGTGTACCGTCAGAATCTGGCAGAAAAACATTGGCAAAACTATTATTGCCCATGTGCCGATGCAAAACGGCGCAGTTTTAGAAACAGGTGATTTTGAGCTTGACGGCGTAACGTTTCCGGCAGCAGAAGTACAAATCGAATTTTTAGATCCAGCCGACGGCGAAGGCAGTATGTTCCCAACCGGCAATTTGGTCGATGAAATTGATGTGCCGAATATAGGCCGTCTGAAAGTCACGCTTATCAATGCCGGTATTCCAACCATTTTCCTGAATGCCGCAGATTTGGGCTACACAGGCAAAGAGTTGCAAGACGACATCAACAACGATGCCGCGGCGCTGGAAAAATTTGAAACCATCCGCGCGTATGGCGCGCTGAAAATGGGCTTGATCAGCGATGTATCCGAAGCCGCCACCCGCGCCCATACTCCAAAAGTCGCTTTTGTCGCCCCTGCGGCCGATTACACCGCTTCAAGCGGCAAAACCGTCAAAGCTGCCGACATCGACTTATTGGTACGCGCGCTGAGCATGGGTAAATTGCACCACGCGATGATGGGTACTGCTTCAGTCGCTATCGCTACCGCCGCCGCCGTGCCCGGTACGCTGGTCAACCTTGCAGCCGGAGGTGGAGCACGTAAAGAAGTCCGTTTCGGCCATCCGTCAGGCACACTGCGCGTTGGTGCAGCCGCCGAATGTCAGGACGGACAATGGACGGCCACAAAAGCAGTCATGAGCCGTAGCGCACGCGTGATTATGGAAGGACAAGTCCGAGTGCCGGAAGATTGCTTTTAAGTTTTCAGACGGCCACGCCATTAAACAAGGCCGTCTGAAAACCAAATAAGCAGATTTTAGTCAGGTAGCGATACCTGCAATGGAGATTAGGGTTGGGCATGAAGCCTGACTAAACACCAAACCAAAGGCAATCTGAAAAGCTCTCAAATGTTTTTGCTCTTTTCAGACGGCCTGAAGCCAAAAAAACAATCAAAAATTCAAAGGAGAAACACCATGTCCAACCAACTCATTCTTGTTCTGAACTGCGGCAGCTCTTCACTCAAAGGTGCCGTTATCGACCGTAAAAACGGCAAAGTTCTCTTAAGCTGTCTCGGCGAACGTTTGGGTACGCCCGAAGCAGTCATTACGTTCAGCAAAGACGGCAAAAAATGCCAAACAGCCTTGACCGGCCGTAACGACCATGCCGGTGCCGTAGGTATGCTGTTGAAAGAGCTTGAAAAACACGGCCTGCACGACCGCATCAAAGCCATCGGCCACCGCATCGCCCACGGCGGCGAAAAATACAGCGAATCTGTTTTGATCGACCAAGCAGTAATGGACGAACTCAATGCCTGCATTCCGCTCGCTCCGTTGCACAATCCTGCCAATATCAACGGTATTTTGGCCGCGCAAGAGCACTTCCCGGGCCTGCCCAATGTCGGCGTGATGGATACTTCGTTCCACCAAACCATGCCGGAGCGTGCCTACACTTATGCCGTTCCGCGCGAATTGCGTAAAAAATACGCTTTCCGCCGCTACGGTTTCCACGGCACCAGTATGCGTTACGTTGCCCCTGAAGCCGCACGCATCTTGGGCAAACCTCTGGAAGACATCCGCATGATTATTGCCCACTTAGGTAACGGCGCATCCATTACCGCCATCAAAAACGGCAAATCCGTTGACACCAGTATGGGCTTCACGCCGATCGAAGGTTTGGTAATGGGTACACGTTGCGGCGACATCGACCCGGGCGTATACAGCTATCTGACTTCACAAGCTGGTTTGGATGTAGCCCAAGTTGATGAAATGTTGAACAAAAAATCAGGATTGCTCGGTATTTCCGAACTCTCCAACGACTGCCGTTCTTTGGAAATCGCGGCGGACGAAGGTCACGAAGGTGCGCGTTTGGCCCTGGAAGTCATGACCTACCGCCTTGCCAAATATATTGCTTCGATGGCTGTGGCTTGCGGCGGCGTAGATGCACTCGTGTTTACCGGCGGTATCGGCGAAAACTCGCGTAACATCCGTGCCAAAACCGTTTCCTATCTTGATTTCTTGGGTCTGCACATCGACACCAAAGCCAACATGGATAAACGCTACGGCAACTCCGGTATCATCAGCCCGACAGGTTCTATGCCGGCTGTTTTGGTGGTGCCAACCAATGAAGAGCTGATGATTGCACACGATACGGCGCAGTTGGCCGGCTTTTTGGAAGAAGTAGGCTAGGGCGAAGATTTTCCTAGGCCATAAACAATAAAAAGTGCGGACTCATCATCCGCACTTTTTTAATTACAACTCAATCAAGCCACTTGGGTTTGATGCTCGTCGCCGTTGCGTTCACGAATAACGCCCAAACGGTAAACGGTTTCGCCTTGTTCGCTTAAGAATGCTTGTACTGCATCGGCATCTTCTTTGGCAATGATAACGACCATACCAATACCGCAGTTGAAGGTACGATACATTTCTTGGGTTTCCACATTGCCTGCTTTTTGCAGCCATTGGAACAGTTTAGGCAATTCCCACGCTTTGGCATCGATTTGTGCGACGGTATTTTCAGGCAAAACGCGAGGTACGTTTTCGGTAATGCCGCCGCCGGTAATGTGGGCCATGCCTTTAATGGTGAATTTCTCCAAAGCGGCAAGGATAGGTTTCACATACAGGCGAGTAGGGGCGATGATGGCTTCGCGCAAGGTTTTGCCGTTGTCAAATTCCGCATCCAAATCAGGATTGTCGCGCTCGATGATTTTGCGTACCAAAGAGTAGCCGTTGGAGTGTGCGCCGTTGGAAGCCAAGCCCAAAACAACGTCTCCGGCCTGAATGCTGCGGCCGTTGATGACGCGTTCTTTTTCAACCACGCCGACGGCAAAACCGGCCAAGTCGTATTCGCCTTCGGGATACATGCCCGGCATTTCGGCAGTTTCACCGCCAATCAAAGCGCAACCGGATTCTTCGCAACCTTGGGCAATTCCTTTAATCACATCAGTCGCGCGGGCAACATCCAGCTTGCCGCAAGCGAAATAGTCCAAGAAGAACAAAGGTTCCGCACCTTGAACCAAAATATCGTTGACGCTCATGGCAACCAAATCAATGCCAACGGTATCGTGTTTGTCCCAGTCGAATGCCAGTTTCAGCTTGGTGCCGACACCGTCCGTACCGGAAACCAATACCGGATTTTTGTATTTTTTGCCGATTTCGACCAAAGCGCCGAAACCGCCCAAATCACCCAACACTTCAGGGCGCATAGTACGCTTGGCAAAAGGTTTGATGTTTTCGACCAGTTGATCGCCTGCGTCGATATCCACGCCTGCGTCACGATAGCTCAAAGAAGTGCTCATTGGATTTCCTTATTCGGGTATGGGTAGATTGTCGGAGCGTATTTTATCTTAAATTAGAGGATTCAGGCTGAATTTTTTGGCATTATTGTCAACAATTTTTATTTTATCTTAAATAGCCGTCGCGCTTTCAGACGGCCTTTGCGAATCTGTTATACTGCTTATTGATTTTGAAAACCTTAAACATCAATTGGGAAATACCTTTTTATGTATCAAAAGAAAGCGCGCGGCGCAAAACCGTGGATTATTATGGCTTGCGTTATCGCAGCCTTTATTTGGCTTTTATATGCCTTAGGCGATGTTTTGACGCCGTTTATCGTGGCCGCCGTTTTGGCCTATGTTTTGAATCCCTTGGTCGAGTGGCTGCAATTGAAGCGTATCCGCCGCGCGCCGGCCTCCATGATTATTATGGCACTGGCTTTGCTGATATTGCTGTCGTTGGTGCTGATTATCGTACCTATGTTGTTGAACCAGTTTAACAATCTGGCCGAACGCCTGCCGCAAATCGTAGGCTTTGTTCAAAACAAACTGCTGCCGTGGCTCAACAGCGTCAGTGGGGATTATATTCAAATCGATCAAGAATCAATCATCGCATGGTTGCAGTCGCATACTGATGAGTTGAGCAATACGCTCAAAGAATGGATTCCGACCTTGATGCGTCAGAGCGGTAACGTCATCAGCGGTGTCAGCAATTTGGTGTTGCTGCCTTTGCTGCTGTATTACTTCTTGTTGGATTGGAAACGCTGGTCTTCCGGAATCAGCAAATTGGTTCCGCGCCGTTTTATCAAGACCTACACGCGTATCAGCGGCAATATGGATGAAGTTTTGGGCGAGTTTCTACGTGGCCAGCTGATGGTGATGATGATTATGGGCTTGGTCTATGGCTTGGGCTTGATGCTAGTTGGTTTGGATTCCGGCTTTGCCATCGGTATGATTGCCGGTATTTTGGTATTTATTCCGTATTTGGGCGCATTTACCGGCCTTTTGCTGGCGACAGTTGCCGCACTTTTGCAATATGGCTCATGGCAGGGATTATTGATGGTCTGGGCTGTATTCGGTGTCGGCCAATTCTTGGAAAGCTTTTTCATTACGCCTAAAATCGTCGGCGACCGTATTGGTTTGTCTCCGTTCTGGGTGATTTTCTCGTTGATGGCTTTCGGACAACTGATGGGTTTTGTCGGTATGCTTGCCGGCTTGCCGCTTGCCGCCGTGACACTGGTTATATTGCGTGAAGGTGCATCTGCCTATTTCGGCAGCCATTTCTACAAACATAAATAATCGATAATATTAAGGCCGTCTGAAATCTAAGTTTCAGACGGCCATTGATAACAAAGGAAGTCTATATGTTAGCCATTATCGGCGGCAGCGGTTTGACCAAACTGCCAGAACTCGAAATTACCGAACGAAAAATCGTACGCACTCCATACGGCTTAACCAGCAGCCCTATTTTGTTCGGCAGGTTGGGGCGCTTGGATATTGTTTTTCTCGCCCGACACGGCTTCAGCCATACCATCGCGCCGCATGAAATCAACTATTGCGCCAATATCTGGGCGTTGCACTCTTTAGGCGTTGAAAACATTATTGCCATTTCTTCAGTCGTCGGTATCAACCCTGATTTTGAAAACGGCAGTTTGGTGCTTCCGGACGATTTGATCGACTATACCTATGGCCGCAAAGATACTTTTTTTGAAGGCCAAGAATGCCCTGTCGTCCATACCGATTTTTTCAACCCTTATTGCAATGAATTGCGACAAAAGTTATTAAATATCACGAAAGCGCACAATGTGCCGATTTACGACTCCGCCGTTTATGGTTGCCTGCAAGGCCCGCGCCGTCCGACCCGCGCAGAAATCGCCCGTTATCGCCGTGACGGGGTAGATGTACTCGGTATGACCGGTATGCCTGAAGCCGTTTTGGCCAGGGAGTTGAAAATGGCCTATGCCCACTTTTGCAGTGTCAGCAGCATTGATTGCTTTGATAGCGGAGTAGGGACTGAGGGCTGTGATGAGCAGACTTCTATGGCGATGACGAAAATCCGACAATTATTGAATGGTTTGTAACTGACAATGCCGTCTGAAATGATGTTTTCAGACGGCATTGTTTATTTAAGAAGCCGTTTCACGCGCCCAATGAGGTAGGGAGGCTTTTTGTTTGCGGAACGAGGCAAGTTGCATGCCCCGACATTTTTCAAAAATCAATTCAACCCCGCTTTGCAGCTGTAAAATCAAATTGGTATGCGTTTCCGTTTTAATAAAATCGATATTGCGTTGCACCAAGCGCTGAATGACGGCATATACATCAAGGCAGCCATTTGCAAAAAACCACGGATTCAACTTTACCCAACGGCCGCCGCTTAATGCAGCATCAGGCTGAAAATCAGCACGAATCTGAGTCAGCCGATTGTCAGAGAAATGCAGTTCAATATCGCCATAAAGCCAAATATTCCAGCCTTTTTGCACCAACAAGCCTTTAGGGACGCAATCAGGCGCAGGAAACATCTGCAAAATAGACTCTGCCGATTGTCCGATTTCCAGATAGTCAAACCGGCCGGTATACAAAAAATCATAAATATCAATGGCAATAGGAAAGTGGTAACGCATGGCAACAACCATAGAAAAGCAATTAACCAAGCTATCTTAAACTTAAAATATAATGAAATCAATTCTTATTACGATTTATTCAATATAAGAAAGGCCGTCTGTTGTTCAGACGGCCTTGTATCTTTGGTTTAAACAGATATTGGTTTACTCGGCCTTTAAATCAGCTACGCATTGCTTATCGCGTGCTTCAAAAGCTTCCGCGCCACCCAAGAGTTTGAGTTGCTCCTCAGGGCTGATTTTGCCGAAGTTTCGGATTTGCTCATCAGAGAGTTTGCTTAAAGGCTGATCCCACATGCAGACACAATAGTCTTGAGCCAATTTCTCGTTTTGCGCATCCAAACCTTTTGCTTTCAAATCGGCTTGCCATTTTTCAGCAAAAGGAATGTTTTTCACGCAAGACTCCACCACATTTTGTTTCATCTGCGGCTTGTTCATGGCGCATTGTGAGAGTAGGGCGGTCAGAGCCAGTAAAGACAAAATAATCCATGCCCAAATGCGGATGGTGCGGATTTTTGCCTTGGCTTTCTTTCTGGCAGCCAGTTGTTCTTCAGACGGCCTTTCCGTTTGTTGCTCAGTCATGCAGGCTTTCCATGCGGATCATGGTGATCGGAGCATCCACGCAGCTCAGAGCTTCAATCGCTGCGATAGCGCGTTTGACGTTGTGTTCCACTGTGGTGTGGGTCAGAATCACGATTTCGGCAGTGCTTTGATTAATCACGCCTTTTTGAATCAAAGCTTCGATAGAAACATTTTCTTTGGCCAAGAGTGCGGCAATTTGACCCAAAGTGCCCGGTTCGTCAGTTGCTTGAACGCGCAGATAGTAGCTGCTGGTGATTTCATCCATAGGCAGAATATTTTGCGCTTGAACTTGCGAAGGTTGGAATGCCAAGTGAGGGACACGATGGTCAGTCTCAGCTTCAATCAGGCGGGCAATATCAATGATATCGGCAACCACGGCAGAAGCCGTTGGCAATGCACCGGCGCCTGCACCGTAATACAAGGTTTCACCAACCATATCGGCATTGACACGAACAGCATTCATCACACCGTTAACGTTAGCCAGCAAACGGCTTTCAGGAATCAGAGTAGGGTGTACACGCAACTCGATGCCTTTGTCGGTTTTACGGGTAATACCCAACAATTTGATACGGTAGCCAAGTTCTTCAGCGTATTTGATATCGCGACTGTCGAGTTTGCTGATGCCTTCCAAATAGCAGGCAGAAAAGTTCATCGGCGTACCAAATGCCAATGCGCTCATGATGGTGATTTTATGGCCGGCATCATGACCTTCGATATCAAAAGTAGGGTCAGCTTCTGCATAGCCCAAAGCCTGAGCTTCTTTCAATACGTCTGCAAATGCGCTGCCTTTTTCACGCATTTCAGTAAGAATGAAGTTGCTGGTACCATTAATAATACCGGCAATACTGCGGATTTGGTTCGCAGCCAAGCCTTCACGCAAAGCCTTGATAATAGGGATACCACCGGCAACAGCAGCTTCAAACTGCACCATGACATTTTTTTCTTCCGCCAAAGGGAATATTTCATTGCCGTATTCAGCCAGCAGTTTTTTATTGGCAGTAACAATGTGTTTGCTGTTTTCAATCGCTTTCAATACCGCATCTTTGGCAATACCAGTACCGCCAAACAATTCAACAACAACATCAACATCTTGCTGTTGAACCAGCTCAAACGGATCTTTGATAAAAGCAGCATTCGGGCAAATTTGTTTGGCTTTTTCTTCGCTCAAATCACAAACAGCAGAAATACGGACTTCACGTCCCAAGCGGCGGCTGATTTCCGCAGCGTTGTCCTGCAATACAGTGGCCGTACCGCCACCGACTGTACCCAAACCTAAAAGACCGATATTTACTGGCTTCATTGTGTCTCCTTTTGAGCCGATACTTTAAAATAATCACGAAAAACCAAGGCTTGTTATAATCGCTTGCAATCGTAAATTCAGAGCAAAGCATCAATGCACAAGGTCAAACGTTGAATCCTACCTGATATTGCTTGATTTTGCACCTTTTTTTGCAAGTTTCCCAAGGCCGTCTGAAAATCGTTCTACCATAAAAACAGGAATTGCCATGAAAATCACAGAAAACCATATCGATGAAGCCACATCATTTTTTTCATCCTCACAAGGCATATTGCAAATCGGTGAACAAACATACTCAGAACCCATTTGCTGGCAAAATGGCAAAGTGAGCATCATTCCTCAAACAACCATCGAAGAATTAAATGAACAAATTTTTATATCAGCAATTAAAACAGCAGAAAACCGTCCAGAAGTCATTATCATAGGTACAGGAGCAAAACAAAAATTTCTGCATCCCAAAATTGCTGCAGTTTTATCAGCCTACGGCATCGGCTTCGAATGCATGAACACAGCCTCCGCTTGCCGAACTTTAGTTTTACTACAAGGAGAAGGACGAAACACATGGGCTTGGTTGTGGCCATAATTTGTAGAAAAGACTTTTGCATCATACTAGTACAAATTCGCATAATTTATACTATGTAAATTTCAAAAATAATCAAGAATATAGGCCAAATGCTTTTCCCACATAGCATGTTAGCAATTACTGTTTTTTAGGTATAGTATGATAGTAAACCTTTTATGTAATTAAAGTCAACCATAGGTATTTCTAAGATTTTGTTGTAATTTTTTAATTTTAAGAAGACTTTGTCTTATAATCATTTCATAATTCATAAATATTTTTTGAGGTATTTTGCTTGAAAAAATCCAGTGATGCTTAATAAAACGACAGGCAGTAACAGAATAATTGGATCAATAGCGAAGGGCATACTTAAGTAAATAAATACTGTTGTCCAAATAATACCGGACCGCCAAAACTTGGCCCTGTGGTAAATAGCAGCAGATTCCCTTGCCGCATTTTGTTGCCGGATTTTTCTCTTCATGAACCCATCAAAAACCGCACTACCTACCATAATAATCAATAATGGAATAAAAGCCATGATATTCCCTACTCGGATGGCGATGATTTTAAGCGTATCGTTTAGGATGGACAGTTCGGTTGCAAAATTTTCCAACATACCTGCGAAACTTGAACTTAGAGCATCATTCTGCTGTCCGTTAAGCAACGGGTCGATTCCGCTGAGTTTGAAGATAACCAAATATAATCCGTCGTAAATCCAGCGGATAACTGCAATATGGAACGGTAGCTCGGTCGTGCTGCTTTGGACAAAAATCTCTTGGGTTTGAATCAGTTCTGATTTCAATAAATCATCCTGTCCGAAGTAGGTTTGAATAGTTACCGACGAAAAAAACAGGATTGCAGTAACCAACAAAATGATGAAAGCCCATTTGAACGGTTTTGTCAAAAAACCAATGCTGGTTGACTTGGCCAGAAATTCGGGTGATTGGTTAACCATAATATTGTCCTTCTACAAAAGCATTATTTTCTGAGTCATCAGTGCGATTCAAGCGGACAATTTCACGCATTTTTTCAGCAACGGCAGTCAAATCGGATGGAACATCAATGTTCGGGTCGGGCAAGGGAAGCGGGAGTCGGATTTTATAGAGCTGCCCGCCCTCTAGTAGCGCAAAAGCCTGTCCTTTTGGCAGGTTAATCAAGTCTGATGTTTGCAGCATCGGGACGGTTTCTGTTGCTAACCGGTCTTCGTTCGAGCTGGTAAAATCCTCCATGTCTTTTGGAAGTGCGACATCTCCGGCGGAAGAGACTTGGGTGCCTGAAACGACTTTGACATCCGGTAGCTGGCTGGTCAGCAATTCGGCGGTTGATTCGTGCTTGACACGGAGCATAATCATATTGTTCAAGTTACCGGCAATTTGACCTGCTTTGGCGGCTGAACCGATTTTGGCTTCGACATCAGACCATGTTTGTGTGTAAACAGTTACTTGATAACCGGCACCTCCGGCTTTATTCAGCAGCGGAATGAACTCATCCCCGATTAATTCATTAAATTCGTCTGCATGAATAGCCACTTTCCGTTTTTTAGTTATTCCTGACTGGCCAAAGCCATGGCCGTGCTTGTAGATATGACCGGAAAGCGAAGTCAGGTCTGCAAACATTGCATTACCGACTGCTGCGGCTACTTCAGCATCGGTCAGTGCATCCAGTCCCACATATACCACTGCTTCGGAAGCCATGACTTTACGCCAGTCCATAACTGGTCGCTCATCCGTTAAATCATTGAAATCCGGACTGATTAATTCGGCTACTTTGCCGCTGGTCAGTTTTTCAAGTAATGGGTACAGTGATGAAACTAATTTATCGAAGTAGGTGCGCTCATTACCTAAAATGCCGATAACGGCATCCGTCAATGGATTGTTCGATCCTTTTGATTTCAGGAAATACGCGGTTCTAACCGTTTCCATATCCCGACCGGTTTTGCCGGCCGTTTTCTTTTGTTCTGTTTCCAAATCGTAAGATTCATATTCTTTTTCCCATCCTGGATATTCCAAGTTGAGCGTTTTTTCAAAATAGGCTTTAGCCAAATCATCCATATTTACTGCGCATTGGTAAATGCTCAAATAGGTTGGTTTGATGGAAATGGCTTCCATAATTTTGGCTAGCACGTTTACAAAACGCCATACGAATGCTTTAAATGCTGCCGAATTGCCTTCTCCTGGCAAACCATTGGACATACGGGTGGCCACTTCGGTAATCCGGGAGAAATCTCCAACAGGATTGTAACGGCAGGATACTTCGGGAAAACCTAGGTGAAAAAGGTAAAATGGCCGTTTCATCTTTTTTGCGCGCGCATACATCATCAGCATTACATCAGCATCACCCTTGGGGTCGAACATAATGGTTACGTCGCCACGGCAGATGTCTTGGTTAATCATGACCTCTGCAAGGCGGGTTTTACCGACACGGGTGGTTCCCCAAACCCCAGTATGGCCGACGCGCTCACCCAACGACATGAAGATTTCCTCTTCCTCAAGTTCGACGCCGTGAATTTCAGGAGAGCCACCGACGGGAGGCAAGGGGGCCACCGGATTCCACCAAGTATTTGATGAAGTCAGCTTGGTTAGCCATGTTTCTCCCGGTGTTTTGATTTCATGCAGCCGTGCAGCCTTATACAACTTTCCTGGAAGACGGAGGTGATCGTTTTCTGGCTGGCGAATCATCATCAAACGCTGGGTATGCTTCTGCGTCCATCTAAACCCTTTTCCTAAAAACAATGCTTTGTCGGATACCGGAATTTGATCGGGAGTAGCCGCATAATAGGGGAGGTTTTTCACATTTTTCCGATACCGGCGGATGCGGTTGCCTTCAAAATAGCGTTTGACTGCCAGCCCGCTTAGAACCGGAATAACCGCATAGCGACTGATTCCGGGCAAGGGCATGAGTGTGGCTGCCAGCATCGCGGCAGAATAGGATGCAGCGCTGCAAAATTCATAGGGGTAGCGGTATACATTTTCAGGAAGACGGATGGTCAGACTCATGAATCTTCTCCAGTCGGTTTAGATTGAAGTAGGTTTTGGCTGTCAGCCAGTGCAATATCAATGTTGTTTGGTGGTCTGCTGTCGGCTTTCACAATTAGGTGTAGTTTGTCTTCAGGTATCAGATAGCAGTGAAACAATAACTTCTGCTGTGCTTTCACGGCTAAGGCGGTATAGATGGCAGAACGCTTGGTGCGACCATGAAGACCCAGTGCGGTAAATCCTTTTTGTGCCAAGAGGCCAGGGCAGCTTGGGTTGTTTTTGTCAAAGACCCCACCGGCGTATTCTCTAAAGATGGCCGGCGTAACCAGTAACATTCCTTGTTCGACAAAATGGACGGGGGAGCCGCTTTGGTTAACGGTAATACTGCCCTCGGCCAGTCCATTGGCCAACCAGTTCCAAAAGCGTTTTCCCTCATCTTTTAGTGCCTGCTTTTGCCCGTCCAGTACATCATTGGCTTTTTTGTGGATGGCAGGTTGCTGATCCAGCATATTGTCCTGTCGGTGAACCGTGACCGGTCGTGGGGAGCGTGTCGGTAGGGATTTCCGTTCGTCTTGGATTTCATCCAAAGCGGCGGCTGCGGTATCCTCTGAGGAAAGATATTGCGGCACACTCTGTTGTGGTGAAACTGGTTTATCTTGAATATCAGGATTGGTATCGTTTTCAGATGACGAGTTGGGTTTTTCGGCACTTTGTCCGTTAAAGTCGGAGAACAGAGAGTCCAGAACAGACATTGCTTTTTTCTTAGGTTGTTTCTCCTGTCGTTTAGCTGGGGACAGACTGTTAGCGGTCTGTACTTCAGACGTCGTAGTAGTAACCTGATCGGTCAGAGCCGGTTGTTTCTTCTGTTCTGTCGGATTCGGTGATTCTTGTATCTTGAGGGGAATATCACTTGAAGTATCAGTATCTTCCTCTTCCAGTAGGTTGTGCAGGCTCAAAAGTGCATCAATACCTGATTTTGCTTTCGGTTTGTCTTTTTTCGGTTTGGCTTGAGGTGGCGGCAGGATTTCTACTTCCGACTTAGAAGGGGAGGATGGGGCAGGTATAACCTCAGTTTTCTGTTTGGGAATATCTTCCTGTACTGCCAAAAAATCCATTTTGCGCACAGGCGGAGGGGGGATGTTGTCGATTTCGTCGACTTTTTCTGTTGGCGTTAAAGCAGATTCAGCCATAATTCCTGGCTCGTTTTTCAAATCAGCAGTATCTTCTGATGCAGGTTCGTACATCTGCAACGTTACATCAGGGCATACTTCCAACATTCCCTGAAATTCGTGCGGGTATTGGCCTTCAGGGTACAGTGTGTTCAGCTTGAAACACAGCATGGTAAAAAAATGCGATTTAACGGCACCATCCATGCGTTCAAAACTGACGGCAACAGGAGTAACGGCTTTACGGTTGTCTTTCGGGTTGGGGAGGACAGCACCGTATTCCAGCAAAGTATCGAAAATACGCTGATTATCTGATGGAAATAAAGCTGCGTCAGGGTGTTTACTTTTGCCAAGATAGGTTCGGATGTAATCGGGAACATTCTTGGCCATCATAAAGACCAAATCGCCTTTTCTAAAAATATCGCCGCCGGCGGTAGAGGCAATGCTGAAATGGGCGCCACGTTCGGCCAACATGCTACGCAAAGTATTCATCACGATTTCGACGAGAGGCGGACGTTTTGCTGAGGAGAAACGCTGTCTCGAGCCATGACGCAGGTCTCGGGCTGTGGATGTCATGTCGGCTTGTTTGATAATGTCCGTCAGTGGACTGTCTTGTTGCTGGCCAGAAAGATAGCTACGCAATGCTTTAATCAAATTCGGATCGGCTTCATTCATCCATTTGCGTGCATTGGACGGTACGATGCTTTGGAAAAACGTCCAACCCAGCGCGGCATGAGCTTCGTAAGCAGCTTTATGATTCGGAAAGGTCACGCGGTACAGTTTTTTACCACTTTCGTGCATGTTGCCTGTATCGGGCATCCATAAGGAAAATTTTCTACTATTGGCTTTTTCGTATAACTCAATTTCGAAAGAAGTCAGCGTTTTACCGATGTCGTGTAGCAGGGCGGCCGTCAGGATACCGTAGCGCCACACGGCAGTCAGACGTGCTATGTCTTCGGTTTTTGCATTCGGCGGCCAACTGCGCGAAGAAGAAGCGAGCAGGGCGAGGGCGGCAACGTCAAGCGTATGTTTGACCAAGCCGCCGTCGCCAGCATGATGGTGAGATTCTGAGGCAGGAAGACGCTGAACAAAAGCTATGAAATTGCGTAATAAGGGCAGACCGTCCCTGTTCCAGTTTTCATTTGAGAGACCGAGATTGGCTTTGATGTTGGCAATAGAAGGCTGTAAATCTAATTCTGCAATCAACTCATCAGCTGACAGAATCAGAAACTTATCGCCATAAATTTTTTGAACGGCAACTGAAACCGGTGCAGGGGATTGCTGCGGTTTTGAAGGTTTGCGGTTAAGGTAGAAATAGGCAGCTCCCGCGCCGCCTATTAATGCCAAGCCTGTGTAGGATAGCCAGTCCATCATGCGTAAGCCACATAGTCGGGATGGATCATCCGCATCATTTTAAGTTTGAATTGTAGTGCCGGCGCATGAGGCTGGTCACTGATATACAGATTGGCATTGGGGCAATAGCGGTAAAATTCGCAGAACGGTTCATTCAGACTGTTCCAGTTGCCGTTCGGTGTTTGTGCGATGAAGTAGCAGCCTTCGAACTCCCGGCTTAATAAGTCAGCGATATGTTCATCAGTCGCAGTTACAGGAAGTTGTTCCAGCAAACTGGTGGTTTTTTCAACCAAAAACGCCTCTGTGGATGTTTCATTCAGGGTATATTGCTCGATAAAACCCTCACACTGGTGCAACATTGACAACAAAATGCCGGACCACCTCGGGCTGGCTTTGTCAAAACGTTCTAAGCTGAAGCAGAGTTGGTTGAAATGGTAATTGTCCATGGTGAGTTTCCGAAAGTGGTTTTAGTAAAGCAAATGTTATCCTATGTAGAAAGGTAGGCAAGCAATAATCCGTATCAGGGCTTTTTCGTATTGTTTCTTGACAAAAGTCCAAAACCATGAACTCTTTTCAGCCTTTTCTCTTTTTGACAGCCATGGACAACCATGGCTGTCGTTACCTTTATGGCCGTTTCTTTTTCCTTTAAGTCTTTTTAACTCTTACATTTAAGGCGTTTCCATTAACCATTAAGCCTTTTAAAAAGGAAATATGCGGTTTTAAGCATATTTCCTTTTTGGCTTTTCTGATAAGTCCTTTACCATTTAGGTTCATACTATTTCGATTTTGTCAAGAAACAATACGATAAAAATCAAATTCATATTATTTCTGTCAAAATTTTTGACAAAGTTTCACAATCAATCCCGTCGCTTATTACGACAACTTTTAATTTAAAACCGACCTGTGGTTTGAAGATAGAGGTGGGGGTACCTTTACTTTAACCTGCTTCGTATTCTTAAAGAGGAGCGTTGGCTATCCTGTTCCATGCAGACGTCACCGTATAGCGTCTGTTCCAGCGTCCTTCTTTAAGAATATGGGCATGTACAAGGGTCGCATCATGCAGACAAATAACCAAACCGCCATTCCCGCCGAATTTGAGATGCTGCTGCAAGAAGTAGGCAAAAAATACGACATTGGCGACTCTGGCAGGTTTATCAAGCAGAACGAAGGCGATGAAAAAGTTGTCAGCTTTCTGAATTGGGTATTTCCTTACGCCAAATCCATTAAAGCGTCCGATGTGCATTTTTCCAGCCGCGAAAACGGCTGCCAAATCCGTATCCGTCACGAAAACATGCAGATAGCCAACGAATGGCTGTTTACCCGTCAGGCCGCGCTCATCATCAATAACCAAATCCGTGCCAAATGCCGCTTACCGATACACGACATTGACTCCTGCCTGGATTCATCGTTTTGGATGCTAGATAGTGATGGCGAAGCCATGATTGATATCCGGGTCAGCATCGCACCTACAACCTTTGGTCAAAACATTGTGTGTCGATTAGGTAATCAGGCTGCTGATTTGCCGTTATCCAAAATCGACATGCCAGAAGATGTGCGTTCTGCTTATTTGCAAGTATTGGACAGCAAACAGGGCATGATCATTGTCAGCGGGCCTACCGGCTCCGGTAAAAGTGCGACTCTGGCAGCCAGCATCAGCCATCTGAATAAAGAAACCATCAACATCATGACGGTAGAAGATCCCGTTGAAAATCGTATTTCCGGAGCCAATCAGGTCAGCATTAATCCGCACCGTACCTTTGCCAAGGTTCTGCGCTCTTTCTTGCGACAGGATCCGGACATCATCATGGTAGGCGAAATCCGTGACACGGAAACTGCTGCGATTGCTACAACTGCAGCCAATACCGGCCACTTGCTGCTCTCTAGCGTCCATGCCAATAACGCACCGGCAACATTACTGCGCTTGATGGATTTGAATGCCGAACCGTATGCGTTGGCTGAGGCTCTGCTGTGTTTCTTTTCCCAGCGCTTGGTAAGAAAACTATGCAGTAACTGCGCTAAAACGGTCAATCTGAGCGAGGAGCAACAGGATCAATTACCAACGCGTTTCCCGAATAGATCCTATTACGCCATTAACGAAAAGGGCTGTGAATTGTGCGGACATCAGGGCCATAAAGGGCGGATTCCCGTATTTGAAATGGCATTTAATACCATCGAGGTCCGTCAGGCCATTCTTTCTCAGGACTTAGACGGTGTGCGTGCCGCATTATTCAAGCAATCTGTGTACCGGACATTGACCGAAGCGGCACTAGAACTGTCAGCAGTAGCCAAAGTCGATTTTTACGATGCGTTATCCGTAACCCAAGAAACTTTTTTATCGGATGTTGGGGCAAGTTATGAAACTGTATAAAACCGCAATAAGTATCACCTTGGCAGGTTTGCTGTTTCCGAGTATGGCGACGGCGGCACCTGATTTGCAGACACAGCAAGCATCGAAAACAGCCGCTGATTTAAGCGGCATCATCAAACCGTATCAAACCGTCGGTAACTTTAAAGATGAGGCGAAGCGGATTTATATGTTTGTATCGTTTGATTGTCCGTATTGTGCCAGCACGTGGGCAGGCTTTGCCCAGTGGGGTCGAACCCTGCCTGAGCCGTACCAGCTGGTTTTTGTGCCACTGTTCGGAACAAAAACACAAAACGCGGCTGCTACGGCTTTCTACATCGTTAGAGACATGGCTCCTAACCGCATTAACGAATACATGCGGTTGGCTTATGGTGAAACGACCAACCGCAGGGTAACACCGGATACCTATGTAGGCATCCTACGCAGCATGGGTTTCAGTCAGGCGCAAATCAATGCTTCACTAAACAGTAAAAACATCCAAAACCGCATTGCCCGAGCCATAGACTTGTCACGCCGCTACCGAGTTTCGGTTACGCCTTCTTTCGGTGTTGTCGGCAAATACACGACCCACGCCGGCTTTACCAACGGTGATTACAGTCTGCTGACCCAGTTATTAAACGGATTGGTATCAGATGCGATGGAAAAGATTTAAACCTTACCGCCGCCTGGCTTTTTGGACGGCAACCGTACTGTACGGTCTCTGCATGATTAATGTTCCTCCCGCCCAAACATGCCAGCTACCTAATGAGTGGATTGATAAGGGTCGGTTTGTTGCGCAACATTTGGACAAGCCCATGCTGATGGCAAGCAAAACAGTATTTAGCCTGTCGCTCTATCCGAAATGCTTTGCTCCGGTATCGGAGTCAAATGGAATAGACGGTTGGACGGCCGAGGCATTGAGACCGTTGCAGAAACATGCTTACCGCAGTTATAAAAATTGGATGTCCGTTATAGCTTGGGCGGTATTGATTAACGCAGTTTGGTTTTGGTTGTTTGCAGCGGCAGCTGCTTGGAAAGGCATAAATAATGGTAATCAGCAAAAGTAATTCGGCAGCAGTCGTGATGACGGCATGGTTGTTGGGGGCTTGTGCATACCCTACCCAACAGGGTCAGGCACAAGCAGAGACGGCCGTAATGCCGGTGAGCGAGCGTACGGAATTGGTAGTGCTGCGCCAACCTGCCGGATATTCGGATGTGGCTTTGATAGGGATAGAGGAAGGTACCTATATCTGGAAACCGCAAGAAATCAGTCCGTTCGGAATCCAACTTTCTTTCGGTAACAGTGATGGCGGTTCGAAGCACCTTCATACAGTGTATTTCGCTACCGATTCCGCCACCATTAGTAAAAAAGAGAAACAGCGTTTAGAAGCAATTGTCGCATCACTGCCTGAAAGCGGAGTGATATTGTCAGGATATGCAGACCCAAGAGCCTCTGGTTCTTATAACTTGGAATTATCGCGCAGACGTGCCGATGCAGTAGCCTCTTACCTTCGTTATCACGGCATCAGCGTGGACAAAGAATGTGCTTACGGCAAATACCGGCTTCCGGATGCCAATTTGTGCCAGTAAGGAGAACAGAAAATGACGAATGAAGAAGTGTATTACCCCGAATGTATCGATACCATGCAGCAGGTTCTAATTTTTGAAGCCGACGATCTGATGCCTATCTTTTTGGGGTTGGCGGCAGCGGCCATTATCAATATGCAGGTCCGTTCCCCCATGCTGTACATATTCGGGCTGCTTGGCGGCATCCTGATGAGTGTAATGTATATCAGATTGAAACGGAATGCCTTGCCCGGCGCGTTTATCCACCTGATTTACTTATGCGGCCTACCGCTGAACAAAGTCTTTAACAATGGCCTGTTGCGTCGTGTGGAGGATTGATATGCAACTGAAAACAGCCCGTAAGAAGATGGCGGATTTATTGGGCGAAAACCGGACTTTGAAAATTGTCTGCCTGTGTTTGGGGATTGTTAGTGTGGGTTTGACCTATAAAGTTGCCACCATGCACGAGCGCATTGTCATCCAACCGCCGAACTTGACTAAAAGTGCAGTTGCTGCATTTGACCACGCTTCCGTTGAGTATTTCGAACCGATGGCGATTTACATCGTTTCAACCATTTCTTCAGTTGTGCCGGAGTCCGTGGACTTTATTTCAGACAGTATGGAACAGTTTTTTGATCCAGAGGTGTGGGTTTCGTTAAGACCGCAGTTGTTGGCTGTAAAAAGTAATCCAAAATACAACGGCATCAATGCCATGAGTTATTTTCAACCGACCAACGGCGTGATTTACGAGCCTTCCACTAAAAAATTCTACGTTAGCGGCAAACTTACTTCGTCAGCGTACAGTAAAGGTGCAGTACAAAGTATCGGTTCGGTACAGGCTACTTACGAATTGAAGATGTATATGAAAAACGGTCTTCCGCGAGTCAGCTACTTCAAAGCCTATGTAGGTGAGCCGATGACCGAAGAATGGATGCGCTCCCATAAAGACCAGGCAGAAAAACGTCAGGAGCGGATGAAACAGGTTGTTCCCGATGCCCGTGAAAGTGAAATACAACGGGATCCAACAATACAGGCTGCCGAGGAGCAAGCGGTTCAGAGCGCCCCAGTCACGCAACCGGCATCGGAAGTTCCGACAAAAACAACCAACCCAGTCGGATTGCAACCTTCGGGTACCGGTATTGAAGGTGTAGAGCCGCCAGTCGGCAAAGAGGACATTTTACCGTGAGGAAGACCATGAAAAATTACCGTTTGTTGAGTTTGGCCGTCTTAACGGCATTAACAGGCTGTGTATCGACACCACAATCACAGCCCGAACCCAAAGAGGAGGTTTACCGGCCGGTAGAAGAAGTTTGGCCGGATGTGGTGGCCAAACCTGCTCAGAAAACCACAGTTAAAAGAAGCAAAGCTACGACTGCTAAAAATGCCAGTCTGCCCAATAAAAGCAGCTATGCGCAACGCCGTGTTGTTCAGATTAAAACACCTGTCAGCGGCGGTTATCAGGACAATATCCAAGAAGGCATGGTGCGTGGAGTACACAATATTACTTCGCTTTACGGCGAAAACCATACTGTGCCGATTGCCTTGAATTATCCGTCCATTATTATGACACCATTTGCCAATCCCAAAATGGTGGGCAACAAAAAACTGTATGACGCAGAAATCCATGGTCCGAATTTCATTCTCAAACCGAATACGGCACAGAAATTCATGGTCATGGTATACGACGAGGGGAATCCGACGCTGCCTGTGTCTCTAACTTTATCGCCGCAAGCGAAATTAAATTCACAGACCATCAGTCTGGCGACGGGCGGGCTTTCTCCCTTGGAAAAAAGCGGTACCCGTGTTGGTAAGCAGGGCGAGTTTACCCAAATGCTCTCGGCTGTATTACAGGATATTGTCAAAGGGGTTGTACCGACCGGTTATACCGTCCGTCCTCTGAGTGAAAAAATGCGCATGGCCAACGGTATGGCTTCGGTACCGGTTGAACGGTACAGCGGCAGCCAGTTTGACGTATATCGCTACCGCCTGACCAATACGACCGATACGCCTCAAGTGCTGGCTGAAGAAATGTTCGGCGCCAATAAACGTGTGATGGCCGTAGCTTTCTACCCTAAAGTCAGCGTTTATCCTGGCGAAACCACAGATGTGCTGATCATGGTATCAAAACTGGGAGCGAAATAATGAGCCTCAAAAGCAAATGGTCGAACATGACCGGCAAACAGAAACAGATCGCCGTACTTGGTAGCGTCGGCGGTCTCGGTCTGTTGATTCTGATTACCGCCGCCATGCGGGATTACAGCAACGGGATACTGCGTAAGCCAGAGAAGAATACTGAAACCCAAGTTTTAACTCCTGCAACACGGAATATGAACGAAGAAAGAATGGCGGCAGAAATTCAAGCACTGCGACAGCAGATGGAAGCCGACCGGCGTGAACGTATGACGCAGCAGCCAGGACAAGGGGTGCAGGAAAAGGGTTTAAGTGAAGACGAGGTAAACCGCAAGATTGCTGACGCATTGCAGGCAGCCGAAGCCGCTAAAGCTGCTTCCGAGCGTGACACGGTCAATCCCGGTGCTCCGCTTGCCGATGGCAACGGAGATGGCGGCAAAGTCACTTTACCGTCTGAAACCGTACCGACGGAAGAAGAGCAAGGTGATGAATCAAAATCTGCCTTCCAAAGTACCGGTGGCGTTAAAAAAACTGCAACAGGGACATCCAAGAAAGCTGCTGATGCAGATGATGAAAGTAAAACCTACCTGCCCCCAGGTGCTACCTTGTCGATAGCGCTTCTGTCCGGTGTCAACGCACCGACCAATACCAACAATGACAGCAAGGATCCGTTGCCAGTGTTGATGCAGGTTAGGGGAACGGCCATTCTGCCTAACGGCTACCGTTCCGATTTATCCAACTGCTTTGTACTAGCTTCAACTTTTGGGCAATACATGGATTCCCGCGCCATGATGCGCACAAAAACCATTTCCTGTATCCGCAATGATGGGAAAGCGGTCGAAGCAAACATCCAAGGGACAGTATTTGGAGAAGATGGAAAGCCGGGCTTCCAAGGCCGTTTGGTTTCCAAAACCGGCAAAGTGATTTCACAACTGCTCAAAGTCGGCGCGATGGAAACTATGGCCAATATCGCCACCGGGGTCGCCAACGGCATCAATATCAATACCGGTAGTTCGAGAAGTACCTCTACTAGTACGCAAATCAACTTAGGCGGAGTAAGCGGACAGGC
This sequence comes from Neisseria sp. P0020.S005, assembly GCF_051957055.1. NCBI lineage: Bacteria > Pseudomonadati > Pseudomonadota > Betaproteobacteria > Neisseriales > Neisseriaceae > Neisseria > Neisseria sp. P0020.S005. The sequence goes on along the minus strand of NZ_JBQCWV010000001.1, from coordinate 271,599 downwards.
AGCCGGTAAAGCGGCCAGCAAAACTTTTGACCGTATCGCCGATATTTACAGCAGTTATGGCACGCAAGCCATTCCGGTGGTTGAGGTCGAGCCGTTGCGCACAGGGGAAATCATTCTGACTCAAGGGGTATTTTTACACATCGTTCATGACACAAAGAAAGGCCGCAAATGAAATCCTTAATTTTGGGAGCGACAGTATTGCCGGTAATGCTACTTTCAGCTTGCTCCTCAACATTCAACGTCGGCGACAGCAGCAAACTTTCCTGTCCGCAATCGGTAAAAGGCATGCCGTGCGTTACCGTTCGAGCCGCCTACTATGCGGCGCAAGAATACGATCCTGACGAAGTCATCCAAATCGGATTGGTAGATGAAAAAGGCGGCAAAACCAAGAGAACATCAGGAGGCGTAGCTCCCTTTTTACCGGAAAGCGTACCTAATGTAGCAGCTATCGGCGAACCAAAACCGTTATTGGAACCTGCCAAAGTCATGCGTGTATGGGTCAATGCCTACGAAGATGAAAGCGGTAATTTGGTTTATCCGAGCCGCGTATTTTCCGAAGTGACGCCGAGGAAGTGGGATGTCGGTTATTCCGCCTCGCAGGGTTTGCAAAGTTCACGGCGGATTACACCGCTGGTCGTAGCCCAGCAGGATGAAGCGGAAACTGAAAGTGATGCAGACACTGCCCAAGAAGCAGCTGAAGAAACCGCGAAAACAGTACCGTCCGCACGTCAAAACAACCGCCAGCAGGACAATCAGGCGATTCCCGATTCTTTACCGGCCGGTGTGATTCCGCCGTTGCAGTAAGGTTTTTAACTCATGTTTTTCACAAAAAGGAAATGAAAATGGTTCAGACGAATATCGCCAAAAAATTGCAGAAGAAATATTCCAATACACGCCGAACAACATTAACGGCTTTACTGTTTGCTGCTGTATCTGCACCAGCACATGCCAGTGGCGACCAAACCTTCCAAGACGGTATCGACTGGCTGCTCAGTATGATGCAAGGCAGTATGGGTGGATTCATCGTTTTAATCGCCATTTTGGTGGCCGCTATCGGTATGTTGTTCGGTGGCTGGAAAGGTTTGTTGGCCGTGATCGGTATTATTGCCTGCCTCATTGTGATTCCAGCAGGTGTGTTGGCTTTATTTTCAGCCAGTATTCCCTTATAACGATAAAAGGGCAGACAGGAGTGCATGATGAAACTCTTTCTTTGTGAAAAACCTTCCCAGGCAAAAGACATCGGCAAGGTGCTGGGTGTAACCGGCGGACGTTTCGACGGTTACTTCCAAAAAGGCGATACGGCCGTTACTTGGGCGTTCGGCCACATTTTGAGTCAAGCCATGCCTGCTGCATACGGGGAGGAATTCGCCGATTTCGGCAACATCGACGCACTGCCTGTACTACCCGACAACTGGAAAATGGAGGTCCAGCCTAAAGCGGCCAAGCAATTCAAAGTCATTAAAGGGTTGTTGGCCAGAGCCGACGAGGTCTTCATCGCCACCGATGCCGACCGCGAAGGCGAAGTAATCGCACGGGAAATTTTGGATCTGTGCGGCTACCGCAAAAAAGTCTCGCGTTTCTGGACCAGTGGTTTGGATACTGCCTCAGTCAAAAAAGCCTTAGCTTCCATTATGCCTGGCAAACAGAAAGAAACTCTGTATCAAGCAGGTTTAGCACGTTCTCGCGCCGACTGGCTGGTCGGGATGAATCTGAGCCGAGCCTATACCGTTGCATATTCAGATGGTTTCGGCAAAGAACATACGTTGTCCATCGGCCGTATTCAGACCCCGACCTTGAACTTGGTGGTACGCCGCGACCATATTATCGAAAATTTCCAACCCTATCCGTATTACGTTTTGAGCGCTGTTTTTCAGACGGTCTCAAAAGAACAGTTTGCAGCACAATGGCAGATTCCCGATGCGCTGAAAAATTCAGACGGCCTGTGTACCGACAAAGCATTTGTCGCAAACTTGGCAAAACAGTTGGCCGACGCGACAGGTACTGTCGTTTCCGCCAAGACCGAACGCAAAAAAACACCGGCTCCGTTGCCGTACAGCCTTTCAGCCTTACAGAAAGAAGCCGGTAAAAAATTGGGCATTTCGGCCTCAAAGGTGCTGAAAATCGCCCAAGAGCTATACGAAAAACACAAAATCACGTCCTACCCGCGTACTCCGTGCCGCTACCTGCCTCAGTCGCAACAAAGCGAAGTGGCTGAGGTGTTTGCGGCCATGACCGCCATTGACGGAAGTCTTACACCGGTGTTGATCAAAGCCGACCCCACCCGCCCGTCGCGGGTATGGAACGATGGTCAGGTAAACAAGTATTCGCACCATGCGATTATTCCGACCACAACAGCCAATTTCAGTCTGTCGCAACTGGATAAAAACGAGCGTGAAATCTACCTGATGATACGCAACCGATACATCGCCCAGTTTTATCCCGACTACGAATACGATGCGACTGTTATCTTGGTAGAGAGCTGTGGCCAACAGTTCAAAGCCACCGGCCAAACCCCTAAAGTCCAAGGCTGGAAAACATGGTTGGATAAAACTGACGAGGACGGCGGCGATGATAATGACAGCACCGTCTTACCGGCCGTTTCAGACGACCAACAACTAACCGTTACCAGCAGCAACCCCGAAACCAAGAAAACTGCACCGCCACCGCGCTTTACCGAAGCTACGTTGCTGGACGAAATGCAAACCCTGTCCGACTTCCTCAAAACCGTGGACGACGAACAGATTAAAAAAATCCTCCGAAGTACCGAAGGATTGGGAACCGAAGCCACCCGTGCCAATATCATCGACCGCCTGTTTGAGATGAGCTACATCGATAAACAGAAAGGTAAAATCGTTTCAACCGAAAAAGGGCGCAAACTGATTAGCCAAATACCGGCAATGGTGGCTGATCCGATAACGACGGCCAAATGGGAGCTGGCTTTGGCCGGAATTGAAGCAGGCAAATTAACTTTGGATGAATTTATGGCCTATCAGCAGAAAGTGATTAAAGAGCTGGTCGGGCAGGCGAAAAAGGATGCCGCAGGAAAAGCTCGTCCGCCAAAACAGAATCATTCAGCCAGTGTAAAAAAACAGGCGGTCGCCCGAAATGAAGACGATACCTGTCCAACCTGTAAGGAAGGTCATCTGAGACAGAGAGGCTTCAAGGAAAATTCGGAAAAACGGTATTGGGGGTGTAGTAGGTATCCCGAATGCAAGCACTTCGAATGGGTTAAATAGGCGGTTTGGACTGTATAGAAGCATGTCCTTTTAATAAACTAAAGGTTATCTATCCATGTACTATCATATTATTCCTAAATACTTTGCAGACACTTCAGATCGCGAAATAAAACTGGCCTCTCTTGAAATACCTGAATTAGGGCTGAACCTGACTGACAAAGAACTTAAGACGATTAAGCCATATCCCAACCAAAGGTATCATATTGGCTGTCTGAGACACGGTTTCAAAGGCAGGAATTTTGTCGGACTTATCCTTGAAACAGATCATATCATATCGGAATTTACTAAAATCTGTACATGGACTGTGCATTTTCACCCACAAGATATAGTTAAGATAGCATTCAGGATGAAACATATAACCAAATATAAGTTGTTAGACAATAATAATTTGATGTTCAGCGAAGATAAACCGTATCTTTCAAAAATACGGACTGAGAAAAATTATTGTGATATCTCTGTTATGGAATATTGTTATCCATATCATTTTGAAGGTGTAAATGTTCAAGATGTGTATGATAAGAGCGTCGATGAAATTTACGATGATGAAGGAGTCATTATTCGTCGTGAACAACAGATCGAAACATATACGACTGATATTGAGGCTTATCGTGATAAAAGTGCGAGAAATAGAATTTGGCCATCTGTGGAAGCTGCACTTAAACTCTATAGCGTATGAGAGAAATTGTATATGAAGAAGAACAGGTTTGTTAAATATTTGGCTGATACAATATTCGGAGATCCTTGTATAGAGTATGTGTTAGATGAAAACTATAATTACAAGGAGCAATACAACGCTAATACAGATTTATTTATTTACATCAATGGTATTGACGTAGGGAGTATTTCACCTGGCGAACTGCAAGAATTGCAATATAGAGTGTTTTATTCTGGTAGCCTTTGGTGGAGTATCTTTAAGAATTTGATAGGATTTTTTTTGAAACCCGCAATAATTGCGCTTACTGCCCTGCCGCTGGGAGCCTTGGTTTTACTGTGGTTGAACACTGACAATCCTGAAGCGTTTAATCGAGTATTCATGATGTTACAGGATCCAGCACATTTTGCAGAAACAATGTCCGGACTTTTTCATCTGTTTTATTGGATATCACTCTTTGGTACTTTTGTTAAATTAGTTATTAACCAAGATTCAATATTTTCACCATTTGATAAAGAGCTTGCTGTAAAAATACAGAGTTACAAGAAATTTAAAATGCGCGGCTCGGGCTCGATGGATATTGTTTCGATTAAATATAGGTTAAATGAAGAGGGCATTAAAAACAAATGAACTTAACTCGAACACGTTAATCATAAAATTTGTATTTCTAAATCAACTTAATATGGGAGTAGAACTATGAAAATTTCTTTAATAACCGTTTTGGCCGGTATGTTTTTATTAACCGCATGTTCTACTAATTCTGATGGCAGCATCAACTGGGCCGATAACCCAATTGAGCGAGCCGCACAGAAAATCAATGCCGGTATTTCCGGTACCAATGTCGCACTGGATTCTGTTGCAAATGCAGGTTCCAAAACATCAAAGAAGAAATCCAACGACCCGTTGGATGAGACTGTTTACTCTGACAGTAAGCTAACTTACCGTGCTTTGTTGGATTTGGGTTATATCCGTAAGAATCCAGATTATCCTAAACATGCTACCGAACCTTATGTCTTTACTTCGCTTAACTGCAGCAGAGGAGGCAGCCAAAACAGAATGTGTTTGCGCAATACACGCATGATTGCCCCTCGTCCATGAATTTTTGATTTTGGAGCAGCAGTATGAACAGAAGGGACTTTTTGACTAAAGCCCTCCAGTCGGTCACGGCGGTTTATGCAGTCGGAGCGGCCGGGCTTCTTTTTCCTGATGAGGCATTTGCTTTGTCAGATGATAACGGATTTTGGCAGCGTGACCGTCTGATTCACTTCAGACGTGCCGACACTGGCGAAAAGGGCGTTATCCAACATTATTCCAGGCAGTACGGTTATCTGAAAGAGGGATACCGTAAAGCCTGCTGGCATCTGCGGGATGCTAAAGACAATAATTCCGTTGCACAAATGGACGTACAGCTTCTGAATCTTCTGTATGCGATACAGGAGTGGGCACGTATGGCCGGTAAGTCCGACCCTCTGATTACTATCAATAGCGCCTACCGTACCCGGCGTAGAAATGCACGAATTGAAGGTGCGGCACTAAACTCTCTTCATGTTCAGGGGAAAGCTGTAGATATTACTGTGCGCGGAATTGAAAACTGGCAGGTTGCTGAAATGGCCAAACATTTTAATGGCGGCGGAGTAGGGCATTACAATACCTTTACCCACGTTGATACAGGCCGTCTGCGTGAATGGAGGGGGTAGTCTGGTATGGAATCCGTAACCGATTTCACACAGCAGGAATATATCCCTGCCAATATGGTTTCAGCGGTAGAGTGGTTGAGCAGCCTGAAGGTCGATCTGGATCAGTATTGCCGTTACGACTTAGGACTGGATTTTGTAGGTGACAGCTTACATGCCAATTTAAATTGTGCTATGTGGCCGCATACGTTTTTATCTAGAATAGTACCGTTTTTGTCCCTCTCTCGTGAAAAAAGCCCAACATATCCGGCATATGTTTCTCCCTCTCGTGTTATCAGTACGAGCATAAACGGTTATCCTGATGATGTACCGGAGGATGAAGTAGAGCAGCGCATTCAGAAATACTCAACCTGTTTTAGTCATGATAATGCAAGCAGTTACATGTATTTCAAACCATTAGGTTTCATTGTTGCTCATGAAGGCAAGCGCAGAGTGGCGTTTATGCGCAAGCACCAACAACCCAAGCTAGCGGTCAATATCAGCGAATACAACTATCCCGATCCAGAACAGATTCAACTGGTTTTCCGGGAAACCACTCATGAAACACAATATTGGGCTGTATTGGATGGTAAGATCGTACAAAAGGTCATGTTTCCTCGCTTAACAAACCGTATTATGAGAAATTACGGCGTCCGAACGGTTGGGTGGCGTGATATTTTCCAAGTATATGGTTATGATTTCATCGGCAATAAGACTGGAGAAGTATATGAAATGCCTTGGTCACTCGGTGTAGGTGGTTTTTATGAATCTGCAAAATCCCTTTGGACAGGATTATCGAGTGATGAATTATTTTTTCTGTTGCTGGAACAATCATTTGAGGAAAAAGACAACTCCGGTAATTCTAAAAGTATTGTTGAGTTGGAAAAGGTATTTGAAAAGGCTAAAAAAATTGCCGCACACCACGAAACGCAGTTGAACAAGTCCCGTTGGGGCGCGCTGAAAGACGCGCTGTTAGGAAGTTACTGAGTATGGTAAAAATATTAACTGATTTTCTTGACAAAGAATTTTAAATCGTCCAATATAAAACTATTTCATGTGTTTTGTACTTTCACTAAAAAAGTACGGTATGTTGCCATTCACGCATACACCCGTCTATTCGGGCATGGCTTTTTATCAACCCTCTTGGGGATACACATCCCCAAAGGGCATGGCGTATCCCCTTAATTTATTTATGGAGATACATCATGCAAACCAGCAAAACTGAAAAAACTTTCTTCAACCTGACCTGCGAAGGTGTCGGATATATGAACCGCCCCCGCTGGGTTGAAAGTAAGAAAAGTAAGTATATTGCCTGTACCATTCAGGCACTTCGTGGCGACGAAGAAGACAAGACTCGCTTTGACGTTCGCGTCGTTGGTGGACAAGCACAGAAGGTTTTTGAAGATTTATTGGAAGCCTATCCTGATTTGCTGTCCGATGACTACAAAAAACGTCCATCCGTTACCATCGGTTTCCGTGTCGGCGATATTTACGCAAAAACGTATGAAGCCAACGACCGGAAGACGGGAGAAAAAATCCTGACTCCGACTATTGACGGCCGTCTGATCAGAATCAAATATCTGAAAGTACGGGGCGAAGTGTTCTATCGTGATGAATCTAATGTCAATCAGGCAGCGGATTCTGCTGCTTCCGATAATGCTGTTCCCAAACAGTTTCATCAGGACAATTATGGTTCGCACCGCGAATAACCGACAGTAATTACTGTCTTTGAAGCGAAAGTCTTAGGACTTTCGCTTTGCTATTTTCCCGCCGGGATAAACACTATCCCGTAGGGGCTTGTGTTTATCCTGGCTTTTTTAATTCATTTTACGGAGGATAAACATGAGAAGATTATTTAAACGCGCAATAGATCGGGTTGCTAGCTTTTACAAATTGTACCAAGTTTATATCTATTCCATTTTGGATAAATATAAACTGACAGAAAAACAGATTGATTTCATCACTTCTAGGCTGGAGCTGCTGGGTGGTGCGGCAGTTGCACAATTTGTCGTATTTCCTTTAAAGGCAGAATGGTCGAGCATTTTGGTCTGCATTACCAGTCTTGGATTCTGTGCTACAATTTGGTTAACTACTTTCATTATGAAAGGACATAAAAAATGAATGTATTTACCGTAGTTTTTACTACTCTCGTCGGCATTGTAACCATGTCAATGGTTGCCTTTATCTTCATTGAAGGTAAAAGGGCGATGAAAGAAAAGGAAGAACAAGAAAAGCATTCTGTGAAATAAGGAAATAAGTAACCTGAAATTTAAAAACCTGCGCTTCGGCGTAGGTTTTCCAAAGAGATTTTATGAGAGATTTCTCCGGAAAACCTACCTTATCTTTGTAAAATTCGATTTTATCGGTTACAATTCAAGATAAGCGGTAGATATGTGCGGATGCCCTAATCCGTACCGCCTTCATTGGCGAGGGCTGTGTAATCCTTCTAAAATTTTGTTTCATATCTTTCTGACAGTTGTCCAAATGCAATTTTTCAAGCCAAGTTATATTTGGACAACTGTCTTCTCAATCATCTTATAATTTCTGCTCCCAATGTCAAAAAAGGTACGTCCGGCCTTTATCGGACGAGCTTTCTAACGATTGTTTTTTTGTCGATGCCGGTCTTTGGGCCGGTATCTGCAAGCAAATAATCGGTTTTCACTTTGCTCCTTAACAATTTGGACTTGATTTTATATACGCAGCCGGTATTTTCCGGCTGCATGACCTTGTTTTAGGTCTTTTTAGGTAAGCTTGCATCAGCAGGCTTATCCGAACGTATGGCTCGTATTTTCGGATAAGCATGTTGGAATCCTCTGAAGTAGGGGAGGATAAAAGTTCCCACAGCCTGACTAGCTATATCAGTCTCGATGTCGCCGATAAACAGCATCAGCCATATTCGTATGGACGCGGCTTTTTTCTATCTCCCCCCTGTGGAACTGTCAATCTTACAGGGGCAATTCGGTATTCCTCCCCACGGTGTTTACCGGTTGTCTTGTTTAAAACGGAACACTTTGACAAGCCTTGCTCTACGGCGACACTGGATGTTGACCGTATCAATATCCCTTGCCCCTGTTGTCGAAGGACAGGGTGGTGTTTTCGTTACTCGCCGTATATCCAAGATGCGGCTATTGCCCGCTGCGAGCGGGTTTACCAAAGGTCGGAGCTTTTGGTAAACCTATTTCACAGCTGAAAGACTGCCTTCTTTCTCTGCATTGCCGTTAAACAGTGCAAACCTGGTTCATCAGGTACGGCCTTTTCTTTCAACCCATCGGGGCACCTCCCCCGACGGGTTTGGTGTCCCTTTTTTTGGAGTGCACCATGTTTCATTTCTTTTCCCGCCGAAATACCGGCGTTCTCCCCATCAAATCTGCGGAAATCCGCAAAGGTATGGTTCTGACTCATCTGCCCACCGGCACGCGCCGCACAGCGGTATATGTTGCATCAAGCGGACTGCTTTTGATAGACGACTACGGACACCTGTTCAGGCCGTCTGAAAAAGAGCTGGCACAGCAATACTTCCTGCGCGGCTACAAACTCCGCTGCGGCTTCGAAATCGAAGCCCTGTGGAAGAAGGCTATTCAACTGCATCAGGCCGACAAACGCCTGCTGACACGTTTGGGCTTTCGGCTGAACCCTGAAACCATCCGTCGTTCTCTGGCAGCCTGATCAAACTTTCAAATTTTTCTATTCAGCCCTATGGGGATATACCCCATCAGGGCGGTATATCCCTTTTTTGGAGATATACCATGTCTATTAATATCCCAGGCACCTTGGCGGTGCAGATCATACAGGGTCGTCGAGGCCCTTTCAAAACGGCCAAACTGGCCACCTCTATCGGCACTTTCGATGTCAAAAATCCGGTTTTAAAACAGTTCGAGCCTGGTGAATACCAAGGAAACTTCATTATTGAACAGCTCAAGGTTAAGGCTTATGAGTGGGGTGGCGGAGCCACCTCCTATATTGATGCAGCTTTGGACTGGCAACATCTTGCAGATTTTGCCCAAGAATGCGGCTTTTCAGATGAACAATCTAATCATGCTTCTACTTTTGATCCTGTTTCTGAAAACGGCATTGAATTGCCAGAATTTGCCGAATCTGTCGAACAGGTCGAGCAGATGATTGAAGACAGATGGTCACATATCAGGTTCGGTGAGTACATTCTTGCTGATCGTGAGGATTTAAGAAATGTCGTCTCGATTGTACGTGAGGCTGGCTATTCCTATGATCCTCGTGAAAAAACTTGGTATATCTAGGAGGCCAGAATGCTTTATCTCACTTCCAGAAACAACCTTATGGCTGATGCCTTCTTCATTTGGGACCGACAGTTGATGTTCGCTTCACTACACGGCCGAGATGCGGACATGTTGTCCTTTCAGGCGCAGCTGCAATCTTCGCAGGGTTACGGATACGACAGACTGGGTTTCAGACGGCCTGACGATTCCCTGTCCTGTCCGCGTCTGACAACTGCAGAGTGTTTTATCAATCTGAGTAAACACATAACAAAGTACCCGACCCATAATTACGGTTCGGTGACGCATATGTTTTTGCATACGGAGTGTTTGATACAACCCGATCGTGATGTGAAAACCGGTTGGGTAATGCTGGATGATGTTGCAGCTGATTTAGACAAAGCAGCTTGGAAGTTGGTACAGCAGCTTTCCGACATCCCGTTGTTGGATCATTGGCAATACGCGGTGTTATCGGAACTTTCCACAGACAATTCCGTACTGCGTTTCCCTCCCGTGATTGGTGAAGAATATGCCGCCGTAGGCGTGCAGGCCGTCAAAGTGGCCATCCCTGGAGATTTTGATGTGCGTCTGACCGCGATGCTTCAAAGCGGTCGACTGCATCCTTAATTCCAAGCCCCTTAGCGGGCTTTTTCAGACGGCCTTGCAAAGGCTATCTGAAAAAGTCTGTTACCAAGGTTTTGACACAGATGACGGACTGTATATTCCGTTGATGGATACTGCTGCTGAAATTATCCGACCATTTTCATATGGTTGCGGCGTTTTTCTAACCATACGGTGATGCCGTAATTTATTTTAAACCCTGACGGGAACGTTTTCCCGTTGGGGAAACCGCTTCCTGTCGTCATTCGAAAGGAAACAATATGTCACAACTGATCGAAATCATTGAAAATGCTTCGAAACATTTTAAAACTATTGAAATATTTAACCCAAACGGCAGAGATCTGATCTTTAAAGGAACTGAGTTGGTGAAGCTCACCAGTTCATCTGGAAATCCTATCCAAGGTTTGCCGGAAGGTGAATACATAAGCATTTATATGACTGACAAAAATAAGTTTGTAGTTTTTGACAGCCGAAAAAATGAAATGGAAGGACCTTTGGTCATTAATGATAGACATGGTCTAGCATTTGGTTTTTACGGATACGATCGTGTCGCTAAGGCACTTTATCGCCTGCTTACGATTGATGCTTACAACTATGTCTAATGATGATTGTTCTGGCATCAGACTTTTAAGCAACCCGTAATCCCACCTCAGTTTTCTGCCGGTGGGATTCTTATCACTTCTCACTCAACCCTTTGGGGATACTGTTCCCAAGGGGGACTGGTATCCCTTGTTTATGAAGGAAATACAATGGGAACCTCTAATTTTTTATATAACCACAAACTTGATGTCATCAGTGGTACCTCATTCAGCACTTTTGATCTTGAAGCCTATAACAAGGAAATGGATGAGGAAGATCGTCTCAAAGCAGATGATTACGAAGCCATCGGAAACATACTTCGTTGGAATAGTGAAAATGCCGTCGAAGACATACGGTATCGAGCTGACGAGCCATATCGGGAGTGTGATCAATGGAGAAAACACCGTATCGACGGGTTTCGAATCTTATCCACAACCGACGCAAGTGAAGACAAGGGTGAATATATGACCCGCTGTTTCGGCGGTACCCGGATAGCTACCTTGACGGCAGAAACGCTATTTTGGGGTGTCAATATCTGCATGGAGTTGGATGTCATCCTTCGTTGCGGGTACTACGACGGCAACAATATCGACCAGGAATTCCGTATTTATACTGAATACAGCAATTACAGTATTTTGGAAGGATATGAGATGTCTTCGTTTGATGAAGCTATCGACTATGTGATTACGGAACTGGAAGATGCTGATATAGCCACATATCAACAGCTCTGCACTCATCGAAAAGGTATAAACCGTCGTTTGTGTGCTTTGGAACAAGTTCTGTGGGAGCGTTATGAAGAGTTAATCTCTCCATGGTGTGAGCAGTATCAGGTGTTTGCCCGTTTCAGCAATGGCGAAACATGGTACAACAGAACAGCGGCGTGAAGGAGGACTTATCATGTATCAGATGTACGATATTGCTCCAAATGTCGATGTTTCACTTCATTGGCACAAAAACAGTACAGTTACTGCGCGTTTGTTTGCTGATGGCAAGATAGTGGAAAAACGCCTGATTGCCGGATGGGAGGAAGCCGAAGATGTGTTTGCATCTGTCGTCACGATGGCTTCTGATTACGCCAACCGTATTGTTACACCGGAAACCTTGGATTTGTATCATCAAGTTTTGGCTTGGTATCAAGAAGAATGTTTCTGGTAATACCTGACGCGTTGCGTCCTGCTATACCTGCCTTTGGGCAGGTATTTTCAGGCGACTTTAGTAAGGTCGTCTGAAAATACCTGTTTACAGGCCGGCAGACCTTATCTGTCACTCCGCGCACTGCCGTTACCCATTGCGCACGTCCTTTGTGGCGCACGGCTTTTTTTCAACCCTATGGGGATACGTCTCCTACAGGGGATGTTTTCCCCTGTTTTTGGAGACTGTCATGATAGTTTGTTACAACGTTTACGAACAAACCGCCTATTTGCGTACATGCGATTTTCGTGCGGAATTTCTTTTTGAAGACGAGGAAACTCGTCGAGTAACTCGTGTTCTTTTACCTGAAGCCCGTTTTGGACGATATGCCTATCTTTCAGGTAAATGGTTGTTAGAGGATGCCAGTGTGTCAACCAGATTGACAATGGAACTCAGACTGCCAATTGCCTGGAAAGACTACGGGTATGACGAATTTAGGCAAGCTGTAAGTCAAATGGCAACTGACTGGCTGGAACAACGTATTTGTGAATTGGAAAATGATTTTACAGAAGTCATTTACGATCCTGATACGGTGTTTCAACAGCAAGATGTACGAGAAATGTTACTTGGAAAGTACAGCTACGGCGGTGCTCAGATATTACGAAATGTGGTTCTCTCGTTCTATAGGGGCGAACCTGTCGAGCTGGGTACGGTGACACAACTGGATCGGAAGCATTATGCGATTTTCCAAGCCATACTTACCCATTACCGCAAACACCGCGAAAGTGAACAACTTCGCGAGATAGTAGGCGAAATGAACCGTATGAAGGCTAAAAAGGCGCAAGCCGATAATGCCGAAGAAACCGAAGAAGACTTACTTTTTTGATGGAGTAACATGGTTATGAATATTTCCAAACCCGAAAATGAAGATCTGCGTGTTGCCGGCGAATTCATCGGTATGATGAATCTGGTCGCACAAGGATACAATCCTTTAAAAAAAGATGAGTTCGATGAATTCATAATGTTGGAAGATGAGGACAAAGATAAAGTTTTGAATGCTTTGTGCGAAAAATTCAACAACTGTGATTTGGATTGGCTATTTTGCGTTTTGGGTGTTCTACTTTCACCTAATGCGGGCGTTATTGATCAAGAGTCAGATATCTTGGTCATCCATCCCCGGCAGATACCGGCGGATGGTAATGCTGAAAAATCCGAAGGCTGATTCTTTTTTTAACCCGAGCGTTTACATTCATGTGTAAACGGATCCATTTACCCCCAATAGGGATACCGATATCCCTATTGGGGGTAAGGTATCTCTAAGATGTTTTAGGAGATACACAATGCAATATATCAAGGAAATGACTGTCGAAATTCGGATTACGAAGGAGGGCAGTGTTTATGGCTGTGATGTGGTCAATACCAACGGCGAATTAATATTCGGATCAGACCCGGAATTTGATACCGTTAAGGAGGCACTGACATTTTCCCTATCTCAACCGGAGGTTGGGTTATGTGGTGAGTCCAGTTAAGCCAGATATGATGTAACCCTTATTCTACCTGCCTTCGGGCAGGTATTTTCAGACGACTTTAGTAAGGTCGTCTGAAAATACCTGTTTACAGGCCGGCAGTCCTTATCTGCCACCCGCGTACTGCCGTTATCCATTGCGCACGTCCTTCCGGGCGGACGGCTATTTTTATCAACCCTGTGGGGATACGTCATTCCCTAGGGCATGGCATATTCCCTATTACTTGGAGCTTATGCCATGCACGCATTACCCTTAATTCGCCAATTCAGCGAAACCCGAATCAAACCGAAACTCAACGAAGGTAAAACCTTGGACATCGGGTTGATGTATAAGAAAGCCAATAATGCCGCCGAACGTGGCTATTATTTGCATGTAAGAGAACTTATCAGAGAGGGACTATTCGTCAGATATATTCTTTTCAAATCCCCATACCTGGAACTGCAACTGAACACCGTTTCCCGAAAATCGGCTAAAGCGGAAGAACAGGCATTTAGTATTCTGAAAAGTTTGGTGGATTCTGACCGTCTGAAATCCGCACTGGAAAACGCCGGCTTTACCTGTTGATTCCTATTTTCGAACACTAGGAGAGCAATATGCACACAATGAGCAGAATGGTGGCTGTTTCTTCGGTAACAGTTTATGTATATTCGTCGGAAACACCGTTGAAACAGGCGGATATAAACCTGCTTGCCCCTAGCGGTCGGATCCGCATCACTGCCGAAGTGGAAACCGACGCAAACGCAGATATTATCTGCGAGAGTTTACGCATTACCGACCTCGCCAGTTCGGAACTGGTGAAGGAGGATGGTGAAATTATGCCACTGCCCAGCCTTGACAACCGTCTCTATAACGAGGCCGTTTATGCGGCAGCAAGCTCAGTTTATGGTATCGGTGTAGGTTTGGTGCAGCTTCCCATCCAATACGAATAGTTTTACCTTTTTTAAACCCCGACGGGGCAATTCCCCGTCGGCGGGGTTTTGCTCCGTTTTTTATAGGAGCATATGATGATATACCCCGCATCAAACGCTGAAGGACTCTTTCCTGATTTCGCAGAACTAGACGAAACTGTGAAACTGATGGAGGAGCATCAAAAGCAAATCATTGAAGACTTCAACCGGATCGTCCGAAGAGTGTGCGAAGAGGCCGAGAAGGCAAATGTAACTGAAACAGCCGAGGAAACCGCCGAAGCAGAGCAGTCTGATACCGACATGCCGCTGACGCAGTTTTTGGCCGAATTCGGCGAAAGCCTTTTTCAAGCAGTAACGGAGCAGAACCGGCCCGTCTATCACGGACAAACCTATCCGGAGCTGGAGGAAGTGTTGGATGGTCTTGCCCGACCACTGTTTACGGCACAACGGGAAGTCGTCCGTGCCGTATTGCAGCAGTTGGTCGAGGAAGACAAACCCGCCGCCATTATCAATGCTGAAATGGGCACCGGCAAAACCATGATGTCCATCGCTGCAGCTGCGGCGGCCCATCGTGCAAGACTGCACCGCACCCTGGTACTCAGCCCGCCGCATTTGGTATACAAATGGCGGCGCGAGATCCTCAATACTGTCCCTGATGCCCGTGTGTGGATCCTCAACGGAGCCGATACATTGGCCAAGCTGTTGCAAATCCGCGCCCTTGACAGAAAACCCGAAGTGCCGGAGTTTTTTGTGATGGGCCGTGTGCGGATGCGCATGGGCTACCATTGGCGGCCCGCCTACGCAGTACGCCGCCGGTGGATTCCATCAGAAGGTGCTTCTGAAGGTTATCCGGTAACGGAATACTACTGTCCGAAATGCGGCGGTGAAATCCGGGATGAGGAGAATAAACCGTATCTCAACGAAGTCCGTCTAAAAGACGTGCTGTCCAAAAACCGTTTGTTCTGTAAAAACACGCTCAACGACAAACGCTGCGGCGAACCGCTGTGGACGTTATGTCGGAAGGAGCAGGCGGAAGAGGGCGTTGCTCCAACGGTGTACGAGCGCGTTCTCAAAACCATGACCACTTTGCCCGGCATCGGCCCCAAAACCGCTGCCAAAATCATCGGGATGTACGGCGAGCAGTATCTGGCCGGTCTCTTGGAAAACAACATTCAGGCGTTTTCCAATTTGATGGATGAAAATGGTGATTTTTTGTTCGACGACCGTCAGGCGGCGCGCATTGACCGGGATTTAGGCAAAGCGGAGTTCAGCCTCGGACGCGGCGGATACCAACCCACCGAATTCATCAAACGCTACCTGCCCAAGGATTTTTTCGGGTTGTTGGTGGTAGATGAAGGCCACGAGTATAAGAACTACGGTACGGCTCAGGGGCAGGCGATGGGCGTTTTGGCACGTTGCTGCAAAAAAATCCTGTGTCTGACCGGCACCTTAATGGGCGGCTATGCGGAAGACCTGTTCTTCCTGTTATGGCGGCTCTGGCCACAGATGATGATTGAGGATGGATTCGGTTACAACAAGGGTAATACCTTGGGTTCTGCAAGTATGGCGTTTATGCGTAAGCATGGCGTACTGAAAGAAGTCGTCCGGCATCTTGGCAGCGAATACAGCAACGGATCGTTTACCAGCTCCAAGGCGGAACGCAGCAGTGTGCGAACCGCCAAGGCACCGGGGTTCTCCCCGTTGGGCATTATGCGGTATGTCCTGCCGATTACCGTGTTTTTGAAGTTGCGCGATTTGGGCGAAGGCGTTTTACCCGGCTATACGGAAGTTTTTCGGCCGGTGTTGATGACTCCAGACCAAGAGTCAGCCTACAAAATCATGGAAACTACGCTGCAAACGCATTTGAAAGCGGCACTCAGAAGCAGAGACAACACCCTCACGGGTGTGGTCATGAGTGCTTTACTGGCTTGGCCGGATTGCTGTTACAAAGCACAGGAGGTTTATTGGAAAAAAGAAGGCAAGGTACTCCATCGCACCGAACCGATGTTTGGAGAGGAGGAGATTTCTCCCAAGGAAGCCGATGTGCTGGAAGTAGTTAAAGAAGCCCTTGCCAAAGGCCGTAAAAGCCTGGTTTACACTGTCTATACCGATACCCGGGATACGACAGGCCGTCTGAAAGAGATTTTCAAGCGGCACGGTATCAAGGCGGCGGTGATGAAGGCGACGGTCAAAGCCGATCAGCGGGAAGACTGGGTTGAAGACCGGTTGGCAGAAGGAGTGCAGGTGGTTATCTGTAATCCGGAGCTGGTCAAAACCGGTCTGGATTTGTTGGCATTTCCGACCATCTACTTCATGCAGACAGGTTATAACGTTTATACCCTGATGCAGGCTGCACGTCGTTCGTGGCGTATCGGTCAGAAGGAAGATGTAGAGGTTTATTTTGCCGGGTACAGCGATACCGCCCAGCAAATCTGCCTTGAGCTGATGGGTAGGAAAATTGCCGTGACCCAATCGACTTCCGGCGATATGCCGGATTCGGGTTTGGACATTCTCAACCAGGTCGAAGATTCGATCGAGGTCGAGCTGGCCAAACGTCTGATCGCAAAACATAATTGATGCTTTTGCATCCAACCCACGTCAAGTGGGTTTTTTCAGACGACCTCAACGCGAGGTCGTCTGAAAAAGCCTGTAACTTGGAATCTCATATACTGCAAAGGAAAACCATGAAACACTCTGCCGGTAGTTACATCTCGGATCTGAAAGTAATGCAATCCAATGCCGGATATTATGTCGGCAGGGATTACACTGAAAATTCATTTCCCGGAATGAAAATGCCTTTTTCACGCGAATCAGATTATTTCGCCACTTACGAACAGGCGCATAACTGTCTACAAATCATGAAACTGGAAATGTCCTTGGAAGGTCTCTGATATAATTATTTCAAACGCCGACAGTCGTTTTACTGTCTCGATGCTGCCGTTAAACATCATCATCCACATTCATGTGGCACGGCTATTTTTCAACCCCTTGGCGGTGATATGTTCTCCGCTGGGGGATGTATCTCCGCCTATTTTGTAAAGGAGATACATTATAAGGAAAGGGAAAAACCATGATCATGACCTACAGCTTACTAATTCTGATTGCCGTCATGTTGTATGGTATCTTTAAGCTAGTGAAGTTTGGTGAATCACAGCAAGACACTAATACAAGAAATGACCGGTCATGTTAATTGGTATTCCCATCTTTTAAATGCTTTGTTGCGATTTAATACCAAAGCAATTTAAACTGAACGCTGATACGTTCCTTTTTGGATCAATCCGGCTTGTAGCCGACAATCCCGCTGTTCCGTACCTCTGTACGGCAGTGGGATTTTTCTTGGAAGCTATGCGGTTACGTTTTTTAATCGTATGCGTGTATTCGAACCAATTGTAGGAGTAAGACCTATTTTTTATCGGAGAAAAAATGAGATATAGTACAAACAAAGATTATCAAGTGTTTATACATCAACTGGTATCGGGGGGGGAATGGATTTTCCTACCCAAAAACAGCCGTAAGCACAGTGCATTGCAGCACCGGCTGACCGGTCGAAAAATTCCGATACCCGGCTCGCCGGATCAGGATCCGCGCGGATTGCTGAATTTTAAATCCATGGTACGCCATATAGAACGCGGTAGCACCATCGACTGAACTTTACTTTAACCCCTGCGGGGACTGTCCCGCACGGGGTGGTCTCCGTTTTTTTGAATGGAGACCAATATGGAAACCAAAAATCATCTCATGCACCCCCGTGTCGCAAACAACCACCGCGACCACGGCTATTTCCCCACCGATAACGCCACACTCGCGCGTATAGCGGCCTACCTGGATACCTCAGTTTCCGGCGGTACGCTACGTCTTTTTGATCCCTGCTGCGGTACGGGCGAGGCTTTGGCCACTATCGCGTCCACTCTGCAGACGGAAGAAATCCGCTGCCAAACATTCGGTGTCGAACTCGACAAAGGTCGGGCACAGGAAGCTGCTGGCCGGCTGAACTTTGTTGTCCAATCCGACATTGAAAACTGCACCATGCAGGCTTCGGCCGTCGGATTACTGTTTCTCAATCCGCCTTACGGTTTTACCGCCAAAGACAACCTCTCCAATCAACGCACCAAACGCCTGGAAGAAATTTTCTTTGCGCGTACCTTCGGTACTTTGCAATCAGGAGGCGTATTGGTGATGATTGTTCCTGAAGCCGCGCTGACGGAACATCTGACCGGCGAAATCGCTACCCACTGTACGGATGTCCGTATGATTCGCGCAGCAGTGGATACCTATAACCAACTGGTGATTTTCGGCATTCGACCGAAAAACAAAGCGTCCATAGGTAAGAAACTGGCGGACGCGCAACAGCGGTTACTGATGGACTATGATTCAGCTCCGGAAACGCTTCCAGCCGGCACTCCTGCATACTGTGTGCCGGAGGCTTCGGCCAAAGGGTTCCGCCCAATGAGCTTCAAGGTGGAACACGATGTGCTGGATGAGGAGCTGAAACAGTCTAAAAACCGTACCTTGTGGCCATCTTTCGGACAGCATTTCGGCACTTCTGCCGTATCTGCAGAGAAAAGACGGCCCTTGTGTGCACTGGGTCAGTGGCATGCCGCGTTGGCACTGGCAGCAGGCCAGGTTAACGGAATCGTTACCTCGGCCGGCGGTCGCAGGTTATTGATCAAAGGTTCGACACACAAAACCAAGGTCGAAACCAAGTCAGAGGAGTACGACAGCAAAGACCGCCTGGTCGTGACGCTGACTTCGACCGACCGGTTCTCCCCCAGTATCCGCGCGGTCGATCTGACCGTCGGTTCGCCCGATTACGGGCGTGTCCTGACGATCAAGTAAACAACCGTCAAATTTTTTTCTAACCCTGCCGGGTACGTCCCGCAGGGGGTGTATCCGGAATTTTTTGAAGGATATACCCTATGAACTCCATCAATTTGGCAGGCTTGCCGGAAAATCTTCCCGTGCTTTTCCCTGTCGGCAGGGTGGTTTACACCCGCTCGCTCGACAACTGGGCGCAGGAAAACCTTCCGCGCGACCTCTACGAAAACAACCTCTACATCAAGATTTTATTAGACGCACATCAATGCGGCGTGTGGGATGACCTGCCGCCGGATGATGCCAAAACGAACCGTCTTGCCCTAAAGCCGGGCGAAGAAGGACGGATATTTTCTTCCTATACGGTTGCCGATCATAAAATCTGGGTAATTACCGAGTGGGACCGCAGCGTTACCACGTTTATGTTGCCCAGCGACTATTGATGCGGTGTTTTACCGTAACACCTGCCTTCGGGCAGGTATTTTCAGACGACCTTGATTGAAGGTCGTCTGAAAATACCTGTCTTTACAGGCTGACAGACCTTATCTGTCTTGTGTCCTGCCGTTAAACATAACACACATCCTTCGGGATGTACGGCATTTTCTTTTATCAACCCCGTGGGGAACACAATCCCTACGGACTGTGTTCTCCGTTTTCTTTTTAAGGAGCAACATAATGCAAAACTTTATTGTATGGATGAATCCCGATAGGGAAGAATCGGCAGCTGCGGCAGCTAAATTAAACGGTGCAGTTTTGACTGCCCACACGGATGGTGCCATGGCCGCTATTAGACGTGAACTGAAAATATTGGGATTAGGGGCTGATTTGGCCATCTTTGCCCAAACCTGTGAAGAGTTTGCCAAACAGGCTAATGCCGACATGGTTTGTATCAGCAGTAGCAATGGTGATGCTGTTGCAGCCGTCACTTACCTTGAGGACGGATACGCCGGTGAAGGCGTATCCGCCGTTGCCGACATGCGCTATCTGATGTCTGCCTATCGGCAGTATTTTAACCGTCCTGACAAAATGGTTATTTTTCAGGTGGCATTGCAGTATTTATCAGATGAAGACATCGCCTGGATTTTCCGCCGCCACAGCAATGCCATCATCGAGTGGCAGTCGAATGAAGGGCTAGGACTGTACGAGTTCGGTTTCAGTCTATCCGATGTTCTGCCTGATGGCTGCCGCCATGTGCTACGCGAAGTCGTCACCGGCTGGCTGCACCGTGAAATCCTGCCCGAACTGTACGCAGAGTCGGCATAACTTCCGTGCTTCTTTTCCAAGCCAGTGGGACCGTCGTTCCGCTTCCTGAAGGCAAAGTTACCGTTTCGGTTTCTTTGCCTTTTATCTAAAGCACCTGTCGTCTGAAATGTGCTCCGGATTCCCGGTGGCGACTCTTTTATCAACCCGGGCGCATGCCCATTAACCTGCGGGTTTCCTTATCCGCAGGGATAGGGATTCCTGCTTAGGAGCTTTATATGCCTAATTGGTGTAGTAACAGCCTTCATTTTGAGGGCAACCCCGAACGTATCGCTGAAGTGGCGGAACAAATTCTGATCAAAACCGACGATGGGTATCAATTCAGCTTTCAGCATATTGTACCCATGCCGGAGGAGCTGATTCTTCCCGAGGTGCCTGATAGGTACATGCAGCAGACCTGGTTTCAAATTGCTCAACAACCTGAAAAGAAGTTGATCAATTTGGAACAGGAAATGCTGGAACAGCGCGATAAATCCTCTTGGTCCGTTCAATATAGATTGCCGGATGAACTTTTCTCCGAATTAAAGCAATATTTTTCGGAAAAATTTGATTGGGACAATCTGACTGTTGGTGAAGTATTTACCCATTTTGAAGATAACGCTGAAGTCGCATCTCGTTTTCGTTACGATGTACAATTTGCAAAGCGTATTGCGGAAAACATCCACCAATACGGTTATCCGGATTGGTATGAGTGGCGATTGGCTAACTGGGGCTGCAAATGGGACGTAGATCCCGACTGCACTTTTGTGACGGTTGGGAAAAGCGACATCTGGATCAGCTGTGACACTGCCTGGGGTCCTCCGGATAGGCTTTATAAAGAAATCGCCAAACGCTTTCCTGACCTTGTCTTTGAAGCCAAATACTTGGAGGAGGGAATGTGGTTTGCGGGATCTTATGAAGGTCATGAAGGAGCATTGTTCGATTATCCGTGCACAGATGATGAAGTCCGTGACTTCGCTATCGAGCACTTTGGATGCGAATACGATGACGATGATTAAAGAAATTTGATTTCGTTAAACGTATTGGCAACTCATCCTGCGGGGACAAACCCGCAGGGTTGTCTCCCGCTTTTTTATGGAGATTAAAAATGATTGATAATCAGGATAAAGGGGTCACTCAGGCTTCATGTGGAGCCCGATTCATCCTAAAACAGGAAAACGGTAAACGTATCCTTTACCTTAACCTGCCCGATGGTAGTAACGAATTGAATACCATTTGGCAGACGGACGAGTATGACTTCACCGTACCCGACTTAGAAGTCAGCATCGATGTTGAATCCCTTTACACTGCTGTTAGACTTTTGAACGAAAACCAGGGCATTTTGCACAGCATCAGTGCAAAATGCAGTGCGGATTCGTTCGGTTTCGAAGGAAAGTTGAGATACGAAAGATTGGATGTAAAGCCTTTCCCTATGAATTCTTTCTCTTATTATCTGGAGTTCTACAACGACTGGACAGGGACGCTGTATGAACTGGACTTATCACCGTTTCTGGAAGACTTTTTCGGAGAGTGTGATCCTGAATCCAAGCTTGAAGCCTGTTTGAGGCAGCATTTGTGTCTCAAATAATCTTTTTCAAAACCAACGGCCACTGATGTGGCCGTTTTTTTATCTTCATACTCTTCTTTTTTGGGGACTCTGCCCCCAAGCCCCCGGTCTCGCCGCCGACGGCTCGGGAACAGGGAACGGCCTCCAGCCTACACCTGCTCCCTCACTTAATGATCATTTAGGGGAGGGGTTGCATACGGTGAAGGCCGTCTGGTTTTTAGACGACCTTCACAATAGATAGAAAGGGAATCCACGGAAATATAAAAGGTCGTCTAACCAGGCGACCTTTTATATTCGGTTAATGTTATCCACAGATTTTGTGGATGTCTTGGGGAAATCTTACCCTCTCAAAGCAAACAGGATGATGAGGAGTGCAGCAATGCGATTGCCTTGCTCATTTAAAGGTCGAAGGGATTGGGTATTGACTTCGTAAGGAAATTTCCTTACAATAAACAGAATGCTTTAATCTAAGCAGTTTTTAACAATATCAATAAGTTCCCAAGCCGTTAAGTAGATGTGTGTAACTAGGACATTGAAGTCGCAAGTAGCAACAGTAAATTTGAATGAAGGCAGGGCAAAGAGACCATGAAGATTATTTTTGATGCAGTGTCAACCATGACCAGCAAAAACCAAACAACCATTCCCGAGTCAGTACGCAAGGCATTGGGGCTGGAAAAACAGGACAAAATCCGTTTTTCCGTCTTAGACGGCGGACAGGTATTGCTAGAAAAAAACAATACTGAGGAAGAAGAATTTGAGCATGATCCAGTTGTTGGAAAATTCCTGCATTTTTTGGAAAATTCTATGACAAAAAATCCGAATTCCATCAAACCCACATCTCAATCACGCTTTAACCGCCTTCGCCAACTGACTTGGGAGACAGATATGAAAGACTAATATGCCTGACTCCCCCATGCAGATAAACGGATATACCGTTTACGAACACGAATGCTTTACGCAGCAATTAGACAGACTGGCCACTACGATAGAAAGCCAGAAACGATCCGAAAAATCCAGTAGATCCGAAGAGACCAAACTGCTGAAACGGATCTTAGACGAAATAGAAAATATTGCTCTTAATCCGGATAGCCCGGAATATCGGCTTGGCAAGACACTCGG
This sequence comes from Neisseria sp. P0020.S005, assembly GCF_051957055.1. Classification (NCBI taxonomy): domain Bacteria; kingdom Pseudomonadati; phylum Pseudomonadota; class Betaproteobacteria; order Neisseriales; family Neisseriaceae; genus Neisseria; species Neisseria sp. P0020.S005. The sequence goes on along the minus strand of NZ_JBQCWV010000001.1, from coordinate 248,307 downwards.
CTCGGAATACAAATTTTGGCGACGTGCCAAGTTTATGGGTAGATATCGATTGTTTTTCCGTTACGACTCAAACAGTAAAATCATCATTCTCGCATGGGTAAACGACTCGGGTACGAAAAGAACTTATGGCGGCAAAAATGATGCATATACCGTGTTCAAAAAAATGCTGGGGAACGGAAATCCTCCTTCAGATTGGACTACACTGCTTGACGCAGTATCAAAGGAATAGAACAAAAGAGAAACAGCCCTTATGGGCTGTTTCTCTTTTTATACTATCCCTTGCCTAGTTGGTGTTCAGGCTGCAAATCAGCTTTCGTTTCATAGGCACTGCGGCGCGCCCATCGAATACCAAACCGGAAGAGCAATCGGTTGTGAATTGGTCTTATGATATGGGGCTCTGATGCCCGTCAAATTACTTAATTATAGGAAAATAATTTCAATACTCTTTCTTTTTTCATATCAGTTTTAATTTATAACGTACGATATAAATTAGATTTACAAATACAATCAAAAATTTTTTTTAATTTAATTTATTAATTTATAGAAACTTTAAGTGGGCCACTTTTTAATAGACACTTTAAATTAGGCACTTATTAAAAATTATACTAAAATATCCTAGTCACTTAGGGTATACCTTAAGTTACCTAGCATAAAACAAAAAAATCACCCAACCGTTTAGAAGCAGGGTAGAGCACTCAATATCCGATTCGGATATTAGTCACCCGTGCAACCGACAGGGTTAAGAGTGAAAGTTATTTTTCAAACCGCGTCGTTTTTTCTCTTCATTGACAAAGTGCCGAAACATGGTCAGTGAAAACCACATAAGGCAGTAACAAGTCGCGGATTTACCTGTTAAGCAAGATGCAAGACAAAATCGAAGAGATTTGAAATGAAGAAATTGATTTTAGCAGTGGTGGCTTTTGGTTTTAGCGAAACGACCTTTGCGGTCTATCAAGGTTTATATACCGGCAGTGAAGGGCGGAGGATTGTATTTTCACATCATCCTGATGACGGCATGGTTGTGTACAGCCTGAATATTTCCGACAGTACAGGCCGGCCGATGACGAAAAACGGTATTCTTTACCAATCCCGTAATACCAAAAAACCAGTAGCCAGAAATGACTATACATTCGGCCAAACCAGCCCGTATTATGATGATGATGCCAAAAGCGGATGTCTGATTTCGGCAAAATGGGAGCAGGGCGGCGTTTTAAAACTTTCGGCAGATAACAGTTGCAGTAAAACAGAAAAAACCGTTTATACCGGTCGTTACACTTTTACAGACAAAATTGTATTCCCTGAAAAATACCGTGGCGCTTGGGCAGCTAACTGCCGGAACAACGATCCGGCTGAATGGTTGCGTATCGGCAAAAACTCATTTACCCAATTTACGGATTTCACACCGGCAACCGTTATCAGCACCAACAAAACGGACGGTATGCTTGTTGCCGCCGCAGTTGAAATCAGTGAAGGTGCCAGCAGTCGTTCGTTTTTAATGCTTAGATCGGAAGGGAGTAAGCTGAAAGTAACTGGCGAACATCACGGCGACAGAATTGACATGACTGTGCAAAAATGTTCCGCCAAGGCAGGATTGTGATGAAAATAGCTCGTATTTACGGCCGTGTCAGTACGGATGACCAAGATTTCAAACGACAGTACCGTTTGGAAGAAGAGGCCAGGAAACAAGGTTATTATGTTGCCAAGACCTATATGGAAAAGGCTTCGGGAACAACGGCCGACCGGCCTAAACTGAACGAACTGATCGACGATTTGCAACTCGGAGATGTCGTTATTGCCGAGCACATCGACCGGATCAGCCGTCTGCGGCTGCCGGATGCCGAACGGTTGGTCAATCGGATTAAAGACAAGGGAGCGGTATTGTCGATTCCCGGGTTGTTGGATTTGTCGCAACTGAACATGGATGGTCAGCCGGAAATTGCCAAGATTTACCTGAACGGCCTGTCAGATATGTTGTTGAAAGTCGCTTTGCTGATTGCGCGTCAGGATTACGAGACCCGTAAGGAACGACAACATCAAGGTATCTGGCAAGCGCGGCAACAGGGTAAATACCGTGGCCGCCGCCCTGATGTCAACCTACACCGCAACGTATTCCGGTTGCGCAATGCGGGTACAAGCATCAACGAAACAGCAAAATTGGCAGAATGCAGCCCGACTACGGTTAAGAAAATTATGAAGATGTACAGCAGTATTGATGATATTCCGCTTTGATTAAGCATAACCCGCATCAACTGCCAGTAGATTGGAAATAGCCGCCGGTATCGGTCGCAGCATGGGATATGGCCTTGCCGGTGGACTGGAAGTTTCCGCTACTACTTGGGCGCACGGCAGTGCGTTCAGTTGTATGGAAATAGCCTTCCTGTTTCTTAACGGATTTTTTAGTGGCTTGGGCTGTGTTAAGACGGCCAGACCCGCGCATCGGCGTTGGCTTGGAAGGCAGGCTGACACGGGGTGTTTCAGCCATTGCGGAAACGGAAATTTTTTGCAGATTTTTCTGTCTATAATTCTCTGTTTTGGATGATTTTTCTTGAAACAGACGGTATAGGGAAGTAATATTGCGGACATAGGCACGGGTTTCCTTAAATGGGGGAATACTGTGACCGTATTTGCGGACTTTTCCCGGTCCCGCATTATAGGCAGCCAATGCCAGATCGACGGAATTAAATTCGTCTAGCATCTTACGCAAATAGCGGCTACCGGTACGGATGGAAACTTCGGCATCGAATAACTGCAAATGGTGCACACCCAAATCGGCAGCGGTACCTGGCATGACTTGGGTCAGACCTGTCGCTTTGACCTGTGAAACCGCCTTGCGGTTGTAACGGCTTTCGTAAGCCACCAGTGCCTTGAACAAATCTGGATCAACACCTTCCTCGCGTGCGATTTTTTCAATGGCGGGACTGTATTTCCAGTAGTTTGCAATCATCGTCAGACAGGATTTGTTAGCAATTTTGCCTTGCAGACACCCCTCTACCTGCTCTTTGGCACTTTTAGCGAAAGCGGGTTGTGCGGCCAAAAGCACGGCCGCCAAAACGATAACGACGTTTTTTTTCATTTTGCAATACCTCGGACAAACAAACGGGATATTTTTGGAAATCTTCGACAGGAGTAAGGCTATGAAACAGAATAATCAGAACATCGACCTGACCAAAGTGGATTTGACCCAGTTGGATAGTGAGTCTATGGATCGGTTGATTGATGCCTTTAAAGGAACACAATACTATAAACACCAAAATAAAATTGCAAAAAACTTTGCTGCAATTATATTTTTAATAGTAGGAAGCATATTCATGGTACCCGTTCTCTTTACTGTTTATGCACTTATATTTGGTTAATTTAAAATGACTTTTTAAAAAAGAGCTGACTGGTTAGCCAGCTCTTTTTTATGCTCCACCAAACGTACTCTTGGCATGTAGCAGCGCAGCCCGAACATCACTCAGGCTCAAATGGGCCTTGTTTTTGCCCACTCCGTGATAATAGCTTTGGCCGGCAGCCACCTGCTGCACATGGCCTTTCATGGCGTGCGGCACAGGGAAGGAGGCCCATTCCTGAGCCATGGCTATCATCGCCTTATTAAGGTCGTTGTGCTTGCCTTTGATAAAGTCCAAAGCCGCACCGCCGCCTGCTTTGCCAATCAGGTATTCGCTGAAGAAACGCTCCTGCAATTCCGGCGTAAATTTTTCGTTACCGGACAGCCCCAATGCTTTAACACCGGAGGCGAAGGTGGGCGGAGTCATCTGATAGCGGCCGACGGTATTAAACTCCTTTTTTCGTTGGGCGGCCATGATTTCGTTTATCGTCATACTGGTCAAATTGCGTGTAGCGGCTCTCTGTCCGTAGCGTTCTCCTAAATTGACCGAATTGTAACCGCCTTCTCCTTTACTGATGAGGGAGCGCAATGCTGACATCGGCGCGGCATTGTCCGGTGCTGCGGATGCGGTAGTTGGACTGCTTGAAGTAACTTCGCCCAGACCGCGTACTTGACCAGATTCGGCCAGCCTTTCGAAGCGCTCCGCAGCCGCCTGATTCTTAAAGTTGAAGTGGATGTGGTTGCCGGTGGCACCGCCTTCGCCTTTCTTCTCATAATCCACATAATAGTCTTTGTCACTGAACCCGTTTTGCTGCATAAAGTCACGGATTTTATGTTCTGCCTCCATCCAACTGGTATGGCCGGTACCCAAAGCCTGCGTGCTTTTGCCTTCTTGATCTAAAACCATATCAAGTGCCAAACCGCGTACATGTGTACTGTTTGGACGGTGATCGACATGATAGGAGTCGTTGAAGGCACTGAAACGGACATCCTGTTTGTCGGTATCGAACAGTTTTTCCATTGCGTGCGCCATCGCTAATACACCTTCCTGGGTTTTCACCCCGTTTTTGGCTTCGCCACCAAAGGCTTTGTTGTGTGCCAATGTAGTCAGTCCTTCACGGTCAGTGGGCAGGTAACTGCCACCGTCCTGTGCATTCAGCGAGGTTTTGTGCAGGCCACTGGAAGAGGGTGCATGATTTTGGTCGCTGTAATCCAGCATTTGATCTGCTGTCGGTGCAGTTAACTTGCGACCAATAATGCTTTCTAGCGACGAGCCGTCAAACGTTTTGCTGGAATCGTTAGGATTGTAGTTGTCCAACATCTTATTCAGTTCGGCATAGCGTTTATTGAGAGCATCAGTATCGCCAAATACGGCTGTTTTACCCAGTAAGCCGCCCCCACTTTCTTCTGTTAGATGAGTAATAGATGCCGCACCATCAGCAATTTTTTCTAGACTACTACGTTGGCGCAGTTCCTTCTCAATCGCCTGCTTTTCCTCAATCGCAGCCACTTTCATGGCATTGTTGGCCTCAATAACCTTACGCTGCTCGGCGATGGTCATGCCCATGCTGTTGACCTTTTCGCCGACCTGCGGACCGAGGTTGCGGGTACCGCCTAACCGTTCACCAACATTCAAATCCTGACGGAAACTGCCAAGGGAAGCCGCGTTCTGAGGGTCGATGTCTTGGTTGATACGCGCTGCTGCCTGTCCCTGCATCATCTTCTGATGCTCAAGCATATCCATACGACCTTCCAGCATTGCTTTGTGGGTTTCGATGCCCTGCATATCACTGTGGTTGAAGATTTCTCGCATGGCGGCATTGGCCGCTAACCGTTCCTCATCGCTGCCACCGGCATTGAATGCCATCAATTTGTCGAACAGTGCACCATTGGCATTGCCGCCGAAACGACCCGCATCCATAATGGTCTGCGCCACTTTGTCGCTGTACTGCTCGGCAGCGGTAATGGCTGCATTACGCTGGATGTCGGCGGCCTGACTGTCTCGGTCGACATTGATCATGACTTCATTGAACATTTTTTGGTCGATACTGGTGGCGCTGCTGCCGGATTGTTGCAGGGAAGCAGCGTTTTCCAAACTACTCATATCGGAGCGCAAATCGGAAAGGGTCTGGCTGTGAACCTGTTGCAGTGTCTGCGAGTCCAGGCTTGCCGCCGTCATGGTCAGACCGTTGCGGTTGGTTACACTGCTGCTGGTAGTCGTACCCTCCGATTTCTCACTACCGGTACTGGTGCTGTTGGTGTCAGAAGTTTGGCCATTTGCAGAAAGCTCAACCATACCTCCTGCTTTGGCACTTGCAGATGCACCAAAGCCTAGCAATTCTGCTCCCGGAGTAGATAGTTTTAATGAAGCATCAGCTCCCGCATATACCTTTCCTCCTATTCCCTTCGTAGTTGAATCCGCCATCACATGCGTACCCGCTTCCACATAACGCGCCGAAGCTTGCTGGCCGGTCGCCTGGTCGATAACCCAGCCGGAAGAGGTGGCCACGCCGTCTGAATCGACATGGGCAAACGTCATCTGCTCCGCCGTCGTACCCAACGCGCTGGCCTGTGCGGACAGTACGCGCTTAGCCGTTTCGGTCTGACTGTCGGTCATGGCGAGGTTGAAAGTAGTTGGGCTGTTTGCATAGGCGTTAGACTGCAAATCCTCCATGCTTTCCACAGGGCCGTATTGAGTCGCATTCTGAATCATCCTCTCTGCACCGATGACGCTGGTTTTATGGAGATCTGGCGCTTCCAGTTCTTCCTTGATGGCATTTTGGCCGACCAAGTTGGCACGGTTGGCAATCGCCGCAAATCCATAGGCTGAACCGCTCAAAATAAAGAACAGAATGGTCGGTATATAGGCCATCAGCGATGAACCGGTTAGAATGGATTTTTGGATGCTGTCGAACAGTCCGGCGGTAAATCCCGGAGACAGCACCACGTTCGGCGTACCACTGTACATAATGGCCAAGGTAGCTTTGTATAGGTTGTCCATCAGGTTTTGCTGCATGAAATGGGCAATCAGGGTGTCAATCGGCAGCCAGGCGTTAATCCACGCCGCCAACATGATGTACATGCCCAACAGTTTGAAACCCGCCCAGCCACGAATCACTATCATGAATACCATCAGCGGGGTCACCCCAATATACAGGCACAGCATCAGGTTCAAGAAGCCTTCGGCCAGCGTCTGAAAAATCGACGCTTCACCGGCGGCATCCACGGCGGAAGTACCGATGGCATCCGTCATCATGGCGGCGGCCTGGGTACAGGAGGCATCTTGTGCACCGATACACTGATTTGCGATTTGATTAAAAATCATCGAAGCCTGAATCGAAGCCGCATCAATCTGCACGCCGGCACTGTAATACTGTGCCAGGGCATTTGGTGTCAGGGTACCGCTCTGCTTTGCCATAGCGTAGGCCGTCGTCAATACGTCCGCCGGTCGCGGATTGCTGCCAGAAGAGCCTCTGACCTGGGTCGCCAATGCACCGGGTAATTCATCCAACTCGGTCTGAATTTTGACTGCACGCGCAGACGAGTCTAACGTTACACCGGAGCTGCCACTCATGTTGCGGGTAGCCACAATCTGATTGGCGGCTGCCGAAGCGCTTTGCGCGGTTGCCGGAGTAGTGTGGCTCAATACTTGGGCAGCGATGATTTTGCCAGCATCGGCACAGTTCATCGAAGTTTGGATAGCCTTGCCGCCGCTAGCCGGATCGGGAACCATAATCTGTGTCATACCGCTTTGATGGCCGCTGGTCAGCACGCGCAGGAAGCCTTCTTTACTCACGTCGCTCCAACGCACATTCCAGCCGCAGGAGCGGGTAGCAATGGCCATATTGGTCATGATTAGGGCGTTTTCAGGGGTGTTGAACTGACGGCGCAACTGCATCAGTGTACGCAGCGGACTAAAAAAGCCCTGCGTTCCGTGTACCGACAGATTACCGGCTACCGGCCCTTCGACGGCTGCCGTACCCGTCCAGTTGACATCGGGCACTACGCTACTGGCCGTGTCGATGCCTTCGGTAAAACTCTTACCCAACTTACTGAACAAGCCCAACGTCCATGCCACACCAACCGGGATGTTGTCCACCTTACGGAAACGCACCGCACCGGCATTGCTGTTCAATGCTTGGTCGTAATAGGAGGCAACATATACCGGCGTAGTCGGAATAATCGCGAACGCCAAAAAGATGATCATAAGGATGGTTTTGAACGGCTCTAATTTCATCGAGGTTGCCGCGCTCAGGCACATTAGCGTGATAGCTATCAGGATGGCCAGCTGAATGGCGGAGATGACCATAGAGCCGGAATCGCTGTTGAACAGCATGGCTATCATACTGAAGGTACGGGCAACCATGTCGATGTCGCCGACCACCCAAATGGTCGAGATATCGGCATTTCCGGGAATTTCGCTGTCGGGAATTGCGGCATAGGCGGCTGGTACGAAAGCCGCCAATAAAGCCAAGACAGCACTGATGCGGGCTAGGTGGCGTTTCAGGGAAGGCATGATACGGTTTCCTTATTTTGCTGCAGTGGTCAATCCGTTTTTAATCGCCAATGCAGTATCCAGCATCTGCGACAGGTTCTGCATGGTTTGGGAACGCGCATTGAAGGCCAGGCGGTTGTTGGCTTCCTGCTCCAGTTTTGCCATTTGTGTTTTTTGGCTGTCACTCAGCGGCACGATGTGCTTGCCGTTTTGGGTCACGTTGGCAGAGTAGGCCGAGGCGATGTTTTTGTTCATGGCCATCACCAGCTCTGCGCCCATCTGCTCCGCCCATGCATCGGCAAAGGCTGAGACGGCTTGGGTTTGCAGACGCGTACCGGATTTGGCTGCCGCAGCCAGCTTGCTGCGGATTTCTTCCGGAATCGAATTGACGAAGGCAATCTGCTTGGTACTTTGAGGGATGGTATTGTCAGCCAAGTGCGCCATAATCGAATCGGAAGCGATAGCGGTTACGACGGAGTCACCCATACTGCTGCGGTCGCCGTAAGCGGTCTGTTTGCCGGCCATCATATTGATGATGTAGCGTTTCACGCCGGGAAACTCGGTTTCAGCCATGGTCACAGTTTGGCAGCTGTCGGCCTTATTGATGTTGAAATCGGAACATTTGTAGCCGTCCAATGCCGCACCGGTCTCTCTGCCATACACCAAATCACGGAACGACCAAATCGGTTCGTACACCTTATCGCCTTTTTCTTTGGATTCCTTAGCAAACATGCCGCCGGAAGTGCTGGAAGCGGCATTGCTTCCGGTCAGCGCAATGGTGGTGCCGTACAGGTTCATCGCCAGTTGCAGGTAGCTCTGGTCGCCACCGTAAGGCTCGGTATTGATACCGCCTCCGCTCTGACCGTTTTTGCCGAATACGCCTGCGGATGCTAGGGTATTCATCATGTTGTTGCCGTAAATGGTAGACTGTTCAGCCGCATCATCAGGACGATTGGCATTTTTACCGGAATAGCTGCGCTTTTGCAGGGCTTCCGAAAAATCGGAAACCGCACCTTTGGCCGCGCCCCATGCCGCCTCGAAGCTGCCTTTGGTTTCGCCGAGCATGCTACTTATCTGTGAAGTGTCGCCGCGTGCCGCTTCAACCATCGCACTGCTGATTTGGCAGGTGTTTTTGGCTGCTCCGTTAATCTTGCTAGTCATGTCGTGCAGACCGCTCATGATGTTTTCGCAGGACGGACACATATTGTTCAAGGCGATTTTGAGGGCATAGCCGGTACCGTTGGCCATGATTGCGCGGATGATGTTGCGCATATTGTCCACGGAGATCATGGAAAACGAACCAAAGTAGGCATCAATGCCGCCGCATCCGGCCGAAAAGCGCGGCGGGTCGTAGGCCAGAATATTGAACGAACGCACTGGCGAACGCATACTCAGACCACCAAGCGAACCGCCGTAGTTACCGTTGACAGCTCCCAATTCGGGAGAGGTCGTCGTCCACATCGCATCCATGCCGGAAGCGATGTCGGCCTGAACGGTCGAAGGCAGGGCGGCAAACAGCAGTGAGGCGGCCACTACGCCGATTTTGATGGTCGCGTAAGTGGTTTTGGCTTTGTTTTTCAGAATCGACATAACTTGGGTCTCCTACATTTTGTTTTTGATGATGCCGTTCAGCATTTTGACCACTTCGTCCATATTGTCTGGGTCTTCCAACTTGGTTTTAGCGGCATTCAGATCCTTGCTGCTGATCATTCCGCGCTCGTTCAGTTTGGCGATGTTGGTCAGGTTCGGATCAGCCAGATTCATGTCGATGGCCGCCGTGACGATTTTTTGCTCCAATTCACTCATACTCATTGCACCGTGGGCGACGACGGCCACGCGGTCGGGCGGGGCAACCAAAATGGTTGCAGGTGTCAGTTGGATGCCCATGCTGCGTGCGCGTTGTCCACCACGGTCATAACGGATTTGCGCGGGTTTCATGCCGTTGATGACACCGCCGTCGGTACTGATATAGCGCACCTGCATGTTGTATTTCTTTTCCAGCATCTTGGTGACTTGGTACTGGCTTTGGCAAAAGGCGCAACTGCTGTCGAAAAACATCCAAATACCGGCTTTGCGGCTCAAATCCTTGATGATGCCTTCTTTGGCCTGGTCGATCTGCCACAGTACCTGTTGGCGTGCCAAGGCGGAAATCGGTACGCGCACCGATTCTGACAACATCGGGTCGGCATCGGTCACTTTTTTGCTCATACGGGCAAATTCGTCGGCCTTATCGAGCATCAGCCGGTTGACGTATAGATAGGCGCGGACGTTCTCTTCGGTCGGATTGGAAATTGCCAGCTCGAGCAACTCTTTCTGTTTGTCGCGTATCCAGGTGGCGGAGCCGAACTCGGCCTTTTTTTCGGTCTTGGGTGCTTCTTGTTTTTCATACGGCTTCGGAGCCGGCACAGCTTCCGGTTTGGGTTCTTCTTTGGACTTAGGTTTGGGTTTAGCGGCAGGCCTGTCCTTGTACCAGAAGTAGCCGTCGTCGATAGCCTTCCCGAAGGCGGAACCCTCTGCCAGTGCCTGCATGCTCCAACCCGCACCAACCAAAGCGGCCAGCATCAGACCGGCGGCGGTTTTTGTTTTCCAGTTTTTCATCGTATTCAGCCTCTAACGGATGGTGGCAGGGTCTTCAAACAGCGGGGCGGCGTAGTCGAACGGAGCAGGGCGGATGCCTCGACGTTGCAGCCACATAGTGACGGAACTGCCGACCCGCTTCTGCTCGTCCGGCTTCAGACTGTTCATGGCGCGCTTAGCATAAGATGCGTACTGTTTGTCGGTTGCCGCCGCGATTTGCAACCAGCGTACAGCTTCGAGACGGTTTGCTTTGTGCATGCTGTCGACTTTGCTGTAATAGCGTGCCAAAGCCACCATTGCGCCACTGTGCCAACGGTCGGCAGCACGGTTGTAATAGGGAAGAGCTGCAGGCTGGTTTTCAGCGGCAATCAGCAGTCCATAACGGTAAAGCGCATTCGGGTCGCGCATCCGAGCGGCATTGGCATAATGGCTGCGAGCCTCAACCAACTGCGTCGGTGCTGATTTGGCTGCCGCCTCCTTAATCAGGCCGGCATGGTATTCGGCCGGCCAAAACACGGCGTTTCGACCTTTGCTTTCGCGATATGCCTGTATCGCGGTCAGAAGCCATTTCAATGCACTACGGCTGTCTGGAGCCACACCCTTACCGTAGTAGTAGGCCAGACCGAGGTTGTAAGCAGCCAAATGGTTGCCGGTCAGGCTTCCGTCGGGATTTTTAACTGCTTTTTGATAGGAACGCAGCGCCAGTTGCATATCCTGACGGCCGGACAGTTTGCCGGTTTCGGCCAGGTAGCCGTAATAAAGCGAAGCCCAACGGTTGCCTCCGTTGGCCGCATCCCTCAGCTTGGCTGCATATAGGTTGTCGCCGTGGGTAAAACGTTCGTACAGTTGTCGTGCCGCCTCCTGTTCGCTTGGTTTGCGCTTGTAGCCAGTTTTCGGGGCGGGGTTATCCGCTTTTTTCTCTAACGGTGCTTTGGCAGCCGGCGTACCGATACTTCGGCGCTCTCCACCGAAAACTTTTCTGTCCATTTCCTGTTTGCCATCCTGTGCCGCCGCATTCAGAGCGGTCAACAGAGTCAGACAGACAGCAGCGGTTTTAACGGTATTCATCTCTCACTCCTCAATCAAATTCACAGCAGTCCACCCAACGCCACAACAGGTAAACCGCATCTTCGTCACCGGTTTTCGTACCTTTCTCGCTGCGGCCCAAACCCCACCGCAAGCTGCTGGTTCCGAGACGATGGGCGCAGCGGCTGGTAATGTTCAAAAAGCTCGCCACCTCTCCCGCGCTTTGCTTGACGGCTGCCCCCAAATCCAAACCCGCGGCACTGCCGGAAGCCGAACCAGAAGAAGATTCGCTGTACGGATACAGCATGGTGGACTTAAATTCGGATTTGCGCGGATAAGGAGCGGGTATCGGAGAACACAATGCGTCGTCGCCGACGGTACTCATGCTGGCAAAACCGCCAGTGCGGTTGGATACCATGATGGACCGGTTTAGAATCGTCGAGGTGGCGACGGTGCTGTCGCGCTCGGCTGACAGCGAACCGACGGCCGGAAGGTTGTTCCCCATGCAGCCGCCTAACCAAAAAGCGGTATCGTCGGCATAACCCCAACCGGCTCCGGTGGTATTGGCCACACAGGAGGCAGTATGCGCCGCCATATCGAACAGGGGATTGTTGACTACATTGCCGATGGCCATCCACTCCGGATAGAGCAGGTTGCTCCATACCACGTCGCTTTTCGACCAGGTAGGCTGCAATACCGAACTCTCGAAAGAGCCGCGATAGAAACAGCGTGGTGTCCAGCCGTAAATGTTGTACATCGGGAATTCCCAGCTGTGGTAGTGATAGAAACCAGTATCATATTTACCTTGGCCGACACTACCGCCGTTGGCGGAAACCTCGCCGGTCAGTCCGCCGACACGAGACATCTGTTTCAGAACCTGTCCGACTTTGTCGCCGTAAACAGGCGAGCAGGAAGGATTGCGCACGACTTCGACCAAGCGGGTAGGCAGCCACATACCGCGCGTATAGCCATAGCGGACATACGGTTCTTTGCCGCATTTGCAGATACTCTTATTGGTCGCGTGCGGTGGATTGGGTACGTCGTTACCGGAAATAACGGTGTTGCCCATGATGCGTAAAGGGAAGGCCGAATCAAAGCAGAAGTCGGTGATTGCGCCCATACCGGCATTGGAACAACTGTTGGCCGAAGCAAAACCGGCTGCTGCACCAAAGAGCAGGGTGGCAAGGATTTTTTTCAACATGACGGACTCCTACGGATTCTTTACTTCGACGACATCGAAATGCTTGCCGTTCTGACGGTAATAGGTCGGTACGGCTTTGACCTGCAACAGCTTGCGGGTTCTGTCGTCCAACGGCGCGGCATTCAGTCCCGCATCGTCCAAACGGCCTAAGCGTGTGTACAGCACCACCAGATCGGGATGGTATTTCTTCATGGCTTGGGCGAAACGTACCTGCCAGGCATTGCGGCCGTCGATGACCACCAAACCGCGCACGCCGGCTGGATCCAAGGCCAAAACATTGAAGCGTGTTCCGCGCGGATACAGAACCTTGCCGGTTTTCGGATCGGTAATGTCGAAAGCGGCCATCTGATAAGGTATCACGTGGGTAATTTTGCGCTCTGCTGCTGCCGGGAGATTCAGACGGCCTGCCAAGGCTGCCTGTGCATCCTGACGAGCTTGTGCCGCTTCCTTGTTCCAGTCGCGCTTTTGTGCCTGTCGGCGCATAACGTCTGCCTGATCGGGTTCGCTTACGCGCCACTGCTGGCTCAGGCGTTGGTTGAAACGGCGCTCTTTGACCGCATTGACCGAAGCGTTGATGTTTTGTACACCCTGCACCAGATACCATTTGTTGTTGCTGTCTTGATGCAGCAGTGCTGGAACGTAGGTTATCTGGTATTCGGCAAATGCAGCCGGCTGCACAATGATGTTCGGCGGGTTTTTCTTGGCACGCTGCGACAGCTTTTTATAGAGGGTGTCGGTGTAATCGAACATTTCCTCCACACTGCCGTTCCCCCAGCCGCGATAGGCAAACACCACGTCTTTACGTCCGGCTCCCTGTTCCAACAGGCCCAATACAATCTGTTCCGGCATGGAACGGCTTAAAAAGACCACTGTGCGCGTGTGCTGTAATTCCTCCATGGTCGGATTCTGTCCGGCCGGCAGACGGCGGCTCCCCGCCGTCAGTTGCTCGGCCTCTTTGGTAAACTGCACGCTGCGTGCTTTCTGCTGCCGGATCAGGTCGCTTAAAAACGCCGCGTCATCGGCTTTTGCCTCAAAACAGAACGCGCAGGCGGCCAACCAAAGCGCTGACAGGATACGGCCCCCAGTAGCGGGAGTCATACGAGTGTTTTTCCGTTCCATATACGAAAACTTCATCCTTTCCCAGACGGTATTCGGTATCCCATGCCGTCAGAGGTTTGTTCCACTTGCCGGCGACGTAGCGCACATCGCCCAAAAATCTGCCGTTGATGTACAGATTGCCGTTTTTGACGGTCACTCTGTCTCCCGGCAGTCCTGCAACCAACTTGCCGACCATCTCGCCGTCTGCCAGCACCGGCTGCATGTTTTTAGCCGGAAACAGCACCAAATCGTAACGCTCCAACTGTCCGACGGCTTCTGTTTTATCCCAAAGATAGACCGACCACGGCAAGCAGCCGGAAATCGTGCGCTCCAGCATGATGCCGTAACGCTCGGTAATGCCGACCGAGGCGAGCTTGACCGCCAAAACCAACGGCACCGCCCACAGGCCGCGCAGCCAGTCGTTCCGGGTCAGCTCTTTCCCCAACACCTTCATCAGTCCAACTCCGCTCCGCCACCTGCCGTACCGGTTGCCGGCAAGCCGCCGTCTTGAGGCAGGGAAGCCGGCGGCTGCACGGCATTGGGAGAAAAACCTGTTTGCGGTGCAATCAGCGTAATGCCGAGTTCCTGCGCCACCCGCTCGGTAATGTCCGCCCCTTTAGGGTAGGTTACGACGGCCGAGCGTTGGACGATAATCATGCCGTCATCGGACATCTGACTGAGTTTCGCCTGTACCTGCTCGAGATTCTGCGTCAGCATCCGGCGTACCTCGTCAGGGTCTTGGTTTTGCGACCTGCTCATTGCCTGTGTCAGGTAAGACGCCGCCAAGCGGTCGCTGTCGACTACATAAAATCCTGCGGCAGGTTTGGCCATAAGGCTGAACGACGATTGGTAAAAGTTGTAGCCGGCCAGCATTAGTGCCACCGCCGCCAACCCCAAGGCCAGCAGGCTGCCAGAGCCGTTGTCGGCCGTATCGGTACGACCACCTGTTTCCTGCTGATTGTCTGTTTTGGCTTTACTGCTCATGCATACTCCTTTTCAGATTCCGTTTTCATCAATCCAACCATTGTTATCGATGCCTGTTATTTTCGGTGTTCGCCGAATATGAACGTCGCACTCATTGCATAATCCTTTTCTTAGTCAAACGTACCGTCGCCGTAACGGTTCCAGGCTTCGCGGCGGATAAGGTCCGCCACTTTCTCACCGGCACGGATGCGGTTTTTCAAATCGGTAAAAAATACCCCTTCAGTACTGAACAGTACGCGGTTGAACGGGGTTTCGATCAGCCGCACAATGCCAGCCGTCTCTTCGCCGGAAATCAAGACGAACTCGCCGTACTCGCCTTTGACTGTATGAATTTTCTGCAACAGGCTCGAAATATAGGGAGAGGGCTTGAACCAGCCTTCCCGCGTCGCCTGTTCCAACGAATCGCCGGTCTGACGGAACATGAATTTGGTGTAGGTTGAACCCATGATGTCGTAACCAAATTTGGTGGCGAACACCTGGTTGAAGGTTTGGCCGACTACCCATACTCCGCCATCTTCTTTACGGACTTTGGAACACAACTGCCCTGTCCATTGCGCGAACGGCGCATCCTTCAGCAAGTCACCGCACTCTTCCAGCCACAACAGCCGTTTGCGACCGTCATGTTTAATAAACATTTCCTGACTGATGCCAGTTGCAGTCATCATCAGCACCACATCGTGCAGATGGCGGTTGGTCGCCAGTCCCGACATTTCCAGCACCGTCCAGTCCGCCTCGGTCCGCAGGTTGTTTTTACCCCGGAACCAACGCCCCATGCTGCCGGTCGAGCCGAAAGGCATCAGCAGCATGGCCAACTCATGTTGTTTTCCGCTCATATGGCCGCTTTGCGCCTGCAAATACTGAATCACGTCAGTTACTTCGGCATCATTGGCTTTGGCCGTAAATACAGACTGGATCGCTTCCATCAACAAAGCGCTTTCCAAATCGTCCAAACCTTCGGTCGGTTTGGCCATCTTCCCGAAAATCGGAATCAAGATTTCCATCTCACGCTCGATGTCGCTGATACGGGTAAACGGATTCAGGCAGATGTTGGAGTTCGGATGGAAGTCGATAACCTGTGCGCCCGCGATTTGCGCCGCCGCCACATAACTCATACCCCGGTCGATGGTCCAAACCTTGGTTCCCAGCGACAGTTCGTCCTGAATCATGCGCTGAGATAGTACCGATTTACCCTGGCCGGACTGGCCCAAGATCAGACCGTTGTAATTTGAGTTCTGCGAGTCGAAAATACCGAATCGGAAAGGTTTGCCGCGACGAGTGGTAAACATGCTGCGATTGCCGAAACCCCGCCATTCGTCCATCACTGGCAGAAGGTGTGCCGCCATAGCGGTCGGCATGGTTTTAAAACGGAAAGTCCGTTTGATGCTCTCTGGCGATGCGTTCATCGGCAAAGTATTGAAGAAGCTGACTGCCGGTAACAGCCGTTCTTGACGCATAAGAAAGCCGTTACTGCGAAAATATGCTGCCATGCGTGCCAAACTTTCACGGATCTGCCGGCGGGAATGATGAAACAGCGAATACGTCGTGCAGACCTCGACCATCTGTCCGCCTTTAGTGATTTCTTCCTGTATCATTTTGAAACCTGCGAGACGGCGGCGCAGCCGAGGGGAAATCTTCAACGCTCCCGGTACTTTGGCTGCTCGTTCCGTCATCAGGTGGTTGGAGCTGACCTTGGTGCGCTTTTTATCCTGATTCGGAAAATGAATCGTGGTCTGGAACATATACGGCATACCCGGCTGCGGACCGCTGCCACTCGGATGACCGATCAAATCGATCATGCGCGACATATGCCAGGGCTTCTCTTGGGTCGGATAACGGTCGATCGTCAGAATGCCGACGTTTTGATTTTTACCGTCATGCGAAAAGCCTTTACACAGCAGAATTCCCTGTCGGAATACTCCCCAGTCCACCGATGTCCCCGGTGGGAACAGCTGCACATTCAACGGCATTTCCTCATCAATTCCGCCGTCCCATTTGCCGTCCATATCAAAGGGACGCCGTAGAATCGCCATCGCCTCGGAACGATCCGCCAACCGGATATTGAGACCGGCCGAGCGCAACTGGCTCAGACACTGGCTGTACAGCCGTTTGAACTCCTCACATTCCTTCATAAACTTGCGGTAGTCCTCTTCCGAGCCGTCCAAAGGGTGTTTGGTTTTTAGCGGAATCTTGAGCGTCCAAGTACACACCGGCTGCAGGATTTTGGCATCGCTGGCATGTAGCAATTTGCGTTTCGTTCCCTTCCGAAGGTATTCAGCACGTCCGACTACCGCTTCTTTAGCCAATGCGACCGACTCGTCACCGTAAGCACCC
The DNA here is from genome assembly GCF_051957055.1 of Neisseria sp. P0020.S005. NCBI lineage: Bacteria > Pseudomonadati > Pseudomonadota > Betaproteobacteria > Neisseriales > Neisseriaceae > Neisseria > Neisseria sp. P0020.S005. The sequence continues at coordinate 231,267 of NZ_JBQCWV010000001.1, read as the reverse complement.
AGACGTTCCGCCTCGTAACGGCCAGTTACTTCGTCAATGTCGGGGATGCCAAAATTGTGAAAAGACATCAGCGTGCCTGCTGGATATTGGATTTCCAGCAATTCGTCAAAGGAATTGCCCATTTCAGCATTCCAGCCCGGAAGCGGATCGAACAGGCCCATGGTCGCAATCGCATTTTCGTTTTCGTAATAGAAAATTCCATCAGCATCATCGCCGGCAATCAGACTGACAAATTGACGTCCGCCGTCGCGGTTACGGTTGATTTCAAAAATATCGGGTTTAGACATGTTTGCCCCAAAGTGAGAGTAGCCAGGGGCGGCAGAAAGCCGCCCTTATTCCGTATAACATGGAATCAGAACGGCGCGTCATCCGCTTCGTTCGGACGTGGCGGACGTAAGGTGACGGATTCAATGCGGGTCGAATCCAGATTGAGGTAGATGTCTTCTACGCGGATTTTACGGGTACGGTGAACCACACCATCTTTCTCATAAGAACCGATGCTTTCTCGGCCAGTAATTGTTACAGGCAGCCCCTTGACTAGAATACTGGCCAAATGCTCGGCACGGCGCTCCCAGTATTCGCATTCGACCCATTCGGTATGACCTGCGACATAACGACGCTCGCCCGACGAATTATCGGGACGGTATTCGGTAGAGGCGATGGAAAAATTTAATACAGTGACTTCTTCGCCACCAGAACGTTGGATTTTTTTGAGGGTAATGTTTTGACCGAGATTACCTCGGATTTTCAGATCAATAGACATGCCAGGCATTCCTTTCGGATTGCCTGTGTTTTGAATATGGTAAATATAAACTCTACCAATAAAGATGGGGGTAAAATGCAATTTACCCCTGAATTTTTTATTTGTCAATAGGTTTTGTGAAAATTTTGCAGATGTTTTTCAATACTAAGTGGTTGAAAATAAATGTGATAAGCATAATCCTACCTCAGAAAGCGTCGACACCCACAAGCCTCCGGCTCATATTCGTTCCTGAGGGTACAAAACTCTTTTCTCTAGATTTTACTACTAGGATAGGAACAACATCAGGCGGCCTCCTCTAAACACCTCCAGCCTCTGCTTCAGTATCCAGGCAAATCTTCTTCAAACGGATTGTAACGCACCCTGTCGGGCAGCATATTTTTTTCAAAACCGCTCACAGCCAGCGCTGCCTCAATTTCCACTTTCATGTCGTACAGCTGCCTCAGCCTGAATACCAACAACCCCGCACGGTGGAAATAGTCCTTCATGGCAAAATACACTTGGAAGTGAATCATGATTTCATCGAACGATGAGTTCTTTTTTTGCAGCAATTCAAAAACCTGTTCCCATTCGTTGAGGTTCTGCCCTCGATACAAAAAGCACACATAGGGAATGTGGTACTCGTCCCGAGGATAATGCGGTAGGTTTTTACCCATACCGTAGTTCCTACGGGAACGAACCCCAAGAAACAAAATGCCCTGTTCTCGCATTTCCTTGACTTCTGCAACAAACACCTTCGCATCCATGGTCAGCTCGCGCCATTCTGTTTCAAAACGGCGGATTTGCCCATTTACGGCATCAATGCCCTTAATACGTTTCAAACTGCCGAAACGCCCGTATAGCGTATCCGCAGTTATATCTTGTCTTTCCATGCTATCCACTTGCCAGTTAATAATTTCCAATCAACCCACGGTATTGCCATGACGGAAATGTCCACAATCCATATGCTTTATCCACAGACGCTAGAATGTATAGGGAGTATACACCTATCTTGCTTCAGCTTCGCCCTTACCCTTAAAAGTCTTTTAGCGTATTGACTTTAATTACACGAATTTTCCACCGAAGAAAATTTACTCTTATGCTTCTTCCCCGATAGCCAAAAGCCCGTATTGCGCCGCATAAGCCGTCATTTTTTCCAACTCGGCAGCCGAGAACGGAGAGCGCAGGAAAATGTATTGAGGTACGGTTTCATAGATCAACACATTATGTGGAATAGGATCAACCGCCTTTTCATCAATTGCTGTTTTCAGACGTTTGCCCAGCGAACCGTCTTCATCATTCAGGAAGTCGTGACGTGAAAGGTTTTTAATCTTGCGCATTTTCATCGTAACCAAGTACAGATTTTGGTTCAGTCTTCTGATATGCGAACCGCCCTCTCGGATGATTTTGTTACATACCGAGTTTTCCAACAGACCTTTCAGCATCAGTGTTTTGGCCAGACGGATATACATGTCGTATGCCGTCAACAGTTGGATTAGGCTAAAACCGTAACCACGGATATGGCCGACAGGAATGCTTACCGGCTTCTCGTTTTCAACCACACCGATATGGATTCCGGAAGTGTTAACCCGTTCCACCAACAAACGCATTTTATCGGTTTCGTCCTTCAAAAAAGCCGCAGTCTGAGACAACTCGTGTTCGAACTTGATTAGTGCGGCATGGGCAAACGGATTACCGTCTTGGGTCATTTTAATCAGTTCAGCCGTCAATGCCATTACATAACGGATTCCCGGCCAACGTTCACGGATACGGTTCTTATCATTCATCCCCTCCCATGCACGTACAGCCTGTTTGGTATGCAGCAACATATAGTCCTGTTGGAGATCACGCAGTTTGCCGATACTGTCAAACTTGGAATCAGCACTCATAAAAATTTCTATGTCTTCCAAAGTAGCCCCGGCATTTTTAAAAAATGGATTGATGCTATCAGCACCCATAAGAGGGGCTAGCCGTTTATCTCGGATATATTTTTGAAGCAACTGTCTGTGACTGGAGAATTGGCGCACCGCCTCATATTCGGGATTATCCTTCATAACGCTAAAAATATTGATTTGGTGGACACCGCCAAACAAATTGCCTAACCGCTTTTCTTCGCCGTTATAGTCATACCCGTTGGAGAAGAACGACTGTTTGACCGTCGGTATTTTCTGAGACCATTCGGGCGGTGTTTGAATAGCGTAAGGCGGAATAACGATACGGTGTTTTGCACTCATGAAAAAGCTCCTCGGGTTAAGTTGATAAACTGGTCGGATTTTTGAGCCAGTTGCGGAAATTAAATTCG